>DATIYR010000036.1:0-10359 GCA_035517535.1 Terriglobales bacterium
ATGATGACGCCACTCCGGAAATTTAAATTGAGCTCTGGCAGACGCGCCGACTGCTGGTGATTGCTGCCTAACTTTGTTACGATTGAGCTCGGAGTTTTGTTACCCGCCCGATTGATTCAATCCAAGACGTGGGCCTGTGGCGCAGCTGGGAGCGCGCTTCCATGGCATGGAAGAGGTCGTCGGTTCGATCCCGACCAGGTCCACCAAAATTATGAGGTCCTTCGCTTCGCTCAGGATTTCGCCTCGCGGCTCAAACGCCGCGAAAACGGCTCAAGTTCGATCCCGACCAGGTCCACCAAATCACTCCGGCAGCATCAGCTGACCTTTCACCTCGAATGTGCCGCTGACTGACTGAACGCCAGCCCCTGGTTGTCCGCCGCCAACCGACAGTGTGTACTTCCCCTGCGCGACGATGATATCCCCCGTCTCAGTCACCATGCTCAGATCGCGCGGGTTCAGACGAAACTCAACTTTTTGGTTTGCCCCCGGCTCGAGATGAATACGCTGAAATCCTCGCAACGCACGAATCGGCGCGCCCGCAACCTCGGGAAATTTCAGATAGAGCTGCACCACTTCATCGCCGGCAACTTTCCCTGTATTCGTCACCGTCACCGACGCATCGAGCGGATCGCCTGCATTGATCGGTGCATCGGGCAGAGTGAGATTCCCATAGCTGAACGTCGTATAGCTGAGTCCATAACCAAACGGCCAAAGCGGTTCGCCTTCAAAGTAGCGATAGGTGCGTCCCTGCATTGAATAATCTTCGAAGTTGGGCAGTTGGTGAACATCCATATAGAACGTAACCGGCAGGCGCCCAGCGGGATTATTTTTCCCGCTCAGAGTTTCGGCAATCGCCGCTCCACCTTCCTCGCCCGAGTACCAGGCTTCGAGAATCGCATTGGCGTGCGCTTTCTCCCAGTTCACTCCGAGCGCGCTGCCATTCATGAGCACAACCACCAGGGGCTTGCCCGTTGCAGCCACAGCTTCAACCAGATCTTCTTCCGGTTTAGGCATCTCGAGGTTGGTGCGGTCTCCGCCGAGAAAGCCCGGCATGTCGACCGGCATTTCCTCGCCTTCGAGACGGCTCGTGATTCCGACAACCGCGATGACTACATCGGCGTTTCGTGCCGCAGCGATGGCCGCCGGATCAGGCGCATTATTCACCGGTGCCCAGATGAGCTGCGCTTCCGGCTTGCCGTTCTCATTGTGACGATAGATCACATCCAGCTTCGCCGGGTGTCCTTTTTCCAGATGAATTTGCCCGAGGTTCGAGCCACCGCCCCACAGTTGCACAACCAGCTTGTCTCCTACGGAAACGCGCGCGAACCCGTCTGACTTCATGCCGAGCAAATAATCGCCAGTCGCACTCGGATTAAGAAAGCCGGTCCACTGAACGGAGAAATCGCGCGTTCCCTTCGCCTGCTCGGGAAGGTCGCTCTCATTCAAATTCACTGTGGATTCGATCCGTGATGTCAGCGGCGTGCCTGAAGCGTCGAAGCTCGCGCCCGAAGTGTACTCGGCCTTGAGCCCCGGCTTGCCATCAGGAGCGGTCAGCACCGACGCGGGCACAAGATTACCTTGATTCGACAGGAACTGTGTCCCCGCAACGTAAGTGATCTTCGCGTCGGGGAACTCAGCCTTCATCCCTTCGAGCATGCTCACCGTGTGCGTCGGAATGCCGTTGTAGTTGCCAAGCAAAACCGCAGTCTGGTCTGCGAGCGGTCCCACGATCGCAATTCGCTTCACCGATTTCAGAGGCAGCACGCCATCATTCTTCAACAGCACCATCGATTCATCCGCCATCTGCCGCGCCAAAGCGCGATGCGCTGCGTTATCGAGTTCGCTTTCATCAATTTTGCTGTATGGCACCATCGACGGTGAATCGAACATCCCGAGCCGGATGCGGGCCGTGAACAGTCGAATCAGCGCGGTATCAATCGCGCTCTCCGAAAGATAACCCTGCTGCACAGCTTCAATGTACGGTTTGTAATCGTGGTCGTCGGTCACCTTGGTTGTGAAGTCAATGCACTCGTTATCCATCCCGCGCTCGAGCGAGATGGCTGAAGCCTGTGCCTGCGTCGGACGATAGCGGTGGCCATCGAAGATGTCTCGCACCGCGCCGCAGTCCGAGACCACATACCCCTGGAATTGCCATGCTCCGCGCAGCGTGTCCTGCAGCAGAAACTGATTGGCACACGCCGGCTGGCCCTTGATCGCGTTATACGCGCACATCACCGATCCCGCATGTCCCTCGACCACGGCAGCTCGAAACGCCGGCAGGTACGTGTCTTCTTCATCATGTTTGCTCACGTCCACGTCAGCGAAGTGGCGCGTGGGCTCAGGCCCGCTGTGCACGTCGAAGTGCTTGGGCGTCGAAATCACGCGGTAATAATGAGGGTCATCGCCCTGCATGCCGGTAACGAATGCCACCGCCATGCGCCCGCTCAGGAACGGATCTTCGCCATAGGTCTCCTGCCCGCGGCCCCAACGAGGATCACGAAAAATGTTCACATTCGGCGCCCAAAAATCCAGACCCTCGAAAATATTTGAATGTCCGGCGCGAACGTCCTGCGCGTGCTTGATCCGGCCCTCGGTGCCGATGTCCGTCGCCATCTCGTGAATGCGCGGCGTATCGAATGTTGCGGCCAGGCCGATGGGCTCGGGAAATTCCGTGGTGCCATTGACCGCAACTCCATGCAGCGCCTCGCTCCACCAGTCGTAAGCCGGTACATTCAAACGCGGAATCGCCCGAGCCTGGTTCACCAGTTGCGTCGCCTTTTCCTCAAGCGTCATGCGATGGACCAAATCCGCCGCGCGCTCTTCCGGCGACAATTTCGGATTCATATAAGGCAGATTCGAACTTTCCTGCGCAGCAGCCGCGCACGCGAGGAGTGCGACAAACGCGAGGACGATAGTGCAGGCAATTTTTCCGGAATGCTTCATCTCTTCCCCCAGATCACGTGATGTGGTCCTAATGCACAGCATCTCCAAACGTCACGCGCAGCGCATAAGCATACTTTGCCGGCGCTTTCGACGGCAGTTGCACGTGCAAACCATCCGCACTTTGCTCGAAGTGAATTTTTTCATCGCTCCCCAGCAACTCGACATTTTGTACTCGCTCATCGCCTGTTGTCGGTTTGAGCGAGTGAATCACCGCCTCGCGATTTGCCGGCCAGGCCAGTCCGATCGCATAAAGCACGTTGCCTTTGGTGGTGAAGCGAAAATCCTCCGGCGTGTAATTCGCGGTATCGGTGTCGTGAAACGATCCGGCCTCCACCTTTGTCGGCCCCTCACCGTAAATCCGCCATGGGCGAGTGCCATAAATCGCCTCACCGTTCACATTCAGCCATGCGCCGACATCCAGCAGCACTTGTTGCACCTCGTCGGGAATCGTGCCGTCCGAGCGTGGCCCAATATTTAATAAAAGGTTGCCGTTCTTGCTCACGATATCGACGAGTTGATCCACGATGAATTGCGGAGACTTGAAGGTGTCATTGTTGATATAGCCCCATGATTTATTGCTCACCGACGTGTCAGTCTGCCAATGCAGTGGCCGAATGTCGCCGAGCTGCCCGCGTTCAATATCGAGCACGCCCGAGTGGTCTTGCATGGCATAGTCCTTGTAGTTGATCACGCCGACATGGTCGCCATACTTCAGAGAGCTGTTGTAATAGAACGCGGCAAAGCGCGTGAGGTTCGGTCGAATCGATGCCTGCCCGATCCACCAATCGAAGTAAACCACATCGGGATGATATTTCCCCACCAGCTCCGCAGCTCGCGCCAGCCAGTCGTTCACCCACGCCTCAGAGACGTAAGTAAAGTCATCATTAAGTGGAGTGCCCGACGGGTTCATCAGCCAGTTGTGCGCCGGGCCGTAAAAAGCTGCATACTGCGGGTCATTGATATCGGAAGATATCGTGCGCCCCGGGCCCAAAAAGAAATTGTGCTCGACCCGATGCGACGACAAGCCAAAATGCAGCCCCGCGGCGCGCACGGCTTTCGCCAGCTCTCCGGTGGTGTCGCGATGCGGCCCCATCTTGACCACAGTCCAGTCGCTCAGGCCACTGTCATACATCGCAAATCCATCATGGTGCTCGGCCACGGGAATAACGTATTTCGCGCCCGCCCTCTTGAATAACTCAGCCCATGCAGCCGGATCGAAATGCTCCGCTTTAAACATCGGAATGAAATCTTTGTATCCGAATTTGTCCTGCGGTCCGTAAGTCTCAATGTGGTGCTGGTATTCCGAAGATCCCTTCACATACATCAGCCGCGGATACCACTCGCTGCCAAACGCCGGCACCGAATACACTCCCCAATGAATAAAAATTCCAAACTTCGCATCCTTGTACCATTCCGGCTCTTCATATTTCTGCAGTGATTCCCAATCAGCGCGGTACGGGCCTTCATGATCCACGGCATCGACTTGTTTAAGTAGTGCAGCGCGCTCAGCGTCATATTTACTGCTGGCTTTCTGCCAGATCTGATCGATCGTTTCCGGGTCCTGCGAAGCAGTAGGCGCCGTGGCGCTCTGCGCATGCAGCATCGAAAGCGCCGACAGCACGAACAACAAACCGCCGAACCTGCAAGCCGACTGCCTCAACCGGAACCAGTGAAAGAACATGACATCCCTTCTTCAAAGTACTTAATTTCTACCGAGATTTGTCGCGATCAATCGCCCGACAACCTCAATCCAAGGCAATCCCAGATCGGCCATCCAGTGTATTACGGGGCGAGTCTCCAGATTTAGCGGGAAAAAATTTTGTGAAATCTGCGTTCGCCTGCTAAATTGTTGACCCGCTCTCCGCCAAGGCGTGGAACGGATTTTGTAAAATGGGGGCGCAGGATTTTAGGATCACGGGAGGAAAAATGTATCCAGAGCTTATGGTGATTCCCATGCGCGAAGAGTTGACGCACTTGGGGATTGCAGAATTGAAAACTGCGTCAGACGTAGACCGCGAACTCGCAATTCGGCAAGGGACAACGCTCGTCATCGTGAATTCCATCTGTGGCTGCGCTGCCGGACGCATGCGTCCCGCGGTGCGGGTTGCACTACAGCACTCTGCAAAGCCCGATCGCGCATTCAGCGTATTCGCCGGCCAGGACGTTGAAGCCACTGAACGTGCCCGCTCCTACTTCACGGGTTATCCGCCATCATCGCCTTCTCTCGCGCTTTTCCGCGACGGCCAGCTCGTCCACATGATGCAGCGCAGCGACATCGAACATCGCGATTCCGTCGACCTCGCCGCTGAACTCAGGCGTGTCTTCGATCAGCACTGCGTGGTCAGTGCATCATAATGACTGCAATTTGGACCAAACTAAGTGTTGATTCGGGAGTCTCGCCTCGCAGACAAGCATCCAAATAATCAATCATTCAATCGGAGGAGGATGTATGGAAGCTCGTTTCAACTACGGCAAGGCCGCTCCGGGCGCGATGAAAGCAATGCTGGGTTTAGGACAGTATCTGCATGGCTGCGGCCTCGAAGAATCGCTGCTCAATCTCGTGAACCTGCGCGCCTCACAGATCAATGGCTGCGCATACTGTCTCGACATGCACTGGAAGGACTTGCGGGCGGGTGGCGAAAACGAGCAACGCCTCTATTCGCTGGATGCCTGGCGGGAGTCTCCGTTCTATACGGAACGGGAACGTGCGGCGCTCGAGTGGACGGAAGCTCTTACTCTGATCACCGACGGTCACGTGTCTGACGAAGTTTATGAGAAAGTGCGTCCGCACTTCGATGACAAGCAGCTGTCAGACCTCACGTTGGCAATTGTGACTATCAACGGCTGGAACCGCCTGAACATTTCAGCCCGGACGGTTCCAGGCGATTATCAGCCCGGCATGTTTCGTACAGAAAAAATCGCATAAGCTAAGCATCGCAAAAGTCGTGTGGGTCGGCCGCTCCCGTCCGACCAACTGTTCCTAACACCAACTCCGGAGGGTGCCCCATCCTTCCCGCGTTCTTTGCGGGAGGGTGGGGACTTTGACTTCGACCCGCGATCTTTGCTAGGAGTGCGTTGTATCTCGGGGCACCGGCTTTGACCGTGTGAATGGCTGGAGCCGCGCTTCGGCGCTGCATTCCTCCCCTCACCACGTTATTCCGAGCGTACCGAAACCACCCCCCGGCAAATCGGACAGCTAACTTGCCTTGCGTTTATGGCTTCTGGTCGTGGCCGCTTTGGCAGCTTCGGTTTCGAGCACGCCGTGCTCTCGTTTCGTTTCTACGGCCTTCGCAGCGGCACTTTTCAGTTCGCCACGCTCTCGTTTTGTCTCAACCGCCTTCGCGGCATGCTCTTTCCGGTTTCGCTGAGGATGTGCCCCTAACTCGTGCCAATTAGTCTCAGAAAGATCCACGTCGTAGTGCCGCGCTGCTTTCTCGATGTTCGCAAATGCCAAAGCTCTTTCTTCATCGGAAGCATCGGTCACCTGGTCAAATCGTGCGACCGCATTGCGCACGTGCTTGGCGTCGGTAAGCGGCTCTTTCCGCTGTTTCGGAAACGCAAAGACTGTCTCTGGAAGATTGCTGCGCATGGAGAGCTCTCCATGCTCCTCGTAAGGCTCCCAAGTTGTTTTGTTGGCGCTCATTTAAGACCTCCAATTAGATCCAAGGGTAATTTAGATGACATTACTCGCACCAGCCGTTGCGATGCTATCGACATGCGGTCATTCAGGATCCAGGATGAACCAGCCTTAGAACACGATCTAAAATATTTCTGATCTCGTATGGTTTCTATCAGGAGCTGTTCGCCATGTTGCTGCGTTCTATAAAACTCACCTTCTTAACTCTCGTCGCCACTCTTTGCGCATACTCGTTTGCCCAGGCCCCGGCGCACCGCCCAACCAGCACTCCTTACACCGGCGATCTCTCCATTTTTGATACCCCAGGAAGAGCGGAAAGGCTGCAAGTCAACCGCGTGATGGACACTCTCGGCATTTTCCCCGGCAAGCGTGTCGCCGATATCGGAGCCGGCTCAGGATTTTTTAGCGTGCTGGCCGCGCGAAGAGTGGGCGACAAAGGAATCGTTTACGCGGAAGACATCAATCCCGAAGCGATTCACTACATTGATGCGCGCGTGAAGAAAGACAACCTGCACAACGTCAAAACCGTTCTCGGCAAGCCGAACAATCCGCTTCTGCCCGGTCCCGTGGATGCCGTTTTGCTCCTCAAGGCTTACCACGAGGTCGCGCAACCAGTCGTCTTGTTCCGCAACTTGCGCCATTCGCTTGCGAAAGACGCTAAGGTCGGAGTGATCGACCGCAATGGCAACGGCGCCAACCACGGCGTCAACCGCGATGTGGTAATTCGTGAAATGAAACAGGCGGGCTACAAGGTGGTGCAGCAGGAAGACTACAAAAAAGATGGAATGGATTATTTCCTGGTGTTTGCGGCTGAGTAACTCTTCTCCGGTATCATTCCGAGCGGACCCGAGTCATTCGCAAGCGAATGATTCCGCACACTCCGGAGGACATTGCGGTCAAAGTCACCACGCTTCAGAACCACCGCAGCAGAAAATGCGCCACCAGCAGCATCAGCAGCACAAACCCGCTAATAAAAATGAGAAAACGCGCCGTCAGCTTTGGAGAATTGATTTCCTTCTTGTCCATCCCTCAAGAATACCCCGGCCGGGTGCCCCAACCTTGTCGCGTTCTTTTGCGACAGGCTGGGGGTTTTGACTCGGATTCTGCGAGAAGTGGGAACCCTCGTCACTGAATCGCTTCCGTCGTCTGCACCGCCGCCTCGATCAGCCGATTCCACTTCATATCACCCAACGCGTGCTTCAGCCGTCTCTGGGCTGACTGCCAATAGGGCAAGGCGCGTTCGTATTCCCGCTCTCCCGCTGTGCTAAGCCCGAGCCGCAGCGCGCGACGATCTTTCGCCGGCTGCGACTTCAACCAGCCGCGTTTTTCCAGCAAAGCGAGTGTGCGCGTAAGCGTTGTGCTGTCTATTCCCAGAATTTCACCCAATTGCTTTTGCGATATTCCGGAGGCGAGTTTCAAGGCCTGCAGCAGTGTAAACTGCGGGCCGGTGATGCCGGCGGGCCGTATCGCCTCCTCGTAAAGCTGAGTCACCAGGCGCGCGGCACGGCGAAGATTGGCGCAGGCGCAAGGCAGCGGGATGACCTTAGACGTCGCTTTCGTTCGCCGGGCTCGTGAACCGATAGCCATGAGATAAGTGTATATGCATCCTTGCGGATCAGTTTTCCACAGGAAACTCACAAATTTCCCTCCATCAACAATAGATGCATATACATCTATTATGGATAAGATCGCTTTACAAATGGAGGCAAACTTATGAATTACACGGTTCCCGGTTATCTCACGCCGTTCATCGTAACCGGCATGGTCGCGGTCCTCACCGCGATTTTGCTCGTGTTCAACCGCGGGCTTCGTCGCACAGCTGCTGAAGGAAACGCATTGCCGGAGAAAGGCCGGAGGACAGCGTTTTGGAGCATTGCGCTCCTTCTTGTCGGATATTTCGCGGTGGCCGTCGCAACCTCTGTTGCCGGGTTTTATCGACCGCCGGCGGGTAGCGCTCCCACCATTCAGTATGGCCTTCTGATTCCAATTGTCGTGGGCGTATTGTTGTTTTCGACCTGGCCATTGCTTCGCCGCATGCTCTCGATCATTCCCAACAGCTGGCTCGTAGGCGTGCAGTTCTATCGTGTAATAGGAGTTATTTTCCTGTTGCTTTACGCGGGCAAGCATCTGCCGGGACTCTTTGCCTTGCCTGCCGGCATTGGCGATGTGCTGGTGGGAATCTTCGCACCCTTTGTGGCCGCGGCCTATGCGCGTTCGCCGGAAAGTGCTGCGCAGAGTGCCGGAAAAAGAGTCCGGCTTTGGAACCTCTTCGGCATTACTGACCTGGTCGTGGCTGTGACACTGGGCTTCCTGACTTCGCCGTCGCCGTTTCAAGTGGCAGCGTTTGATCGGCCCAGCGTGCTTATCGGGATGTTTCCACTTGTGCTGATTCCGGTGTTCGCCGTGCCGCTTTCGATTCTGCTGCACATCGCGTCATTACAAAAACTGCGGCAGAAGCTGGGGCAGCCGCAACAAGCTGAGGCGGAAAGTTACAGCACGCAGCGGAAAGAAGCAATCGGATCATCCAGCCACCAGGCGATTGGGTGAAGTGATTAGGTGAAGTGATTGGGTGAACTCAACGAGAGGGGCATCCGCCGGATGCCCCACCTTACAGCCTGCCCTGAACTGATCGGAGGGCGGTTTTCGCAGCGCGGGGATTTTCCCTCATCAGTACCCACGCTTCTTTGTACTTCTCCAGCCGCATCTGCTTTGCCTCGCGATGCGGATAGAACCGCAGCATCGGCGCCGGCGCGCACGCCTCAATCGGGAGCACGTACCACACATCCAGCGGGACAACATGCGCCACGAGAAAATCAATGTCTCGTCGCGAGTAAACCGCACGGCCTTTTCCTACCGTGTACGTCGCGCGCGTTTCATATGCCTGCGCCCGCAGGCAGTCCGTAGCTTTCACCTGCACCCGCAACAACCGCCGCCCGTTATCGACAATAAAGTCGTACCGCTCACTGTCTCCCCACGGCTTGGCCACGCCAAACCCAAGCTCCGCAGCTTTATATAGAAACGCAGCCTCCGATCGCTCTCCCGCCCGCTTGGTGTTGCGGAACCGTGCGGCGCGGACACTTTTGTCCGAACTCCGAAAATCCTTCGGATGCCCCACCCTTGTCGCGTTCCTTGCGACAGAGCCTGTCCTGAGCTTGTCGAAGGAGTGGACCTTTTGACTTTGCTTATCTCTATTACCCGGTTTAGCTCCCATTTCCACCCCATAAACGCAAAAAGGCGCGGCCGTGGCCGCGCCTTCGTATTTACCTCTTAGTTATAGGATATCAAGCCGCCAGGGGAGATTGTGCCACGTTTCACAACTTTATATTTCTAGCGCGATGAGCGATTTAGCGGAAATTCAACTCCAAAGGGGTCTTGACAACTTTTTTCCACAGTCCGTGTGCACCATATCCACCCTGGAGGGTGCCCCACCCTTGTCGCGTTCTTTGCGACAGGGTGGGGAATTTGACTTTGCACGGGAGAGCACTTTAGTGCTGCATTTACCCCACATCTTTCCTCCTGTCATTCCGAGCGAAGTCAAGGAATCTGCCTTGCTCGCGTAGATCGGACACTCTGTCCGACTAGTCCGTGTGCACCATATCAACTCTGGAGGGTGCCCCACCCTTGTCGCCTTCTTTGCGACAGGGTGGGGAATTTGACTTTGCATGGGACGTCGCTTTAGTGCTGCATTTACCCCACATCTTTCCTCCTGTCATTCCGAGCGAAACCGAAGGGTTCGCTTCGCGAACCCTTCGGCGAAGTGGAGGAACCTGCAGTTCCCG
>DATIYR010000037.1:0-2986 GCA_035517535.1 Terriglobales bacterium
GAGACTTACCGCATTCAGGGATCCAAGGGCATTCTCGAAGTAAATGAAACCGGGCTTAGTTTCAGTCCGCAGTCCGGAAAAGATACGTCGCCCAGCTACTACGACAACAGTTTTCCGCGCGCCATGAGAATGGCCTACGAAAAGAAATGGCATGAGGAGAACGATCCCAAAATCGGTGAGGTGCCAATGCCTGAGGCGATCTCCTTCCGTGGCCCCGACTATGACGACATGCATCCTCACCTCTGGACGTTCTTCCAGGCGGTGAAGTCGCGCAATTCAGTTGTGGAAGACGCGGTCTTCGGTCATCACGCAGCTCTGGCCTGTCACATGGCCAACGAATCGTACTTCCGTCGCAAAGCCGTCTGGTGGGACGAGGCCAGCAAAACAATTAAGAGCTAGCGTCGAAGCGCTTGGTGATTTCTGATCTGACTACGAAGGACACGAAGGAGCGCAAAGGCAAACCCTCCCATCGGATCCTTCGTGGATCTTCGTGCTCTTTGTGGTTGATGAGATAGGGAGCATCAAGGGCTGTGCTGGAATGAGGAGACTATCCGGCATCAAGACGGACTTGGCGAGATGCTTCATGGTTATGACCCGGCGAGAGTTTCTCGAAAAAAGTGCCAGCATAATTGCCGGCGCATCGCTGTTGCCGCGGTCTGCTCAAGGCGCGGCTTCCGCTCCTTCGTTCCACTTTCCTGCGAATCCCCGCGAAAGAGTGGCCGTCGCGGCTTATCCCTTTCGTGAATTCATTGTGGGGTGGAAGGGATGGGACGGCAAGTCCCCAAGTTCAGTTCCGGCTTCGCAGCAGATCGAATACAAAAACTTCGCCGCGCACGTCCGCAAAAAGTTCGACATTCGCAAAATCGAACCCTGGAGCCGGCTGTTTCCTTCAACCGATTCCAAATATCTCGACCAGTTCCACTCGGCGGTTGAAAAAGCCGGGTCTGCTGTCGTCGATATCGCAGTTGACGGTGACTACAGCCAATACTCGCCTGATCCCGACGAACGCAACCGCGCCGTGATGTTTAGCAAGCAGTGGATCGATGTCGGAGCCGCTCTCGGTTCTCCCAGTATTCGCACCCACATCGGCGGCTCCAAAACCTCGATGCCCGACGTTGATCTTTGCGCCGAAACCCTGCGGCGAGTCGCTGATTACGCTGCACAGAAAAACGTTGTCGTCCATCTTGAAAACGACAATCCCGTCAGCGAAGACCCGTTTTTTATCGTGAAGGTCATCGACAGCGTCAACAATCCCTGGCTTCGCGCGCTTCCTGACTTTGGCAACTCACTGGCGGCCCACGACGACGATTTCAACTTTCGCGCGATGGACGCGATGTTTGCCCATGCCTACGGGATTTGCCATGTGAAGAATGGCGAGGAGAACGAACAAGGGAAAATGGTCTATGTAGATCTGGCGCGCACCTTCTCTATTCTGAAAAAGCACAGATTCAAGGGCTATTGTTCGATGGAATACGACGCGCCCGGTGATCCGTACAAAACCACGGCGAAGCTGATCGAAGAAACGGTACGTTTTCTTTCTTAGTCGGCGGCGCGGAATCGAACGGCTTGCGCCGGGCCTATCGACGTCAAGGCTGCCGCATAATCGATCCAGTCAGATCAATTTGCTCCGACGAGCTGCCGACATAAAAATTGAATTTCCCTGGGTCAGCCGTCCACTGATGTTTGCCCACGTCGTAATAGGAGAACGCCCGTTCATTCAGCGTGACTGTGACTCGTTTGGTTTCACCGGGAAGCAAGCTGACTTTTGTGAATCCCTTTAGTTCTTTTACGGGTCGCGGAACACGAGGATGCTGTTCCCCGACATACACTTCGGCAACTTCGGATCCGGGCCGAATGCCTGTGTTCGTTACGTCGAAACTCACGGTGACCGGCTGGTCTCCGGAGACAGCGTCGGGATTCACCAACAGATTCTTATAGCCGAAAGTCGTATAGGAAAGTCCAAATCCAAAAGGAAAAAGCGGCTTGATTCCAGTTTTATCGAAGTGCCGATAGCCAACGAATACGCCTTCGCTGTAGGTCACTTTCTTCTCGTCATCTTTGGGGTAGTAGCTGTCGTAAACAGCGTTGTCTGCCCAGCGCCGCTCAAACGTCACCGGCAACTTTCCCGACGGGCTGTACTCGCCAAATAAAAGTTGCGCCAGTGCGGTGCCGCCCTCCTGCCCGGCATACCACGATTCGAAAATCGCCGGAACCTGATCGATCCACGGCATCGCGACCGCTCCGCCCGAGGTTATATCTATAATCGTCTTCTTATTGGCGGCCGTGATCTCGCGGATCAGTTCGTCCTGCCCGGGGGGGAGTTCGAATGTCCGGTCGCTCCCCTCGCTTTCACTTTCAGGATCGAAGCCAACCGCTAAAAGCACGGCATCACTTCGCGCCGCCAGCTTCTTCGCATTTTCGTCCACAACCTCCTCGGGCCGCACAATCCCGAGGCTCAATCGCGCGCCATGCCATGCCCGATGCACAAAATATTCCAGACGGATTTTGTGCGCGCCGGCTTCGAGCGGCAGCATCGTCTCGCTCACGCGTGCATTTGCTCGTTCCCAGTTGTCGATGACCAACTTGTCATCGATAAAGAGCCGATATCCTGTGCCCTCGCCCTGGCCCTGAATGAACACGATGTAATTACCGGACGTTTGCGGAGTAAAGTATCCGCTCCAGCGCGCAGAAGCATTGTTCGATCCAGTGCCGCCACCGAGGGTTGCGTCTATATCAACGTGCTGGTCCGTGCGCTCCTCCGCCGGCGCTGCTTCGAGATTCGTATTTTTGAAGTATTCGAACTTCAGTCCGGGTTGCTGGTTGTCTGCATCCACGCTGAAGTTCGTGTGTCTCGCCATATCGGAGAGCGTCGGAATGCCGCGCTGATAATAGACTTTCACGTCATCGCCTAAATACTTTTCAATGCCCTCCAAATAGCTGACGGCCACAAAGGGTTTTACACCTGCGCTTCCGCCGCCAACAGGTT
>DATIYR010000038.1:0-3479 GCA_035517535.1 Terriglobales bacterium
GGAGCAGGCCTTCTATATGAAAGGCACGATCGACGAAGTAACGGCGGCGGCGGAAAAGCTGAAAGTGGCGGCATAAAAAGTTTTACCACAGAGGCCCGGAGCCACGGGTGAACAGAATTTATGGCTGATTTTTTCCAACTCGAAATCGTGACCCCGGAGAAGCTGGTGGTTCGCGATACCGCCGAAGAGGTGCAGATTCCCGGCCTCAACGGCTACATTGGCATCCTGCCCGGCCATGCTCCTCTCATTACGGAATTGGGCGCAGGTGAAATCAGCTATCGCTCTGGGTCACAAGTGCACCGCTTTGCTTGTGCCTGGGGATTTGCCGAGGTTCTTCCTGATAAAGTCACCGTGCTCGCCGAAACCGTAGAGCGGGCCGACGAAATCGATGTGGCGCGAGCCCAGCGCTCGCTCGAAGACGCCGAAGAGGCGTTGAACACGGCGCAAACCGAAGAAGAAGTATCGAAAGATCTCGGCAAAGTGCGGCGCGCGCAGGCGCGCATCGAGGTTGCGGAGGAAAAACGCAGTTAATCTCGGCAACCGCGATTCTTCAATTATTTAGAACCTTTTTAGAAGTCCAGCAAGAAAAGCGTTTACAGTAGCAACTCAAAGTAGCAATTTACGTCCTTTCGCTGGAGGCCCCGCGTTGAAGCTCAGGTGCTTCGTTCGCAGTTGTGTAGTTGTTACTGCATTGTTATTAGCTTCCAATCTTTGGGGACTAGTCGCGCCCGCTCTTCCTTTGCAGTCCACTGATCGACAGATTCAGCGCATCGCGGCGCTCGAACAGCGGACCGCTGAGGCGCAAAGCTCCGCAGATAACGCCTGGATGCTGACGAGCGCCGCCCTCGTGCTCATGATGACCGGTCCCGGTCTCGCACTCTTCTACGGCGGCCTGGTTCGCAAGAAAAACGTCCTCTCGACCATGCTGCAGAGCTTCGCCATGATGGCGGTCATTTCGGTCCTGTGGGCGCTGTTTGGTTACAGCCTGGCTTTTGGCTCCGGAAGCAGTTTCATCGGCGGATTGCATCATGTTTTTCTGCGCGGCGTTGGCCTTCAGCCGGACGCCGCTTACTCTGCGACTATCCCGCAGCAGACCTACATGATTTATCAGTTGATGTTTGCGATCATCACGCCGGCGCTGATCACCGGCGCATTTGCAGAGCGCATGAAGTTCACCGCCATGCTGCTCTTCATGATCTTGTGGTCGTTGGTTGTGTACGCGCCGATGGCGCACATGGTCTGGGGTAAGGGTGGTCTGCTGAATGCCGCGCTGGGCGGGCGTTTTCCCACACTTGATTTCGCCGGCGGCACAGTTGTCCACATCACTTCTGGCGTTTCGGCATTGGTATGCGCGCTGTACCTCGGCCGCCGTCTTGGATATCCGGATGAGGCGATGCCGCCGCACAGCGTGGTATTGAGCTTTATCGGGGCGTGCATGTTGTGGGTGGGCTGGTTCGGATTCAACGCCGGCAGCGCGCTCTCTTCCGGCCCTCTGGCGACCAGCGCATTCGTCGCCACGCACCTGGGAGCGGCTGCGGCCGTGATAGGTTGGTGCGCGGCTGAGTGGTGGCGCAACGGCAAAGTGAGCGCACTCGGCGCAATTTCCGGAGCAGTTGCCGGACTTGTGGCCATTACTCCGGCTTCCGGGTTTGTGGGTCCAATGTCGGCGCTGGTGATTGGCCTGCTCGCTGGGGCCTTCTGCTATTACATGGTCGCCGCCGTCAAGGCGCGTTTCGGCTATGACGATTCACTCGACGCATTTGGCGTTCACGGCGCGGGGGGAACATTGGGTGCGATCCTGACTGGAGTTTTCGCCTCCAGCGCGATCAACCCCATTTTCAAGGATGCCCAGGGGAACGTTCTCCCCTCGGGGATGATTCAAGGCAACTTTCATCAGATTTTGAATCAGCTGGTGGGCGTAGCCATTGCTTGGACTCTGGCGCTTGTGGGTACGCTCATAATTCTGAAAATTGTTGATGCGACGGTCGGCTTGCGGGTCAGCAAGGAACACGAAGTCATGGGTCTCGATTTGTCGCAGCATGGCGAGGAAGGTTATTACTGGGAGGTTTCAGCTTAGCTGTTCGCAACCAGGCCCACAGCTGATTCGAGGACAATGAAATGACCAAGATCGAAGCCATCATTCAGACGTCGAAATTAGAAGCGGTAAAGAATGCGCTGCACGAAATCGGTGTCGAAGGAATGACCGTGATTGAAGTGCGCGGGCATGGCCGCCAGAAGGGCCACACCGAGGTCTATCGCGGGCGCGAATACACGGTTGATTTGATTCCGAAAATTAAAATCGAAATGGTCGTCTCTGATGGCGTCGTCGAAAAGGTGACGCAGACTATCATTTCTTCCGCACAAACCGGAAAAATTGGTGATGGCAAGATTTTTCTCTCGCGCGTTGACGAAGCACTTCGCATCCGCAACGAGGAGCGCGGAGAAAATGCACTATGAAACCAGGCTTTCAGCCGTTAGCTCTTGGCAAAGCTGAGTCGAATCCATGGTAAGCCAACAGCTAAAGGCGGAAGGGTAAGACCTGCTTCAATAATCATTCCTGATTGCCCCCATAAATAGTTTCAATTTCCCGGTATCGGAGGCCGCATTTAGAGTGGATGTGCACCGCCAAGGGTGCGGGCCGCAGACCGCCTCCACATGAGTACAGCAGCCACGTTGCGCTCCGAATTACGTGATCTTTATTCCAGCGAATCCTCGCGTATCCAGGAGCAGTTTGCCTCTACTGGCGATGGTCCGGCCACAATTGCCGCCCGTACAACTCTGGTCGAAGAAATTTTGTGCCGGTTGTGGCAGGAACTGATCAGCCCCGGCGGCGGGGAGCCGAAGAATTTCGTGCTGGTCGCCCTCGGCGGTTTTGGCAGGCGTGCTCTGTTTCCGCACTCTGACGTGGACATTCTTTTCCTGCATGCCGACCGCAGCACGGAAGATACTTACCGCGATCCCATCCGCAGCTTTTGCCAGGAACTCTGGGATCTGAGAATGAAGCTCGGCCCCACCACGCGAACCCTCGCCGAATGCGATCAATTCGATCCGCAGAATGTGGAATTCACAATTTCTCTGCTTGATTCGAGATTTTTGATCGGGGATCGTGAACTCTTCGACCGACTACACGCAAAACTTCTGCCGAAGTTCTTCGTGCGGGAAGGGAATTACATCATCCAGCAGCTTGCGGAGGTGACCCGCTCGCGGCATGCGAAATACGGGAACACGGTTTTTCATCTCGAACCCAATGTAAAAGAAGCTCCGGGTGGCTTGCGCGACTACAACGTCGCCTGTTGGATGGCGCTGCTCTCGGCGCTCGATAAAGAGCGCCGCTGGCCGACGCCGGAAGCGCTGCTGCCGGAGTCGACACAAAAACTGCAACCGGCTTTGCATTTTCTGACATCGGTTCGAACATTTCTTCACTATCGGCAGGGCCGCGACGACAACATGCTTGCCTGGGAGTCGCAGGACGAAGCCGC
>DATIYR010000039.1:0-3033 GCA_035517535.1 Terriglobales bacterium
GCAACCCCGGATGTAAACCTGCGATGGTACTCGTAGGAAATACTGACAAAGTTATGGGCATCGCCTTCAGCCCAGACAATTTGTACCTGGCGAGTGCGGGAATGGACCGCTCGGTGCGGATATGGAATCAAAAAGGTGAAAACAAGTACACGTTGCCCGACGCGCACAGCAATACCGTTTTTTCGGTAGCATTCGATCCAGCAGGAAGGCTGGTTTCTGCCAGCGCCGATGGCAGCGCGAAAGTGTGGGACCCATTCTCCGGCCATCAGTTGCTGAATCTTTCAGGGCACAGCCAGCCAGTAGAAGCTGTGGCCGTCAGCCCCGACGGCAGCTTCGTCGCCACCGCGAGTTGGGACCGCACAGTAAGGATATGGGACATCGAAGGACACAGGGGTCTTATAACCGACGTTGCCTTTAGCCCGGATGGAAAGTTCCTTGCCACTGCCAGCCGCGATAAAACTGTGAAGTTGTGGGATGCTGCGACGCTTCGTGAAATTCAGACTTTGCCCGGACTGGATGACGAAGTTACCGGGGTGGTATTTAACCATGACGGTAACCTGATAGCAGCAGCCTCCGGCAAAACTGCACGAATTTGGGACGTAGCCGCAAGAAAGTGGTTTGTGCAAATGCCACTGCACACAGCGGTGAACGTAATTGCTTTCAATCCACATACCTCAGAACTGGCCTTAGGTAGCGATGGCGGCAGTGTGATCCTATATGAACCAAAAGTTGGCGCTCACCCGCGGATGTTAGGCCGTCACGAAAAATATGGTGTTTCCGCTCTGGCATTCAGTCCCGATGGGAAGTGGGCTGCAAGCGCGGCAGGAGAAGAGCCTATCTTTCTTTGGGACACAGGTTCCTCGTCAGGCAGCCCGCGTTGCAAATTATCTGGCGACAACGAATATGTTGACACCGTCGCCTTCAGCCCGGACGGTAAAACATTAGCGACTGGGAGTTTGGGTGGCAGAGTCAGGCTTTGGGACGTCCCCAAATGCGCCGCACTCATGTCTCTTCCAGGACATCGAAATGCGGTGGTGGAGGTCGCATTCAGTCCTGATGGACGCTCTCTTGTCTCTGGAAGCTGGGACGGAACCGTCAGACTTTGGGATAGGTTCACTGGTAAGGAGAGAACTGAGTTTGAGCTGGATACGGCGGTTGATAGTGTCGCATTCAGTCCCTACGGTACCCGCCTGGGTATTGCGGCACATGATGTAGTGCCGCAGATCTATGATGTGAACGCGAAAGATTTGCTACTCCACGCGCACCTTCGCATGAAGGAACTGGGAACGAGCTTACAGCCGGATGAATGCATGCTGTATTTCGATTCGAAGGCGTGTCCACCATTGCCATAGGCATTCGATCATTCTGCCCGCAGTGCGGTCGCGCGTGCATATTTTCGCGATGAGTTTGTCAAGATTTGTTCCTGAGATTCGCGGCCAGCGGATATGACATTTTGGGCGGATTGGAGCAAACGACGTACGATGTCTCGCTAGACTGGTGATGCTTCGCAATCTTGCGAGAGCAGGTTTTACTGCTTTGCCTCTTCCATATCACGGGTGTCACGGATCCAATCCCCGCCTGATTCGTGAATTACGCCATAATAGAGTTCCTGTGGCGCGTGAATGAAGAAAACCACGCATCTTGACGCCGACCGTTTTCGACGCGACGCGGAGAAATATGCCGAATACTTAGCGACTCCTGAAGGACGATTGCGGATTGAGCTGGCGCTTGCCAACTTGCAAGAGTTTCTGCCGAAGTCGAAGGCGTCTTTGTGTGCTTTGGATATCGGGGGTGGTACCGGTGCTTTAGCGGTGCGCCTGGCGCGAATCGGCTTTAACGTCACGTTACTGGATCCTTCGCCGCCGATGCTGGAGTTGGCTCGGATTGCTGCGCGGGAAGCAGGAGTCGCGGAGAGAATTGATTTGAAAGCGGGCGATACAGGGCAAATTTCAGAATTGTTTCCCGCTGGGTCGTTTGATGTAGTTCTTTGCCACAACGTTCTGGAATTTGTGGACGATCCCGGCGCGGTGTTAGGAGACGTGGCCCGCATGGTGCGCGGCCCATCGTCAATTCTTTCGATTCTCGTGCGCAGCCGGGCAGGTGAGGTGTTCAAAGCCGCGCTGCAATCAGGCGATCTGGCTGCAGCCGAGAATGGTTTGACCGCGGAGTGGGGGGAGGAGTCTCTCTACGGAGGCAAGGTGCGGCTGTTTACGGCAGGCGACGTAGACGCCATGCTAAAAGATGCGTCACTCACAATGATTGCCGAGCGCGGAATTCGGGTGCTCGCTGATTACTTGCCCGCTCAAATTTCGCGTTCGGCTGAGTACAGTCGAATTTTTTCGCTAGAGCGCGAACTCGGCAAGCGGCAAGAATTCGCGGGAGTTGCTCGATATATTCAGTGCGTCGCACGGCTCGCCGGCCCATAATAGACGCTGCCCCATGAAGAGCATCGCGGTCCAACCCTCGTCGTTCACTGCCGGTACGGTGCTTGACTCCGGCATTTCCCTCGGCCTTGGGCTCACGAACGAGTGCAATCTCGCCTGCAGTTTCTGCTATCGCGATCCCACTCGCTCTGACCGTCTCTCATTGGATCAAGTGAAAGCAGTCATGGCACGCTTGCCGGTGCGCTCGGTGAATCTCGGCACCGGCGAGAACGGCATGCATCCTGACTTCAAGGCAATACTGGAATACCTGCGAAGCAGATCGGTCAAGCTCACCATCACCTCCAATGGTCACAGTGTTGCTGTTCTTGAAGACGACGAGCTGCGAGCTTTTCACGACATCGAGTTTTCTCTCGACTACCCGACGCAAGCGGAACAGGATGCGCAACGCGGGCAGGGGAATTGGGCGCTCATTCACCAGCAGGCGGGGCGGTGTGCGCAGCTTGGCGTGCCTGTAACGATCATCGCGGTCATGATGAAGTCGAACTACTTGCGTTTGGCGGATGTGGCGCGAGTAGCCAAACAGTTTGAAGCTCCGTTGCGAGTGAATGTGTATCAATCCGTGCGGTCGGACGTTTATGCGCTGAGCTAC
>DATIYR010000040.1:0-6048 GCA_035517535.1 Terriglobales bacterium
GCCGCGGTGAAAGAACTCACGCCCCGCGGGAGTGACTACTTGCTTTCATTCGGCGAACTGCTCTCCAGCCTCATCGTTGCGGATTCGTTCACCATTCGCGGACTGAATGCCGCCTGGGCTGACTCGCGAGCATGCGTCGTAACCGACGCTACCCACACGCGCGCGCTCCCGCAAATGAACGAGACGCGGGACAAATGCAAAAAGAAGATAGTTCCACTGCTCTCAAAGAAGCGCATTCCAGTGATGGGCGGCTTTATCGCATCGACCATCGACGGCGTGCCGACTACGCTTGGCCGTGGAGGATCCGACTATTCTGCCGCCATCGTAGGCGCAGCCCTCGACGCCGAAAAAATCGAAATCTGGACCGACGTCGAAGGCATGATGACCACCGATCCACGCCTCTGCCCTGGCGCGCGCACCATCAAGCGCATCAGCTTCAACGAAGCCGCTGAGCTTGCGTATTTCGGCGCCAAAGTCCTTCATCCTGCAACGCTGCTCCCAGCGATCCACAAAAATATCCCGGTTTACGTGCTCAATTCGCGCAACCTGAAAAGCACCGGGACCGAGATTACGGCGCAGGCCCCGCCCAGCCACGATACCTTTCGTGCCATTACTGCAAAGAACGGCATCAGCATCGTGAACGTCGTTGCCTCGCGCGGCGTGATGGTCCATGGCTTTCTTCGCTCGGTTTTCGAAGCACTCGATCGTCATTCGATGCCTGTCGATATCGTCGCCATCTCTGAAGTCAGCATGTCATTCACTATGGAAAGCAAGCGGCTACCCAAGGCGCTGTTGGCCGAGCTCGAAGAAATTGCCGAGGTCAACTGCGAAGACCAGCAGGCAATCGTTTGCCTTGTGGGTGAAGATATTCACGGCAAGCCCGGTATTGCCGCCAGTGTGTTCAACACCATCGCCGCCGCCGGCGTAAACATTCGCATGATTTCACAGGGGGCATCGGAAATTAACATCAGCTGCGTCATTCGCGAAAGCGATGTTCCCAAAGCTGTGCGCTATTTGCACGAGCATTTCTTCCCCGCCGCGTCAAATGCAAGGAGCAATTCTGCGCCAAAGAAAAACGGCCTTGAGAAACACAAGCGAGTGAACGAGCGAACATCAGTGCTCGCGCAATCACGCCGCGCACGAAGAAGCAATAAATCTGGTATTGGGGCTACGGGCGTCTCGTCCCCAGTATAGGAAGGCGACCGTGAAGCCACTCGCCAATCTGACTGATTCAGAAGCGCCCGCGTACCCACTGAAGAGCGGTGCAAGTCTCAACGTCGCTATCGTTGGCTTCGGCACCGTGGGCAGTTCGGTTGCGCGCATCCTCTCCGAGCGCCCCATCGCCGGATTGCGCCTGACTTACGTCTGCAACCGGAATGTACAGCGCAAGCGGGTGAACTGGGTTTCCGATTCTGTCCGCTGGACCGACGAGATAAACGACGTGTTTTCATCCGATGCTCAAGTTGTGGTTGAGCTCATGGGCGGACTCGAACCCGCGGGCGAATGGATTCGGCGCGCTCTCAAGGCCGGCAAATCGGTAGTCACCGCGAACAAACAGCTCATCGCTCGCCATGCAGCCGAACTCATCCGTCTGGCGCGCGAAACCGGACAGCACATTGCGTTCGGCGCATCGGTAGCAGGCGGAGTTCCGGTCATCTCCGGATTGCAGGAAGGTTTGGCCGGCGACGATCTCATCGAGCTGTGCGGAATTCTCAACGGCACCTGCAACTACATTCTCACTCGCATTGAGAGCGCGGGAATCTCTTTCGCCGAGGCGCTTCGCGAAGCACAGCAGCAGGGCTTTGCCGAAGCCGATCCTACCGAAGACGTAGATGGACTCGATGCCCGCGCGAAGCTCGCAATCCTTTGCCGCACTGGTCTGAACGTCTCGCCAAATTTTGCGGAAATTGCTGCGCGCAGCATTTCAACCATTGAGCCGATTGACTTCGAATACGCGCGCCTGCTTGACTGTACAATTCGCCAGCTTTCGCGTGCACGGAAAGCGTCGGGCAAGCTGCTGGCGACCGTCGAACCAGCACTGGTGCACTCTTCTTCGCCGCTGGCACGCGTCGATGGCCCGCGCAATCTGGTGATGTCGACCGGCAAGTTTGGTGGAGAAACGGTTTTTGGTGGGCATGGCGCGGGAGGAAATCCCACAGCCGTCGCCGTCGTCTCTGATTTGATTGCGATTGCCCGCTCGCGCCAGATGAACGGAGCGGTTCTCGGCGAAGGCGAAGTGTCCGAAGTTGCGGTAAGCACCGACTTCACTTCCCGCCATTACCTACGCTTCACTGTGCAGGATGAGCCTGGCATCATCGCCCGGCTGGCAACAATTTTCTCCAGCCTGGGAATCAACATCGACTCTGTCTTCCAAAAACCCGGGCATCCGGCTTCGCGTTTGCCCTTCGTAATCACGCTCGAGCCGTGTCCCGCATCGCTCGTCGATCAGGCACTCAAGCAGATCGCTCCGCTGAAATTTCACGTCCAGCCCTGCTTGAATTTGCCGATTCTGGACTGAGGCAAATCGAAATCAGGCGATGGCTCGCTTGTCCCTGGAAAACGCCTTCTGAATTAAGGTGTGCCGTGCCGCGCCAATAATTCCGGCATCATCGTTGAGAACAATCTTGACCGGCATGTCGGCGAGGATCGAGCGCATTCGTCCTTTGTCGAGAAACGAATTCATGAAAATGGGATCGCGCATCTTGGGTACAATCTTTGCGGCAATGCTGCCGCCGATGAAAACGCCTCCCGTCGCCATAAAATTCAGCGCGCAGTTCCCAGTCATCGAACCGTAGACGCTCACGAAAATCGACAGCGCCTGATCGCAAATCGCGGCTTTCCCTTCCAGCGCAAGCTGTGAAATCAAGGCCGGCTGATCCTTCGCCTGGCTCATCTGATCGCGCAGCCAGTCAGGTTCGTCGGCTTTTTTCGTATCACGAAGAAACTCGTAAATGTTCTTGATGCCCGGGCCGGAGAGAATGCGCTCGCAGCTCACGTGCTCGTGTTTGTTGCGCAGATATTGCGCCAGCTCCATTTCGACATCGTTCTTCGGCGCGAAATCCGCGTGGCCGCCCTCGCAAGGAAAAGGATGGTGGCGAAATCCGTCCCAGTACATACCGGCAATTCCCAGCCCGGTTCGTGCTGAAATCACAACGCGATTACCTTCCGCATCCTCAGCGCCTTCACTCAAGGTCACAAAATCTTTCGATTCGAGCGCATCAATACCGTACGCATAAGCTTCGAGGTCATTGATCAAGCCAACGGATGGGAGTTTCAACTGCAATGCCAATTCGCGGGCGTCGATTGTCCATTCGAGGTTTGATATTTTGCTCTTGCCTCCACGCACCGGGCCCGCAACCCCGAAACACGCGCTATGAACGAGAATGCTTTCGCTCGTCACAAAATCGGCAATCAGCTCTGCGAGGCCGGCGCGTTCCTGGCTCTTGTATGTCTTCTCGAAGACTTGGTGCAACTGATTGCCCTCAGTTTGAAAAGCCGCCAACCGCACTCGAGTTGCGCCGATATCACCTGCCAAAATCATTGGATTGTCCTCCACGTGCGCCCATCGCGCTGCAGCAATTCGTCGGATTCTTTCGGCCCCCATGCGCCAGCTGCATAATTGGGGAACCTGCGCGGCGGCAGCGCTTTCCACACGTCGAGCACGGGATCGACGATGCTCCATCCGGCTTCCACCATGTCCGCGCGCTGAAACAGCGTGGCGTCGCCGATCATGCAGTCGTAGAGCAAGACTTCGTACCCGGTATAGGCCGCCTCGCCGAAATACTTCGAGTATTCGAAGCTCATGTCGACCGAACCGACACGCAATATCGGACCAGGAATCTTGGCGCCGAAGCTGAGCGAAATGCCTTCAACCGGCTGAATCTGAATTACGAGCTGATTCGAATGTTTCTTTACCGGCGCATTGCGGAACAACTCGAAAGGCGTTCTCTTGAATTGAATCGTGATTTCGGTATGCCGCTGCGACAGTCGTTTGCCGGTCCGCAGATAAAATGGCACGCCCACCCAACGCCAGTTATCAATGTTCAGCTTCAAGGCGACAAACGTTTCGGTGCGCGACTCCGGCGAAACCCCCGGCTCGGCGCGGTACGAGCGCACCCGCTCATTGCCGATTTCGCCTTCTCCGTATTGTCCACGAACACTGTCGTGCAGAACCATTTCGGAGTCCAGTAGTTGCACCGCATGCAAGACCTTCGCCTGTTCATCGCGAACCGCATCCGCCTGGAACGAAACTGGAGACTCCATTGCGGTCAGGCTGAGTAGCTGCATGACGTGGTTCGGGACCATATCACGCAGCGTTCCCGCGGTATCGAAATATCCGCCCCGCTGTTCCACGCCAACGGTCTCCGCATTCGTGATCTGCACGTGATCGATGTAGCGTCGGTTCCAGATAGGCTCGAAGATCGCATTATCGAAACGGAAAACCAAAATGTTTTGGACAGTTTCTTTGCCCAGGTAATGATCAATGCGATAGATCTGGTTTTCCGCTAGCACAGATTTGATTTGCCGGTTCAAGGCGCGCGCGGATTCAAGATCATGACCGAATGGCTTTTCGATCACCACCCGCCGCCAGCGGCCGTTCTCCTGCTTTGAGAGCTGACTTTGCCCTAACTGCTGAACGATTTCGCCAAAAAACTTGGGTGCTGTCGCAAGATAAAAAAGATAATTGCCGGCGGTGCCGTACTGTTGATCCAATTCACCAAGTCGCGTTTGCAATTCCGGATATATCGACGAATCAGAAAAATTTGCGCGCTGGTAGTAGAGCCTCTGCGTGAATGAACTCAGGACATCCGATCCATTATCGGCTGACGGCAAAAAGGAAGTGACCTGCTCACGAAATCTTTCCAGGCTGAGTTCATCGAATGCGACGCCAAGGATCGCAAAGTCGTCCGGCAACAGGTTGGCTTTCGCCAGATTGAACAGCGCGGGAACCAGCTTACGTTTGGTTAAATCTCCTGACGCGCCAAAAAGGACGAGCACACAGCGTGCGCTTGCCTTGGTGAGTGGGTTCTGCAACAGCTCTGGCTGGGTGAGGGCAGATGCAGAGGCCATACCGAAATTCTCCTAGCAAAATGAACCTGCCCATTTTACTGCGCAGAAAAATCTGCTGCAGCTCTGAAATTGCATTCGAGCTCTGGAATCCTGCTGCAGCTCTGGAAAATTGCTGCAGAGGCAGCTTTCTCCTGAATTGCAGGCAACTTGTTCGTCTCTGGAATCGTCCGACTGTATACACAAATAAGTACCCAGAAAGATTGCCCACCGGAATCAGAGGGTCCATTCGGGGAACTCAGGACTGCTGCTGGAATGCAAATTAAAGCCGCCTGCTCCTGAAACCTACAACTCTGGCGCGCACCGGCGCTTGCCCCGAGGACGCCGCAGATCCACCCCGCACCTCGTGAGTGGAACATGATTCGACTGGCGCTCGCGCTGTTCAGCATTGTCTTTCTCTGTTTTTGTAATCCGTGCCTCGCACAAGAGCACAACCGCAATACGCCGGCGCACGTGGGAGTGGGAGTTAAGATTTCTACGCTGGGCGCGGGAATTGAAACTGCAGTCCCGCTGTTCCGGCATTCGGAATTGCGGACGGGCTTCAACTATTTCATCTACGATCGCGATCTTGGCGACCAGGGCGTCGCTTACCAGGGTGAGCTGAATTTTCGCTCCGTTCAGGCCACTTACGATTGGTATCTATTTCACGGGGCCTTCCACTTTGGCCCCACATTTCTTTTCTACAACGGTACTCACATTCATGCGAAGCTCGATGTGCCTGCGGGCCGCACCTTCACGATTTCGCAGCAAACGTACAAGAGTGATCCATCGAACCCGATTAATGGAAACGCCAGCCTGACATTCTCGAAAATTGCGCCTGGATTTCTGCTGGGCTGAGGGAATTTGTTGACCCGGCGTCATCATCATTTTTCTTTTCCGGTTGAACTGGGATTCATCTACCAGGGTGCGCCGAGTGTGTCGCTCAATTTAAGCGGGTCTGGATGTGATCCCAAAGGCCGAGGTTGCAGTGCGCTTGATAAC
>DATIYR010000041.1:0-15404 GCA_035517535.1 Terriglobales bacterium
CTCGTTCGTCAGCGGACCGTAGACTTCGGCGGTGTCAAAGAACGTAACGCCCAGTTCGACCGCCTTGTGGATGAGCGAGATCATTTCCTGCTTGTCTTTGGGCGGACCGTAGGAAAAGCTCATGCCCATGCAGCCGAGGCCAATCGCCGAAACTTCTAATTTGCTTTTGCCGAGATAGCGTTTTTGCATGCTTGCTCCTTGGAGAGCTGATTGTCGACCGGCAAGCGGATCTACAGAACTGTAGCCCTCCCGTCGAAACGCTCATGTAGCCGCTGAACCGCGCCCGCGAAGGGCAGTTCGTTACTGTTTCGTTCAAAGTCCCTGGCCTGGCTTTGTCCCCGTTCAAGCTGCACCCATTTCCGTCTGTGTTGGCAGCCGTGAGGTTTTTTGAAGCAGCCGCCATTGTCCCGGCGAGGTCCCCTCCCAGTGGTGGAAAGCACGAAAGAAGGAATTGGCATCTTCGTAGCCAAGAAGATAGGCGGTTTCATTCAGCTCCCGAGACGAGTGGAGGAGGTAGTGACGAGCCAGTTCACGACGCGCCTCGTCCAATAGGCGCTGAAACGTAATGCTCTGCTCGGTGAGGCGGCGCTGCAAGGTTCGAGGGCTCAGGTGCAGCTCTCTGGCGAGATCCTGTATTCCCGGACGCTGACCGGCGAGCAACTGCTTCAAAATGCCTTTGGCTTGTTCGCTAAATGTTTTCTGTGCGAGTTGCTCACTAAGCTCGGCTTCAAGCTGCGGCGCGACCGTGGCCAGCAAATCAGCGTTGTAAGTGACAAACGGAATATCCATATCTGACTTGCTGAATATCAGAGCATTTTGCGTGGCCTTGAACTTCACTGGGCAGCGGAAATGTGCCTCATACATTTCGCGATGTGCGAGAGCGCGTTGAAACTCGATTCTCTTGGGACGTAGCGGCCGTCCTGTACCTCGGTGTCCCAGCGTAAGAATCCATGCGAAGCACACGTCGACGAGCAAGGGAGGTTCTTGCTCGTGCGCTAACAACCAGACGAACTTGATTGCACATTCGTCGCCCCGTTCCAACAGGCGGATTTTTTCCGGACAAGTAAGTTGCTTGTACCGCGCCGATCGCTCGATGGCATCGCGGAACGACCTGGCGGAGAGCGCCGCGAGTTTGATCGGATCGTAGCGCTCGACGCGCTCCTCGGTCCCGAGCCTCAGGCCAATAGCAGGATCGTCGCTGGCCTCCGCGATTCCTCGATACAGCGCAAAGAACTCCTCGGTGCTGACAAGAATTCTCTCCAGTTTGAACAAGCCTGTTGCCAGACCTGCTTGCCGCAGAACTATATCCGGCGAAATGCCCAGTTCTTCAAGCTTTCGCGGCAGCGTGCTCGAAACTCGGAATCGGTTGCTCATAACCTGTGACAGGATAACTCTAGCTTCGAATATTTACGCGACCAGCCTATTTGCGATCATACGACCGTCATCCCGCCGTCCACGGTGAGCGCATGACCAACAACGTAGCTTGCCCCGGGGCTGCAAAGCCACAGCACCGTTGAGCCGATCTCCTCGGGCCTGCCCGCGCGGCCGATCGGTACGCTCTTCGCGATGTCTTTGTACGCTTGCTCGTTCCCGCTGACCACATCGCGAGCGACCTGCGTATCAATCAATCCCGGATTGACCGCGTTCACGCGGATGCCCTGCTTGATGTATTCCAGAGCTGCCGTCCGCGTCAAACCGACCACGCCGTGCTTGGACGCGATATAGGAGCCGATACCGGGGTTGCCAGTCAACGCGCCGACCGACGCATTGTTGACGATCGCACCGCTACCCTGACGTTGCATCTGCCGTAGCTCGTGCTTCATGCAGCTCCACACGCCGCGCAGATTGATTCCGATCACGCGATCCCAGTCCTCGCGGGTACTGTCGGCAGTCGGGGCGATGTGGGCCATGACGCCCGCATTGTTAAATGCTGCGTCAAGTCGGCCGAACTCGGCAACCGTGCGGTCTACCATTGCCGCGACCTGCACGTCATCACTGACATCGCAACGCAAGGCGATCGCCTTGTAACCCGCGGCAACCAGCTCCTGCGCAGCTGCCTTCACCGTCTCCTCTTTATAGTCCGTCAGCACGACAGCCGCGCCCGCCTCTGCAAAGGCCTTTGCCGTTGCTAATCCCATGCCTGCTGCCGCACCGGTGACAAGCACGACCTTGCCGCAGAAGTCCAGTGGGTTACTCATAATGCAATCCTCTTTCACTTAGCTCGTCTGGTTTGGCCGCGTCTCCGAAGCCGCCACGCTCTTTCTTGCTAAGGGCGCAGTAGCGTCTTGATCGCACGCCGCTCATCCATTGCACGATAGCCTTCCGCGACTTCATTCAACGGCAGCACGAGGTCAAAAACTTTTCCGGGGTTAATCTCTCCATTCAGCACAAGCTTGATCAATTCAGGCAGATAGCGGCGCACCGGAGCGGGTCCACCGTGCAAATGGACGTGCGAGAAGAACAAGTGCTCGCCATCCAGTGTGACGCCGTGAGGCACGCCTACATAGCTCACGTATCCGCCTGGGCGCGTGCATTGGATCGCCTGCATCATCGATTCCTGCGTGCCCACACATTCCAGCACTGAGTCGGCGCCGATTCCCTTGGTCATTTCCTCGATGCGTGCAACACCTTCATCCCCTCGCTCGGTCACAATGTCCGTGGCACCGAATTCACGTGCGAGCTTCTGGCGAGACGCGTGACGGCTCATTGCGATGATCCGCTCGGCACCCATTTGCTTGGCGGAAAGCACACTCAGAAGACCGACTGCGCCATCCCCCACGACCACAATCGTGTTGCCCGGCTTCACATTCGCTGCGTCGGCGGCAAACCAACCGGTGCCCAAAACATCGGAGGTCGCAAGCAGACTCGGAATCAGTTCCTTTGGAGGAAGATCTTTTGTTGGGACCAAGGTGCCGTCCGCAAAAGGCACGCGCAAGAACGGTGCTTGCGCGCCGCTCATCCACTCGCGTTGCACGCACGACGACTGATAGCCATCGCGGCAGATCACACAAGTGTTATCAGACGTCGCAAACGAGCCGACCACGAATTGGCCGGGCTTGATATTCCTGACTTCTCTACCGACCTCTTCAACGATGCCGCAGTACTCGTGTCCCATCGGGGTTGGGCCCGCGATCGGCTGAATACCCCGATAGGGCCAGAGGTCTGATCCGCAGATGCAAGTGGCCGACAGGCTGATGATGGCATCCGTTGCCTTGTTGATTTTGGGGACTTCTTGCTGCTCGAAGCGCACCTCGCGTGGCCCGTACAGAACAGCTCCTTGCATGCTCGATCTCCTTTGATTGCATTCGCTTCGTTCATAACTCTAGATGTCAGCACCCCCAGGACGCACTAGCAGAGCGCGCCAATCTACTTGCAAAACATGCGAAGCTCAAAGCAAGGGAGGGTCTGAAGGAGCGAGGGCTGCGTTTGGGAGGGGATCTGGCGGAGAGTGAGGGATTCGAACTTGAGGCGATTAGCGGGCGTCCGAGCCCGCTGCCGAAATCCCGAGCGAAGCCGAGGGACCCGGAGTATTTCTGGCGGAGAGTGAGGGATTCGAACCCCCGATACCCTTTCGGGTATGCCGGTTTTCAAGACCGGTGCCATCAACCACTCGGCCAACTCTCCGTTCGCGGTCCGGTTTAGTTTACCCCGGTCACCTACACGGCTCCAAACCTCTTGTTTTCAAGCCATTTTGCGGCTATTTTGGCCGCAACTCTTTTGCGAATCTGGGGTTAACATTAATCGACGGCAGCCTACTCCGCTTGCTGGGCACGGATGCAAGTAGAAGACCGGAGCGCTCCGGGGCCAAGTCGCTCCTGAGGGAGGGTTTATGAGGACTTTCTACCGTTTTCTAAGCATTCTTACTCTTTTCGCGTTGATGCTCGGTCCGGCTCTGGTCGCAAGTGCGCAAGCGCAGGACGACCCGCAGATGCAGAATGACCAGCAGTATGATTCCCAGCCCGGTACTCAGGCCGCGCCTGATAACGCTGCTCCGGCGCCCGATGAGCAGGACTTGCCACCGGACAATCAGGCAACTCAGCCCGACGCGCAACCCAACATGCAGGCCGCACCCGACGCGCAATATGATCAGCAGCCGGCAGACCAGCAGGCGCAAGCGCCTCCGCCACCGGCCGGTGCGCAGCAACCGACCACCGATCCTCCAGCGCGTGCCGCGGCCTTGCAGTACATGGAAGGATCCATTTCCATTCAGCCGCAAGGCACCGGCGATTGGGTCGCTGGCGAGCTGAACCGGCCACTCACGGATTCCGACAACATCTGGGCCGACAAAAACTCGCGCGCCGAAATCAGCGTAGGGACCGGAGTCATCCGCATTGGCTCCGAGACGAGCTTGACGCTTACCAACATTTCCGAAAACGCCGTGCAGTTGCAGCTGCACCAGGGCGCTCTGAACTTGCACGTGCGGCGCCTCTACGACGGCGAGAAATATGAAGTCGATACCCAGAACCAGGCATTCACGGTCGACAAGCCGGGCGATTATCGCTTCGACGTGAATCCCGACACCGATAAGACCGTCATCACGATTTGGCGTGGTGAGGGCGAATCCACCGGCGACGGTCCCGCCGTTCAACTTCACGCCAACGAGCAGGCGCTCTTCAGCAATGGAACCTCGATGACGGTGAAAACACAGGCCGCTCCTGCTCCCGACGCGTTCGATCAATGGGCAGAATCGCGCGACCAGAAACTCGATAATTCGCAGTCGGCGCGTTACGTTGCGCCCGATGTGGTTGGCGGCGACGATCTCGATGAATACGGCGTGTGGAAGGAAACCCCGGATTATGGCAACGTGTGGTACCCGTCGGTTGCCGCGGGATGGGCGCCGTACGTCGATGGCCACTGGGTTTGGGAGTATCCGTGGGGCTGGACTTGGGTTGATTATGAGCCTTGGGGCTTTGCTCCGTTTCACTATGGCCGCTGGGTCTATGGGGGAGGCGGTTGGGGATGGGCGCCTGGTCCGCTCTACGTTCGTCCTTATTACGCGCCGGCGATGGTCGCCTGGTTTGGCGGCGGCTGGGGCGGTTTCGGAGTTGGATTTGGCTGGTGCCCGCTTGGCTGGGGTGAGCCGTTTATCCCATGGTACGGCGTCAGCCGCGGCTACTTCTATCACGTGAATTTCACCAATGGCCGCTTCTTTGGCGGACAATTCCATGACCTGAACGGCTTCTACGGCCACTACTTTGTGAACGGGCGGTTTGCCGGGCACGGTTTCGATTATCACTATTCAAACTTCGGCCGGCCGGGCGGATTCACCGCAGTGTCGCGGGATACTCTGATCAATTCGCGGTCAGTCGCGCACAACAATATTCGGCTGTCGCCCAGCCAGATGAGCCGGGTGTCGGCGATTCATTCGCTCGGCGTTTCACCAACGCGGGCGAGCATCAGAGGATCGAGTATGGCGAGGTCGGTTCCACCGCGCAACTCGTTTTCGCGTCCGGTGGTGAGCCGCATGGCAGCGCCGAATCGCGCAGGCTTCAACAGCTCAGCACGTGCCGGATTCAACGGCAATGCTAGGGCAGGCTTCAACAATAACGTCGCGCGACCGAATGTTGGGGCTGAGAACCGGGGAGCTGGATTCAACAACTCACGGCCGGGCGCGATGGGAGCGCGTTCAGTCCCACGTCCACCGAATGCGGGAAACTACAGCGGTGGTCGTAGCGCGGAGAATTTCGGCAACCGCGGTGCGAGCGCGGGCGCAAACGGGCGCTACTCATCGCCGCAGATGAGCCGCAACAATGTGCCGCGTCCACCTTCGGGCAGCATGGGTCGCGGTGAGCCATCGTATTCGCGTGGCGCGAGTCCCAGCTATGGCCAGCGCGGCGGCAGCCCAAGCTACGCTCCTCGCGGCGGCAGTAGCCCCAGCCACTCTGCGCCAAGAGGAGGCGCACCGAGCGCACCTCGCACCAACGAACGTACCGGACCGCGTGGCGCGATGAGTGTGCCGCGGCCGGCGAGCGGCGGCTACTCGCAAGCTGCAAATCGCGAGAGCTTCGGTGGGAACCGTTCGGTGCCGCGTCCGTCGGCTGCGGTTGCAGCACAAAACCGGGTCGCCGAGTCCTACGGCCGGTCATCTGCTAATTACGGAGGAAGCTACGGGCGATCGTCGTCGGCTTACGGCGGATCGTCTTATAGCGGCCGCAATCCATCCTTCGGCGGAAGTTACGGACGGCAGAGCCAATCGTATGGCGGGAACTATGGGCGCCCAAGCTATGGTGGAAGCTCCTACGGCCGGTCTTCTTCCGGACGGTCAATGTCGATGCCGTCTTACGCGCGCAATTACGGTGGCGGAATGCCGTCTTATGGCGGGAGCCGGATGTCGAGCAGCCGCGGATCCTTCGGCGGTGGTCGCTCGGCGGGAAGCTTCGGCGGCGGTGGACGAGCCTATTCGGGTGGGGGCGGACACTTCAGTGGTGGCGGCCATTCCGGCGGATTCAGCGGCGGTGGTGGTCATTCGAGCGGCGGCGGGCACAGTGGCGGAGGCGGAGGCCACGGCGGACGCCGCTAAGAAACGCTCTTCTGTTTCCACTTTCGAGCCGGGCTGATCCCGCCCGGTGCTGAAAGTTAAACCGAGGTCAACCCGCTCTTTTGAGGTTCAGATTTCCTCTGTGAGATTTGCTCTGTGTAACTCAGTGATCTCTGTGGTTAGCGTTTTTAAATCTTCACCACAGGGCACACCGAGTTACACAGGGAACGCCACAGAGTAGTTTATTTCCTGCTTTGTATGAATGAAGCTTGCGGCTCTCATTTTTTCCCGGCCAGCTTTTCCGTCACTCTCGCAAAATCTTCCTCGGTGTCGACTCCAATACTGTCGTAAGGCGTTTCGGCCACGTAGATCGGAATTCCGTTTTCGAGCAGCCGCAATTGCTCTAGCCGCTCGGTGCGTTCGAGAAAAGACTCCGGCAGGCTCACGAATTTGTCGAGCCACTGCTTGCGATATGCGTAAATGCCGAGGTGCTTGAAGTATTTCGGGTGCGATCCGTCGCGATCGTGCGGAATGGTCGCACGGGAAAAGTAGAGCGCGCGACCGTTCGCGTCGATCACGACTTTGACCGCATTCGGGTTCGCGATGTCTTCCGGCGCGGCCGGCGTCATCAGCGTGCCGACGGGAACTCCGGCATTCTTCATCAACCCAACCAGCACCTCGATGTGGCTGGCGCGAATCATCGGCTCGTCGCCCTGGACGTTTATGTAAACCTCGGAATCAACCGTTTGCGAGACTTCGTGCACGCGTTCGGTGCCGCTGCGGTGACGGTCTGAGGTCATCTGCACTTTGCAGTTATGTTTGCCGCACGCCTCGAGAATTTCCTGCGAATCGGTCGCGATGATGACGTCATCAAGCAGCGGCGATTTGTGCACAGCTTCGTAAACCCACACCGCGAGCGGCTTTCCGTGGATTTCTCGCAGCATCTTGCGTGGCAAGCGCGTGGAGGCGAGCCGGGCCGGAATTACGGCGACAAATTTCATGAAGCGCTAATTTAATCACAGGAAAAAGAAAGGAACCAAGAAGGCGTCATTCGCGGCTAGGGGCTGCGAGTCGGAGACAAATATCGTTGGCAAGGCGCCATCCCCCATTCACCGGCGGGGTTTTAAGTGATAGCACCTGTTAACGACGGTTGACGCCACGAATCGAAGCGCTACACTGAACCGTGATGGTGGAAGCCGATCCGTGGCGTGAATATCGAAGACGAAGAAATCTGAGCCTCTTTGCTTTGATTGGATTTGTTCCATTTGTATTCTTCCTAGCACGGATGACCATCTGGCTTTTCGGAACGACCATTCCCGCATTTATCGTGGGTGTCGTATGGATGATTTTTGCTGTAGTTGCGGGAAACTGGTTCATCCGGTTTGAGTGCCCACGGTGCGGAAACCCATTTTTCGCGGACTCGAAATGGTGGGGATACAACACCATGGTCCGCAAGTGTCTTCATTGCAGGCTGCCGCTGAATGCCCCCGTCGCTTCAGATGGATCAGTCGCCCCGAGAACTTGAGTGTGATTGCCTGTAGGCGTTGAAACATCCTGATAGCACTCATTGACCACTAAAATCCGATTCGAGCCCCCCAGACAGAACCGGCCCAGTGAGATCCTTCGTGTACCTTCGTGCCCTTCGTGGTTGAACGTTTTCCTGAGCTTTCCTTTCCCGAAACAAACGTATAAAACAAATGCCATGCTGGTGAAAGACATCGCTAAGGCGATCGGCGCGCGCATAATCGGCGACGAAGGAGTCGAAGTCCGTGGAATTGCCAGCATCGTCTCTGCGGTAGATGGCGATGTAGTTTTTGTGGAAGGCGAGAAGTTTCTTTCTGATGCATTGCGCTCGCGCGCGGCTGTGGTGGTAGCCGGAACATTCGCCGAAAAAACGGAGTCATCGAAGCCTTTGCTGATCGTGCCGCATCCGAAGCTGGCATTCGCGCGAGCCGCAGCGTTACTAGGCGCTGGAGAGACTCGTGCACCCGGAATCGACCCTCGTGCGGTTGTTCCTCCGTCTGTGGTGCTCGGCGACTCGGTCACAATTGATCCCTGGACTTTAGTCGGCGACAAAGCCCGGATCGGTGATCGCACCTGGATCGGCGCCAATTGCGTCATCAGCCGCGGTCTCGAGATTGGCAAAGATTGCAAGATTTATCCCAACGTGACGATCTATCCCGGCACCCGCATCGGCAATCGCGTGATAGTTCATGCCGGGGCGGTGCTCGGCAGCGACGGCTTCGGATATGTGCGCGATCCCGAAACTGGCCGGCACGAAAAATTTCCGCAGATCGGGAAACTTGAAATCGAAGATGACGTCGAGGTCGGCGCGAACACAACCATCGATCGCGGCGCGCTCGAGGTCACGCGCATTGGGCGCGGAACGAAGATCGATAACCTTGTGCACATTGGCCACAACTGCCTGGTTGGCGAAAACGTGCTGATTGCGGCGCAGGCGGGCTTTTCGGGTAGCATCACCATCGAGAATAATGTTGTGATCGGCGGCCAGGTCGGCGTGGGCGAGCATGCGCGCATCCAAGAGGGCGTGATGCTCGGCGGTCAAGCCGGAGTTTTGCCAAAGAAAGTTCTTCGCGGCAAAGGCGTGCCATTCTGGGGAACACCGGCGAAGCCTTTGCGCGAATATCTCAGAAGCTTGGCGGCATTGGCGCGGCTGGGTCACAAGGAAAACGGTTACACGGAAAACGGTCACAAGAAAGACGACAAGAAGGAGAATTAATGGCGATTGTTGTCGTGGGCGGGCATTCTCGCAGCGTGGGCAAGACCAGCGTAGTCGCGGGCCTGATCGCCGCATTACGTGCTTACAACTGGACGGCTTTCAAAGTCACGCAGTTCGGTCATGGCCGTTGCTCGCTCAATGGCAGACCGTGTCAATGCGAGACTGCTGATCACTCCTGGGCAATGACCGAAGAAAAGGACGGGTCGGGCGAGTCAGACAGCTCGCGTTTCCTCGTAGCCGGTGCGAAGCGCTCCTATTGGGTGCGCACGGCGCAAGGCCAGCTTGAAAAAGCGGTTCCCGCAATCCAGCGACGAATCAACGAAGCCGAGAACACAATCCTCGAGTCCAACAGCATTCTGAAATTCATTCAGCCGGACCTTTACTTGACTGTTCTCGATCCCGCGACTGAGGACTTCAAAGCGTCCGCGCATCAGTTTCTCAGCCGCGCCGACGCCATCATCCTGCACGGCAGCGAACGCACTCCGCGCTGGGCTGATGTTTCGCTGGCACGTGAGAATTCAGCCGCCCGGTTATTTCGCATCAACCCGCCACCCTATGTCAGCGACGAAGTTGTTGACTTCGTCGAATCTCGTCTGCAGTCGCTCTCTGCTGCACGCCTGCCCTGATATTCTTCTCAACAATGCGCACAATCGAAAGCCGGGCCTGGTTGCTGGCCATTACATCAGCTGTGCTGCAGGTCCTGATATTTCCCCTGCCCAACTTATACGTGCTCTGCTGGATCGCCGTTGCCCCGGTGCTCGTGGCACTCATACGCACGCGCAGACCGGATACATTGCAATTGCAGGGCGCGGTAAAGCTGCTGCCTGCAACTCCACTGCAAGGCTTCGTGCTGGGATACGCTTGCGGAATTCTGTGGTACGGCGGGAACTGCTACTGGGTTTACAGCACCATGAAGCAATACGGCGGCATCAGCGCGCCGGGAGCGTTCGGTCTGCTCGTGCTGTTTTGTTTGTATCTCGGGCTTTACCACGGCGCATTCGGATTGATCATTGCGTTGCTCGCAAAGTGGTCCCAACGCATGGCTCTCGTCTTATCGCCGATGGTCTGGGTTGCGGTTGAATTAGCGCGCACCCGCATCAGCGGATTTCCCTGGGACCTGCTCGGCACCGTACAAGCCGATAATATTCCGCTCGCGAAGATTTCGACCGTCACCGGCGTTTATGGCGTCTCGCTCGAAATCATGATCGTGAACGCCGCCTTTGCCGCAGCATTTTTAATTCAGCGGAGTCGCCGGCGGTCTTTACTGCTTGCGGCCGTCGCGGCGGCAGTTCTTTTGCAAATCCCGCGTTGGTTCCCTGCGCCGAAGTTCCCTACCGACCGTGCCGCATTGCTGGTGCAGGAAAATGTTCCCGTACTCGATGGCTCCGATTGGACGCGGCAATATTTCGACGACACCTTGACCGACTTGACGAAACTCAGCCTGAGTCCTCCCGGCGGCGAGCCACAGCATCCTGATCTCATCGTGTGGCCGGAATCGCCCGCGCCGTTTTACAGCGGCGATCCGCTGTTTCGAACGGCGCTCAGTCACATTGCAACCACTGCGCATGAATGGGTGGTCGCGGGCAGCATCGGGGTTGAGAACGCAACAGTATCTCCGCAGCAGCCGACGCGAATCTACAACTCGGCGGTGCTGGTCAGCCCGAGCGGCGACTGGATCGCGCGCTACGACAAGATCCATCTCGTGCCATTCGGCGAGTACGTCCCTTTTAAAGATTGGCTTTCATTCGCCGGTGGCCTGACTAAAGAAGTTGGCGATTTTTCGCGCGGGCACTCGCGCTGGCCGTTGCAAGCCGGAGACGAAAGGTTGGGCATCTTCATCTGCTACGAATCTGTCTTCCCCGATGAAGTGCGTCAGTTCTCCGATAAGGGCGCACAGGTCTTCGTGAACATTTCAAACGATGGCTGGTATGGCGATAGCGGCGCCTATGCGCAGCATCTGAAGCAGGCGCGCATGCGCGCCATCGAAAATGAGCGCTGGCTGTTGCGCGCCACGAACACCGGAGTCACAGCTGCGATCGATCCCGATGGGCGCGTGGCGCAAACCGTGCCGCGAAAAATCCGCACTGCGCTCGACGCGTCCTATGCGCTGATGGATTCGAAGACGTTCTACACGCGGCATGGCGATTGGCTGGCATATCTGTGTGCGATAATTTCTGTAGTCGCGATTTTCATCGCGGTTACTCCCTTAAAAGGCAGACTTAAAGCATGATTCAGGATTTCGACCAGGAATATTCAGCGCTGCAGCAAAAAGTCCGCGAACTACGGGAGTACCTTTGACGCCGGCAAACTGCGCCAGCAATTAACGGAAATAGATAAACAGGCCGCCGACCCGAATCTCTGGTCGAACCAGCAAAAGTCCCAGCAGGTTATGCGCGAGAAGAAACGGCTCGAGGACATGCTCGCGGTTGAGGCGGATCTCGTTCGCCGCACCGACGATATTTCCGCGTACTTCGATCTCGCGCGTGAAGGCGAAAATGTCGAAGCCGATCTGCGCCGCGAGATCGATACACTGCGCGAACGTGTCGATCGCCTTGAGACCGAAACTCTGCTCTCCGGAGAAAATGACGCGCGCAATGCCATCGTGACCATACATCCCGGTGCTGGTGGAACCGAGTCGCAGGATTGGGCGGAGATGCTCATGCGCATGTATCTGCGCTGGGCTGAGCGTCAGGGATTTCAAACTGTGCTCTACGACTACCAGCCCGGCGAAGAAGCGGGAATCAAATCCGCGACCTTCGGCGTGAATGGCGAATACGCGTTTGGCTTGTTGAGCAGCGAGATCGGCGTGCATCGCCTGGTTCGCATTTCGCCATTCGATCAGGCGAAGCGGCGCCACACTTCGTTCGCCAGCGTTTTCGTTTCACCGGAGATCGATGAGTCGATCGAGGTGGTCATCAAGCCGGAAGACCTTCGCATCGATACGTATCGCTCCAGCGGCAAAGGCGGCCAGCACGTGAACACGACAGATTCTGCGGTTCGCATCACGCATATTCCCACCGGAATTGTTGCCGCTTGCCAGAACGAGCGTTCGCAGCACAAGAATAAAGATCGTGCGATGAGTATGCTGCGCTCCAAGCTTTATGAATTTGAGATGGAGAAAAAGCGCGAGGCCACCAGGAAGATCGAGGAATCGAAGCTCGATATCGACTTCGGCTCGCAGATTCGCTCGTACGTGCTTCAGCCCTATCGCCTGATTAAAGACCACCGCACTAAGACCGAAGTTGGCGATGTTGACCGTGTCATCGATGGCGACTTGCAGCCATTCATCCGCGCCTACCTGCGCATGCGGCGCGATGGCGGAAGCTCATCCGCTGGCGCTGATAAGAATTAACTTGAGGTGCCTTCAGTAACCTCAGTTCCTATAAAACAGTAGAAACAGACTTGCGCGGCGGGCGAATCTATAAGGTGCAAAACTCTGATCAGGGAGAGCTATGTCTCGCCATCTGGATTTAATTCGCAGAAGTGCGCTGCCCTCGCACCAAATGATGACTGCCGCCAAAGGCGCGCTCCATTTGCCGGCGGAAGAGATGGTCGAAATTCTTGTGTATCTGGCCGAGAACAATAAAATTTTTGGCGAGCAGGCGCGCATTACGCTTGCAGGATGGGACGAGAGCGGAGCGAAAAAAATCGCATTGAATCCGTCGACTGCAAAGGACGTGCTCGACTATTGGATATCGCCTAAAAATCTCAGGGCGGCGTTGTTCCCCCTGCTTCTGGAAAATCCGTCCGTTTCGGTCAACAAGATCAGCCATATCGGCGCCACGCTGAAAGGCGAGTGGATTGATACGATGCTGGCGAGCTCGCGAGTTCGCGCCTCTCACATCATTCTTAGAGAAATGAGCACGAACAAAGAACTGAGCGGAGTACAAACCACACGCTTGCAGGAGTTGATTACGGGTAAACCGGCAGCAGCATCGGTTCAAACCACTCCTCAGACGGCAGCTACGGCACCTTCGAGCGAAAAACCTTCTGTTGCGCACGCTTCTTCAACTGAGCCGCGGACATCGACCTCTGGCTCGGAAAGAACGCCTTCTGCTCCATCGCGGGACCACGACGCGTCGGATCCCGAAACCGAAAACGCGGTCGCGGTGTTTATGAAAGAACATGCAGCTGAAATCGCCGCCGAGGGCGACAAGCCGTTCGACCCATTGGGTGGCGTTCATGAAGAAGCTCCCGCAGCCGAGCCTGAGGTTGCAACCGCAGCTGTTGCGGCCGCAGGCGCAAGCAAATCCGCAGCGGCTGTGAAGGCTGCTCCCAAAAAAATAACCAATCCGCAAGATGAACAGCGCGGCAGTGTTCTGCAGAAAATTGCCAAGCTTGACATCAAAGGGCGCATCCAGCTGGCCATGAAAGGCACCAAAGAGGAGCGCTCGATTTTGGTGCGCGACGGCACCAAGATCGTTGCGCTGGCAGTGCTCGATTCTCCCAAGATCACCGACGGCGAAGTGGAAAAGTTTGCCTCGCAGAAGAACGTGCTCGAAGCCGTGTTGCGTGCGATTCCCATGAAGCGGCGGTTCGCAAAAAATTATGCGGTGGTGCGTAATCTTGTCTTCAATCCACGTACCCCGCTCGATGTGGCGCTCGGGCTGATGAAAAACCTGCTCGTCCAGGATCTGAAAAATCTTTCCGGGAACAAAGAAGTGCCCGATACGATCCGCAAGCTCGCGTTGCGCATGTTCAAACAGAAACTGGAAAGCAGCGCCAAGAATTAGCATCGCCCGCTTCGCTAGAATAATGTGCGTGACCCTACGCGCTGAGCCCGATCCGATTCGCGATCTCTTGTTGCGCGCGAAAACCATCGCCGTGGTCGGCCTCTCAGACAATCCGCACCGGCCTAGTCATGGCGTTTCCGCTTACATGCAGGCGCAGGGGTACAAAATCATTCCCGTGAACCCGACCATTCAAGAGGCATTGGGCGAAAAGTCATATCCGTCTTTGCTCGACATCAAAGTGCGGATCGATATCGTGAACATCTTTCGCCGCCCAGAGTTTGTGGGGGAAGTTGTCGATCAGGCAATCCAGCTAAAAGTTCCCGCTGTATGGATGCAGGAAGGAGTCATCAACCAGAAAGCCGCAGAAAAGGCGCAAGAGACGGGAATCTTCGTGGTGATGGACTTATGCATTCTGAAAGAGCACCGGGCACGATTTAGGTAGTGCTTGCTTCGGCAGGATTATTCGTCGGTTTTGTGCTGCGGTTCTGAATGTTGAGCGCGATTTTTCCTTCTTCGAATTTCTTCCAGCCGCTCGCGAATTCTTTTCTCAACTCCCTCGTTGGTTGGCTGATAGTACTGGCGATCCTTCAGATTTTCTGGCAGGCACTGCATGTTGGCGACTTTGTCGTCAAGATCGTGCGCGTACTGGTAGCCTCTGCCATAGCCGAGATTCTTCATCAGTCCGGTTGGGGCATTACGTAGATGCAATGGGACAGGCTCGGCGGCAGTGCGCTCCACATCCTGCTGAACGTCGGAGTAGGCCGTGTATAGCGCATTCGACTTGGGCGCGAGCGCAAGATATACGGCAGCCTGCGCCAGTGCAAGATTTCCCTCGGGCATGCCAATGAAATCGACCGCATCGCGCGCAGCCATGCACAACGCAAGCGCGCTGGGATCCGCCAGGCCGATGTCCTCAACCGCCATCCTGACGATCCGGCGTGCAATGTACAGCGGGTCTTCGCCGGCTTCGAGCATCCGCGCCAGCCAATAGAGTGAGGCGTCCGGATCGCTGTTGCGGACGGATTTGTGCAACGCTGAGATCAAGTTGTAATGCTCTTCCCCGGCTTTGTCGTAAAGCAGAACGCGCTTCTGCAGCGCGTCCTGCACGATCTCAGCCGTGATCTCACCACCACTCGAGGGCGCCCCACCCGACGCGCTGTTCGTTGGGTGGGAAGTAACCAGCGCCGCCGCAACTTCCAGCACGTTGTAAGCACTGCGCGCATCGCCACTCGAGTAAGCAGCGATCTGATGCAGCACATCGTCAGCCGCAGATAACCTCAACTCTCCTAACCCACGCTCCTCATCACTCAATGCACGCCGCAAGAGCAGCACGATCTGCTCTTCCGTTAGCGGTTTGAGCACGTAGACGCGGCTTCGCGAAAGCAGCGCCGAAATAATTTCAAACGACGGATTCTCGGTCGTGGCGCCAATCAGGCGAATATTGCCTTTCTCA
>DATIYR010000042.1:0-7071 GCA_035517535.1 Terriglobales bacterium
TTCGTGCGACAACTTGCAGAAAGTGACGAACAGCGGCCGATCAAATTTCTGAAAGTGCGGCAGCCTTCTGCGGTATTGATATGTGCGAGTGGGAAACATACTGTGTGGCCCGAACACTCTTGTCCGCGAACTCGGATTCCAATTCCATCAGAATCGACGATCGGAATCTGTGACAAATGAACATGGGGCGTCCGGAAGTGCTGTGAAAGCACCCGGCAATTTCGCGGGCAGGAGTGCCCGCGCCACACAAGCCAGGGAGCGTAGGTCGTTGCCGGCATAAATAAAGGCCATGGAGAGAAATCTCGATGGCCTTTTCCTTTTGCCCTGATCCCTCCTATTCGGGAATGGCAAAGCTGTGGTTCTTTCCTTTTGCTCCTTTACGCTGCGGCCTGTTGCTGGTAGGCCGGAAGGAAAACTTCGGCTACGAAGGTTTCATAGCTTGTCGGCGTAGTGTTGTGGGGAGTGCGGGGTTCGAGTGTGTGCATCGTCCCGGCATTCATCGTGTTTGTCATTTCCGCGAGCAGTTTGGCTACCGCCTCCGACATGCCCATCTGAACCAAAACGGCGCGGAACTGGTCATCAGGCACCTGGACATACTTGAGGCCGGGCTTGCCGATCGCCTTGCCAATGATCGCGGCAACCTCGGCGTAGCTGAGATCGCGTTGCCCCTGCAGTTCGCGAGTTTGTTTTCCACGGATCGGCTGCAGCAGGGCATCGGCGACCGCCGTACCGATATCGCGCGTGGCAATCATGGAAACTTTCAGGTCCGCGCGCAGAGGGCCGGCTACGCTGCCCATCTGACGGATCGCGTTTACCTGAGGCAGCGTGTTTTCCATGAAGTATCCGGCGCGAAGGCAGAGGACATTCGCGTCGCTTAGCTGGTTGAGCTTTTGTTCGAAATTATGCAAGCCCACGACCGGGCCGGTCCCGCTGGAGAGTTCGGCTCCGGTGCTACTGAGCGCGACGATGTTCCGGGTTCCCGCTTTTTGCAGGGCGGCGACGATGGCATCGCTGACCCGTTTCGAATAGCCGGCAGGATCCGGACTGGTGGGGTTGGGTGGAATCATCACGTAGGCCGCGTCGGCCCCGTGGAAGGCTTTGGTCAGAGCGCTGGCGTCGGTCACGTCAGCGATGAAGGGTTCGGCACCTTTCGACGTAAGAGGCTGTAAATGAGCTGAGTTTCTGCCGACGGCACGCACTTTGTGTCCACGTGTGAGAAGGTTCGTTGCGACCACATGTCCGGTATTGCCACTTGATCCGATTACAACGTACATAAACTGACCTCCATAGTTGAGTTCGATGCCGGAGCATGGGACCCGGTTTCGGAAAGTGCTCGCAGGGGCGACGCGGGTATCGACCCGTTTTCATCGCCCTCGCCCGCCATGTCCTGGGGTTAGATTTTGAATTTAGGATTCACCCACAACCATCGGTAATCCTCAGGTCTGCTTACCAATCCAGCTCTGACGGGATTCTTCCGGATGTACTCAGCTTTTTCTTTTAAACTCTCATCCGATCGCAACACATGATCAAACGATTCTTCTTCCCAAAGTGGACCTGAAATCCCAAGCAGCTTATTAATGCGATGAGCTGTCGCTCCCTTGAAGCATTGCAGAATATCGACGAGCGGAAAAGACCAGCCGTTTTCGTCGCGAAAAGGCCTCAACAACAGATGAACATGATCTGGCATGACAACAACTGCGTGTAGGTGAATTCGCGGGTTTACTTTTTTGTGGCTCGCCTGTGTGGCACGGGTGCCCTCGCCCGCGAAAGCCAGCACTCCGCCTTCTCGCAAACAGTGTTCGAATACCAAGTCGCGAGCTTTCTACGGCAGAATCGCTCTTGCCCCGGTACAGAATGTCACGAACAAATCCGCATCGGCTTTCTGCAAATGCGGAAGCCGTCGGCGATAGCGATACTTTGCGAGAATTGTCGAGTTTGCGGACATGCTGTGTCGTTGTGTGGGGCGGCCGCCCTCGGCCGCCAATCGTGTCGCGGTAGGAGTAACCCAAGGCAATCAGCTTTGTCTGTGATGGATGGACATTGTCGGAAAGTCGAATCCCGAAATGGAATGGATTCAGTTGCCGATTTCGCGGGCGAGGGCGCCCGCGCCACACAAGACTGTGGTGCGAAGGCAGCGCGCGATGAGCTGACTACCAACCGATCCGTTTGGTTCCGGCGATCAAATCGAAATGGGTGTCGCGGCTTAATAGCGGAAGAGAGTGCTGGCGACAGAGGGCGGCGATCCAAATGTCATTCGTAGGAATGGGCTTGCCCTTGCGCTTCAGCTCGAGAGTGATTTCGGCGTAGTAATGCGTGGTCGGCTCCTGAATGTCGAGGACCAGGCAATCATTGAGCAGCCCAGTGAGCCAGCTTTCATAGATCGCCCGATGGCGTGACTGGGCAATGCCGTGGCGATACTCGCCGAGCACGATTACGGACAGCGCCATCTCTTGGGCGCGAGCGAGAATGGCGACTACGCCACGATCGCTGTCAGCGGCGGCAGATAAGGCGTTGGTGTCAAGAATCATTGCCAGGTCATTGCCAAATCATTGCCAGATGTCGGGATCGATCTGCTCAAACGCTTCTTCCACTCGCTTCTCGATTCGCTTTCTTTCTTTGTGCAGGTGCTTGAGCTTTCCCAGGTGCTTCATCCAGGGTTTTTCCTGCGAGGTGGCTTTCAATTTTTCCTGAACTGCCTCGGTGACGAGCTGGCGCAGGGGAATCCCGCGTTCGGCGGCGGCGGATTTTGCACGTCGAAACAGGAAGTCGGGAATTTCGAGGGTTGTCTTCAAGTTCCCATATTACCATATTTATGGGTAACATTTAGGCCCGCTGGCATTATCGAGAAGTTTCAGCTAACCAAAATCAAAATCCCCACCCTGTCGCTCCAAAACCGGGAACGACAAGGATGGGGCACCCTCCAGAATTTCTAGTGAAAATCAAAATCCCCACCCTGTCTCGCAAAGAACGCGAGACAAGGGTGGGGCAACCGCCTCATTTTTTTTGAGATAAAACGTAAAACGACAAGGCGGGACACCCGCCGATAGGCAACCGCGAGAGACACCTTAAAAAGCCGGGATTTGTCAGTTCGATTGCGGTGGGGCAGCCGTGGTGTAGATAGCGTAAGGCTGGATTTCCGGACCTTGTAGCGCGCGGGCGGTTTCGAGGACTTTGTTTAGACTCTCGAACACATTGAAGCGTGGGTTGGCGTAGACAACCCAACACGCCTGCGATAGCGCAGCGATCCTTGCCGCCATGGTTCGCATGACGGGCTCAAAGGCGGGATTGTAGAAGAACAGAACCAGCGGACCATCGGGAAAACGGAACGTGGTCATGTCCTGGCAAATGGTTTCGATGCGCCTGCATTTCTGAGTCTCGCTGCGAAAACTCTGGAGATTCCGGCAGGCGGCCTGGTGAAGCTCAGGCGCGTATTCGACGCCGATGATTCGAGCAAAGGGAAACTCGGACGCCACAAACAGAACGCGGCCCTTGCCCGAGCCAAAATCAATGAAGGTGAATTCTCCGGGGTTAATCGGCAGCGCCGCGATGGCTTCTCGTATCAGGTTCACGGGCGTTGGGTCGTAGTTAGTGCCATTCATCCAGTTCCGGCTTTTGACGCGCAAATCACTTGCGTGTACGCGCTGCGAAGTCTCGATGCCATGTTCCAGATCGAACAGGTCCGGCTTGCGGATTGAGCTGAAATGCCTGGCATCTTTATATTCGCGCCACGAGCGAAACGGTGCATTTCCCACCCGGGCCAGCGTTCCCCAAACCCCATTCGACTTAACCGACCTTTTGAGTCTGGGAAGAATTGTTCTGTATATGGCTGGCATGAGCAGAAGATACGACAACTATGATAGAGCACTGCGCGAGTGCAGTGGTCGTTGGGTAATCGCTTGATAACGGCAACTGACGTGAACTAGCATCGCTCATAGGTTGTGAGCGAAAGCTTGGGCCGGTCGCTACCTGGTTTCCGACGGAATGCAGCTCGAATTTATTCCATCCAGCGCGATCACTGCGGGCGACGCGAAGGCGATCGAGGCCTTTCTCGATTCCCGGTCTAACTGCGATATCGATATATTTCAATATCCGGGATGGTCGCCGGAGGGTCTTTGCGCAATTTATCGCTCCTGCGGTCAAATCCGCTGGTTTGCTCTGATCTCGACGGTGTATCCGCTCGGGATGCGGAGATGGATCCGGACGGCCCATCTGGGCCGGGGACCGCTTTGTGATGAGCTCGCGATGTGGCACGAAGGCTGTATGCAACTAGCGGGCAAGCTCAAGAGAGAAGGATACGCGTACCTGCATATGCAGCCGGCGTGGACAGAAGAGCCGGCATTCCATGCAGACCATGATTCAAGCTGGATAAAAAGCGATAGCGGCCGTTACACGATGCGATTGAAGTTGGACCGTTCTGACGAGGAATTGTTTAACAACTTCCGCAAAACGACACGGTATGACATCCGACGCGCGATGCGCGAGGGAGTGGAAGTAGACACTGCGAAATGCGGTGAAGACTTGCAGGAGTATCTGCGCATCTACGAGAAGCTGCAAGAAGAGAGGCGGTTCGGGCTTAAGGCAACCAACGTCATCCCGCGCATTCAATGGCTTTTGGAAAGCGGGCGGGGCACTTTATTGTTGGCCCGCCATACAGGCCGCCTGATGGGAGGAGTGGTCCTGGCCAGAACCGGACAGCTGTGCACCTATGTTTGGGGAGCGACCACCAAGAAAGAAAACTTCAGCGCTGGACAACTCCTCCAGTCGAAGGCGTTCGAATGGGCCAAGTCAGCGGGATGCACGGAATACGATTTTGGCAACTATTGGCCCGGAGCTACCAAAGGGCCGTATTGGTTTAAGGCAGGGTTTGGGGGTAGTCCGATCCACTATGTCGCAACCCGATACATGGTGCTCAACCCAGTGCGATGCCAAATTATTTTCCAGAGTCAAAGACTAAAGAGCTACATGCGTCGTCTTCCTTGGCCTCAAACCTCTTAGGCTGACGATATAAAATCGGCGCGAGGAGTGGAACGGAGCACGCGACAACTGGCTTTGACAGTCGCAGTATACTTCGGTTCGAAAGTTCTCTCGCGTTTGGGTTTGTCACAAAGGAGGACTGATGTTTCGCAATTTAAAATTCGCAGGTCTGACGGCATTTGCCGCTCTCCTCGGCTCAGTTGTACTTCTGGGCCAGGCCCCCAAGACTCAACAGGCGACAGCGGCTCAACCGGCGTCGGCCTCGTCATCGTCATCATCATCCAGTGGGAAAGGGATGAGCGCGGCCCGGGTTTGTGTGGGATGCGAACTGCCGATTGTTTTGCGGCAAAATGTGGTGGCGGGAAAGACCCCGGTGGGAACGAAGGTGGAAGCGCGGCTGGTGATGGCCACCATGACCAGGGGTGGCGTGATCCCGCGCGACACGGTGATTTCGGGTGAGGTGATCGAATCGGTGGCGAAATCGGGCAATTCGCCTTCGCGGCTTGGGATTCGCATGGACTCGGCGCAGTGGAAAGATGGGTCGGCGAGCTTTAACTTTTATCTGACGGCATGGTTTTATCCGCCGGTACTGATGCCTGCTCCGGACCTCTCCTATGGACCGCAGGGCGGCAATAAAAATCCGGGCGGGACGGATTACACCGAGCCGGCGAATCCGATGTCAGGGCAGAGATGGCCTCCGCAGCACGACCAGGATAAGAGTATGGATGCGGCGGCGCCGGCATCGGTCATCTCCAATGAACGGGTGCTGATGACGAATGTGCAATCGGCGCGCGGCCCGGACGGGTCGGTCATTCTGGTTTCTTCGCATTCAAACATCAAACTCAACAAGAGGACGACTTACGTCATCGCAGTGAATGGGTTGCTTCCCGGGAAATGATTTGACGATGAACTAAGTTTGATCGAGTCTGCTCCGGCAAGCTCGGGGCATTGCCGGAAAAATAAAGTTCACGTTGCGAAAGCAGCGTGGCCTTTTTCCGTTTTGGACGAGTTACATCACCTGAAACTTCGCGGCAGCCAACGCATATTTCTTCGTCTCAGGACTGATCTGGGGATGGGATGCTATATATTTTGAGATCAGCTCCTCGGTTCCGGGATGGTGTAGATGCCCAAGGCCGTGCAGCGCATCTCTCTGACAGCGGATAGAAGCCAACTTGAGAATTTTTGCTAAGGTCTCGAAAATGACGTCCTGCATGGATTCATCTTCGCCGCCGTTGGCTCTTGATCGATTGCCGCAGTGCCAGTCATAGCACAACGAATCCCACCACATATGAGCGGAAGTCTCAAGTGGTTCAATCGAGAATAATTTTTCAAACAAGTGAAACATGGAACGGACACAGCGTTCGCGAACTGCGAGCGGGAGCTCGCTCAGCCAAATCAATTGCGCGACTGCGCAATCGAGGTTGCAGCTTTGTATCGCCCAGAAACCTTGCTCGAGTTCGGCTTTCAGAAATTTCGCAAGTAAGAACTCGGGCCGAATGAACAACGCGATGTAGTGTTCGACAATTTCTGTGGGATCGAATGTAGTCTCAATGTGCCAGTACCAGGGTTCTCTCTTCGCATTAACTGGGACGGGCTTTGCGAAAACAAACTGTATAAACTCATCAAACGAGATGCCGGTTATATCTTGATGTAAGTCCTCAATCATTTGAGTTCAGAATGCTGCGAAAAACCGTTTTCCGGCGGGTATCCAGCTTCAGGCATCTGCTCTACGGATTTGGCGGTGGGGGGAGCAGGTCGCAGTTGCGCACGCACTTTACGGTGTTGACCTCGACGTCGGCTTTCTTTTTTCCGGAGAAGTCCATCTCGGGAAGGATGAATAAGGTTTGCGGGCCGTTGGCGACGTTGAAGCTGCAATGGAAGCTCATCTTCTGAACTCCGCGCTCTTTGCATCCGGTTTGGTCGAGCGCGTCGGTGAGGCTTACGGTCTTGTCGTAAACCTGGTCGGCCAGATGCGACGGGAGCAGCGCCACCGTTAACGGAATCGGCGACTTGATAGAGACGTTGAGTTTCTGGTCGTCGTGGTCGGGAGTCATCAGGCTGTAAACCTTGGGCACGGGCGTGAGCTGATACTTCTCG
>DATIYR010000043.1:0-22521 GCA_035517535.1 Terriglobales bacterium
TTTGTTCCCTTGCTTTTTTCCGTCCCGATCGACGCATACCACTCGCCGCCATTGCGGATAATTGGCGGCACGTTGGCATAAGTTTCGACGTTGTTGATCAGCGTTGGCTCTCCCAACAGACCTTCCATTGCGGGATACGGCGGACGAGGACGCGGTGTGCCACGTTTGCCTTCGATCGATGCAATGAGCGCGGTCTCTTCGCCGCACACGAATGCGCCGGCGCCAAGCCGCAAATCAATTCGCAAGCTGAATTGCGTTCCGCAGATATTTGCACCGAGCAGGCCCAGGCGCTCGGCCTGGCGAATTGCGGTTTTCAGCCGCTTGATCGCCAGTGGATATTCGGCGCGCACATAGATGTATCCTTCCGAAGCGCCGACTGCATACGCTGCAATCAGCATGCCTTCAAGCACACGATGGGGATCGCTCTCAAGCACGCTGCGGTCCATGAACGCGCCCGGATCACCTTCATCGGCATTGCAGATGACGAACTTCTGCTTGCCAACTGCTTTCGCCACGGTGCTCCATTTCAGACCTGTGGGGTATCCGGCGCCGCCGCGCCCGCGCAAACCGCTGGTCATGACTTCGCTGATGACCTGCTGAGGCCTCATTTCGGTGAGGACTTTGATCAGCGCGCTGTAGCCGTCGCGGGCGATGTATTCTTCGATCCGCTCGGGATCAATCACACCCGAATTCTCCAGCACGATTTTTTTCTGCCGCTCGAAAAATGGGACATTGGTCGGGCAATCCAGCCGGTCCAATGGCTTGCCATCAAGGCTGGCGAGCACTTCGGGAGCGTCCGCAGCAGAAACGCGTTTGTACATCTGTCGATTGCTGGTAGAAACCAACGGCCCCTCGGCGCACAATCCCATGCAGCCGACACCTTTTACCTGGCAATCGCCCAAACCTCGACTCGTGATTTCTTCCGCGAGCGCGTTTTTTACCGCATCGCTCTGGCAGGAGAGGCAGCCCGCCGCCATGCACACCCTGACCTGCCGGGTGAAGTTGCCCTGGGCTTCACGTTCCCTTTCCGCTATTTGTTCGAGTTCTTCAGGCGTCATGGTAGGCCCACTTTGCAAGATGTGCTCGCAGAGACTGCGTATCCACTTTGCCCGCGACTTCCTGGTCGTAAACCACGGCCGGCGCCAAACCACACGAGCCGAGGCAACGCGCGGTTAAAAGTGAAACCTGTCCATCGGCGGTCGTCTCGCCGGGCTCCACGTTGTACTCGTGCTCGACTGTATCGAGCAATTGTTGCGCGCCCTTGATATAGCACGCCGTTCCAAGGCAAATGACGCACGTGTGCCGGCCGGCGGGTTTTAGTGTGAAGAAATGATAAAACGTCGCCACGCCAAAAGCCCTGCTCAAAGGTACCCGCAGAGACATAGCAACATACCGAAGGGCTTCCTCGTCCAGATAACCGAACGCTTCCTGCACCGTGTGCAGAGTCTCGATCAGGCTGCGCGAGTGCTGTCCCGTGCGCCGCATCGTGGCATCCACCAGTTTCCAGCGTTTGTCCTGGCTTGGCGGAGCCGGCTTCGCGATGTGGGTAGCCATTGTATCCCCTTGAGTTTGATCGGTTAAGTATCCGCGAAGCTTTAGATTACGGCGTCCTGCGGGAGTGCCCTGTGATTCTAATCACAGAAACCCGTGACAATGTACACCGCGTTCAGTTTATGCGCATACGAGACTTGATATGCAAGTGGAGGTGAGCCGTGGCAACCCTTGAACAAAAAGTCGAAAGCGCGGTTGCGATTAAGAACATATTGTTCGCGACCGATTTCTCCGCAGTTTCTGAATCGGCCCTGCCTTATGTGGCAGCGCTGGGCGTGCGTTATGGCAGCACCGTGCATGTGGCCAACGTGCTTCCCGATGCGGTGCTGCTGCGACCCGGTGCACCCGACCCAGCGGTTATGGGGCAAATTTACGAGGAGGCTCACAGCGTAGCTCAGGAAAAAATGCAGCACCTGGTGAAACGGCTTAAAGGCTTCCCGTGCAAGACGTACTTGCGCCACGGTGGGGTTTACGAAGTGATCTCGGCCATAATTCGCGAGCAGGATGTCGACCTGCTGGTGCTGGGCACACACGGTCGAACCGGCCTGGGTAAACTGATCATGGGATCGGTTGCTGAAGAGCTCTTCCGGCAGGCTCCCTGTCCGGTCCTGACGGTTGGCCCGCGAGTTCCGGTAACGGAGAAGGTGCTGGAATCGCGGCACCATCGCGATCTGCCCCCGCCGCAGATCAAACTCCACGAGATCCTTTACGCCACAGACCTTGAGCCCGATGCAGCGCAGGGCGCCTTTTATGCAACTTCGCTGGCCCGCGAATTTCAAGCCCATTTAACTCTCATGCACGTGATTGACGGATATGGCAAGGACCTGCATGACCATCCTGGCCCAATCGATAAAACGCTGCGCAGGTTGGAGGAACTTGTGCCCGACCGCAGCGGCCTGCGCTACGAACCCGAGTTTGTAGCACAGTTCGGCATGCCTTCAGAATTGATCCTCCAGACGGCGGGCGAATATGCAGCAGACCTGATTGTACTGGGTGTGAGGCCAGCCCCCGGACACCTCGGCGCGGCCACCCACTTCAGCGGCTCGACCGCTCACAAGGTGGTTGTGGGCGCGAACTGCCCAGTGCTAACGGTTCGCAGCTAAGAGTAAACTGCCCCACCTCTCGCGTGACGCGGGAGTGGGGCATTGTTTTTGGACGACTTTATTTGGGGTTTACGCCGCGGCCTTTTCTGCAAACTGCTCCGCAGCTCTTCTCTGCACCGCAAGTTCACGTTTTAGCGTATGCACGAGTGAGAGCGGAATCCGCACTCGCTTTTTCGTTCCGGATCTGCGGTTGATCGCTTCAACTGCGAATCCATCTCCATCGGGAACAGGATTAGAAATAAGAGCAAGTTCCTCCCCATAGAGTCTGATGTGCCGTTTATCGGCAAAACCAAACTTCGTTAACCGTTCACACACAAATTTCACTTCGATAACATTGCTCACAACTACCTCTCAGTCCACATACTGTTTAGTTCGAGCCGGCCTTCGGTGATATGAAAGATTGCTCAGCATCGTAGGACTGCGGACGCTGCAGCCATTTGGTTTTCTCACAGTATTCATAGAGTTCGTTTCGGAATTTGGGATCGGCGATCTCGATGAGCGCTTTCGCTCGCTCACGAATGGATTTGCCATGCAGATAAGCGACTCCGTGCTCAGTAACGACATAGCGGACCAAGCCGCGCGAGGTGACCACCCCGGCGCCGGAACTTAGCGTGGGGACGATCCGCGAGATCGTCTCGTCCTTTGCCGTCGAGGAGATCGCAATGATCGCCTTGCCGCCCTTCGAACGCGATGCTCCTCGCAGGAAGTCCACTTGTCCGCCGATACCGCTGTAGAACTGGTTACCGATGGAATCTGAACAGACCTGCCCCGTGAGGTCCACCTGCAGCGCCGAGTTGATCGCGATCATGTTGTCATTGCGGGCGATCAAGCCAGGATCATTGGTATAAGCGGTCGGGTGAAATTCGAAAATCGGATTATTGTCGACAAACTCAAACATTTTTTTTGTGCCGAGCGCAAAGCCGGAGATGATCTTGCGCGGCTTGAAATTTTTGCGCGCGCCTGTGATCACACCCGCCTCGATAAGCGGAATTATGCCTTCCGTCACCAGTTCACTGTGCACTCCCAGGTCCCTGCGGTCCATCAGGAACGGCAGAACTGCGTCCGGAATTCCGCCAATGCCGGTCTGTAACACCGCCCCATCTTCAATGAGCCCCGCTACGTGGCGCGCGATTGCGACATGCATGTTCGTGACGACTGGCTTCTTTAGTTCGCATAGCGGCCGGGACGATTCCACCACCGCATCTATGTCACTCACATGTATGAAACTATCGCCGTAAGTTCGCGGCATATAGTTATTGATTTGCGCGACCACATAGCGGGCACACTTGGCGGCAGTAAGCGTGGTGTCGACGCCTACCCCAAAACTGCAAAATCCGTGGGAGTCTGGCGGCGAAACTTCGATCAGGGCAACATCAATCGGCATGGCCCCGCTCTCAAATAACCCTTCAATTTCGCTGAGGTAAACCGGCGTGTAATCGGCGCGGCCATCGTTGATGGCTTCGCGCACGTTGGGTCCGATGAACATGGCATTATGGCGGAAATGCCCGGCCATATCCGGCGCAACGTAGGGAGCCATGCCCATGGTCATCATGTGGACGATTTCCACATTGCGCACGTAAGGCGCGCGGCGCATCAGCGCTTCGACCAGCGTCTCCGGCTCGGCACAACCCGGCTGAATGTAAACCCGCATGTTCGATTCAACCAAGCGCAGGGCCTCATCCGCAGTACGAAGCTTTCGTGAATAATCTGCTTCCCACGACATATTTTCCCCTCAGGCAGTGGCCTTTGCCGTTTCTAGTTGCGACTCGGCGCGGGCTTTTTCGTATCCAACCGCTGCATAGTAAATTGCTCGATCAAAGAAGTTGTCCAGCAGTTGCAACAGTTCGAGCTCGCCAAAAGCTTCGACCGGGCGGTCCATTTCCGACTGGCGCTTAAGAAAGGTCCATAGATTGTCTTTCGTCAGCACAATGGCCCACGCGACCTGGCTAAAGGGCACGCCCTGCTGCCCACGTTTCGCTCCGATCTGGATGTACCTGTGTTCAAGATCCAGCTCGTCTTTGGTCATGAGCCACTCGCCTAAGTGGCTGTAAATTTCATGCACCCGCTCCCGCAATTCTTCTTTGGGGACCCGGGAGTACTCTGGCGTAGCTTCGGAATTGTGGACTCGATCAAGAAGACAGGAAGCGAGCTCATTGGAGTGAGTTTCGATGAGGCGGACGAGGCGGTAGAGGGTCATCATGGTAATCTCCTCGGTTTCTTGCTTTAAGTTTCAATGTCAGGTTCTTTTCCGAACATGACGGTAGCCACACGTAACCGTGATTGGCATCACAAACCGTCGCTAAGTGTAGATAAATGACTAGGTGGGCAGCCTGCTTACTGCGGCCCCCAATCCTCGACTCGGCGGATTACTGGCACCGGCGGCCGCTGGATGTAGGTGGAGTCTTTTACCGCTCGCATGTACTGTGCCCGCTCAAATGCGGTCGGATCGGCACAGCGCAGCTGGCTCATGCTGCCCTGCATCTGGTCAACAGATTCATACTCATGTTCTTGCATCCATTCCACCAGTTCGCGCTCGATGGTGCTCAGGTAGTTGGGCCCATTGCGCAGCAGCACCGAGCACAGCATGGTGGCGTCGGCTCCAGCCATCAGCAGCTTAATGACGTCGCCGGCGCTGTGAACGCCACTGGTGGCGGCCAAGCTGGCCTGAACTCGCCCATACAGAATTCCAATCCAGGTCAATGGCAAACGTAGCGCTTGCGGCGTGCTCAGCAGCACATTGGGTCGGACTTCCAGCTCATCCAGGTCGATGTCCGGTTGATAAAAGCGATTAAACAGCACGAGTCCATTCGCCCCGGCTTCCACCAGCCGTTTTGCCATATGCGCCAGGTTGCTGAAAAAAGGACTTAGCTTGACCGCGACCGGAATCTTCACCGACGATTTCACCGCGCGAACAATGTCGATGTACGTCTGTTCGATCTCTGCGCCGGACACGTCCATATCAGCGGGAACGGAGTAGATATTGCATTCAACCGCGTCCGCGCCGGCTTCTTCCATCGCCTTCGCATACTTGGTCCAGCCACCGAGCGTCGCTCCGTTCAGACTGGCGATGATCGGAATGCGGACCACTTTTTTGGCCGCCTCGATATGCGCGAGATATCCCTCGGGCCCGGTGCGGAATTCGCTGCGCATCGGAAGATAAGTCAGCGACTCGGCAAAGCTCTCCGTGCCAGCCTCCAGGTGATATTCCAGTTCCAGCGCCTCCTGCCGCAGCTGCTCTTCGAAAAGCGAGTACAGAACAATCGCGGACGCTCCGGCCCGTTCCAACCGGCGAATGCCTTCGATTTCCTGGGAAAGAGGGGACGCCGAAACCACCAGCGGTGTGCGTAATTTCAATCCAAGATAATGAGTGCTGAGGTCGATCATTTTGCTACCTCTTCGGCGGCGCCCACCAGCGCACCGCGCAAACTCTCGTCGTTTTCAGTCGCAGGCGCATCGTTTCCGTTGTGGAAATCGCGTCGCGCCAGATATTCATAAAAGTGGAAGCGAACATCCGCATCATTTTGGGCTTCCTGCCACAGTTGTTTCGCGTGTTCCGGATTGCTCTTAGTCAGCATCTTGAAGCGTGTCTGCTGCATGAGGAATTCCTGAACCTTGCGCGTGGGCGTTCGCGAATCGAGCGAGAGCGGATTCTCCCCGATGAGCGCCCGCTGCGGGTTATAGCGATACAGCAGCCACTGACCCGATTCGACCGCGACTTTCTGGTCTGACATCGCTGTCGTCATGTTAATTCCGTGAGCGATGCAGTGCGAATAGGCAATGATGATGCTCGGTCCGTCATAGGCTTCGGCTTCCAGGAACGCCTTCAGCGTGTGCTCGTCTTTCGCCCCCATCGCGACGCTGGCGACATACACGTTCCCGTAACTCATGGCCATTAGACCGAGATCTTTCTTCGGCGCAGGCTTCCCCGCGGCGGCGAATTTCGCCACGGCGGCCCGAGGCGTGGATTTGGACGCCTGCCCGCCGGTGTTCGAGTACACCTCGGTATCGAGCACAAGCAGGTTCACATTGCGCCCGCTCGCCAGAACATGATCGAGCCCGCCGTAGCCGATGTCGTACGCCCAGCCATCCCCGCCAACGATCCAGACACTCTTCTTCACCAGCATGTCGGCGAGAGACAGAAGCTGCTTTGCTTCCGGCGAGTTCAGTGTGAGTAGCTTGCCTTTCAGTGTGGCCACGCGTTCGCGCTGCAGATAAACATCGGATTCATCTTTCTGCGGAGTAGCGAGCAAAGCTGTGGCGAGATCTTCCCCGATTAGATACGAGAGCTTTTTCACCAGCTCACGCGCATATTCTGTTTGCTTATCGATCGAGACACGGAATCCCAGGCCAAATTCGGCGTTATCCTCGAACAGCGAATTCGCCCACGCCGGTCCGCGGCCCTCGGCGTTCTTTGCCCATGGCGTTGTCGGCAGATTGCCGCCGTAGATTGACGAACAGCCGGTTGCATTGGCAATCACCGCGCGGTCGCCGAACAGCTGCGAAACCAGCTTCAGATAAGGCGTTTCGCCGCAGCCAGAGCACGCACCCGAGAATTCGAATAACGGCTCCTGGACTTGCTGTTGCCTGATGTTCGTGGTCTTGATCTTGCGCCGGTCGAGCTCGGGAACCTTTTCGAAAAACTCCCAGTTCTCGCGCTCCTGTGCACGCAGCGGCGGTTGCGGCATCATGTTGATCGCCTTCAGCCGCGTTTCTTTTTTGTTTTTGGCCGGGCAGATGTCAACGCAAATTCCACAGCCGGTGCAATCTTCCGGCGAAACCTGAATGCTGTATTTCAAGCCGCGCCACTCGCGGTCCGTCGCATCCGTGGACTTGAACGTCGCTGGCGCGTTCGCCAGGTGTTGAGCTTCATACACTTTTATGCGAATCACCGCATGCGGGCACACCATGGCGCACTTGCCGCACTGGACGCAGGTTTTCGCATCCCACACAGGAATTTCGAGCGCGATGTTACGCTTCTCCCATTGCGCAGTGCCGGTAGGATAAGTGCCATCGGCGGGGAAAGCGCTCACGGGAATCAGGTCGCCGTGGCCAGCGTATATGGTGCCGAGCACATCGCGCTCATACTTGCTCGCTCCCTCGGAGAACGGAAGCGGAATCTCAATTTGACTGGTTGCCTTCTCGGGAATTTTCACTTCGAACAGGCAGCTCAGGGTTTCATCAACTGCCTTTAGGTTTTTCTGCACGACCTCTTCGCCTTTTTTGCCGTAAGTATCGCGAATCGATTTGCGAATAGCGTTGATCGCTTCTTCCCGTGGCAGCACTTTCGAAATCGCGAAGAAGCAGACCTGCATAATCGTGTTCATGCGCGATCCCATGCCGGTATCGTGTGCGACCTTGTACGCATCGATGACGTAGAACTTTGCTCTCTTCGCGATGAGTTGCTCCTGCATTCGCCGCGGCAGATGGTCCCAGACTTCCTCCGGTCCGTACGGGCTGTTGAGCAGGAAAACGCCACCAGAAACGAGCGCGTCGAGCATGTCATAGCGCTCAAGGAAGATCCATTGATGGCAGGCGACAAAATTCGCCTTCGAAATCAGGTAACTGGAATGGATCGGCTCCGGCCCGAAACGCAAATGCGAAACCGTCATAGCGCCGGATTTCTTGGAATCGTAAACGAAGTATCCTTGCGCGTAATTCTTCGTGTTTTCGCCGATGATCTTGATGGAATTTTTGTTCGCGCCCACCGTCCCGTCAGCTCCGAGGCCGTAGAACATCGCGCGAACCACGCTTTCGGGCTCGATCGAAAACTCGGGGTCGTATACCAGACTTGTGTGGCTCACATCATCATTGATGCCAATTGTGAAATGCTTCTTCGGCTCCGGGCTCGCGAGCTGCTCATAAACGCCCTTCACCATCGCAGGCGTGAATTCCTTGGAAGACAGGCCGTAGCGTCCTCCAACGATCTTTAGCTCGACGGGCGTCCCGGCCCGTCGTTCAAACAGCGCGTTCACCACATCCAGGTACAACGGCTCTCCCGCGGAACCCGACTCTTTCGTCCGGTCCAGCACCGCAATCTTTTTCACGGTTGCAGGTAAGCTCGCTAAGAAGTCCTGCACCGAGAATGGCCGGAACAGCCGCACTTTCAGCAATCCAACTTTTTCTCCGTGTGCATTCATGTACTGAACTGTTTCCTGCGCAGTCTCTGCACCCGATCCCATCATGACGATCACGCGCTCGGCGTCCGGTGCGCCTAAATAGTCGAACAGGTGATAGGCGCGCCCGGTAATCTGCGCAAACTTATCCATCGTCGCCTGCACCTTTTCCGGGCAAGCTGCGTAGTAAGCATTGGCCGCTTCTCGCGACTGAAAGAACACATCTGGATTCTGCGCCGTCCCACGCAGCACAGGATGATCGGGTGACAATGCCCGCTGCCGGTGCTCGAGCACGCGATCCATGTTGATCATGGCCCGCAAATCATCTTCGCTGAGCATTTCAATCTTGTTCACTTCATGGGAGGTGCGAAATCCATCAAAGAAGTGAATGAAAGGAATACGGGACTCCAGAGTTGCTGCATGCGCGATCAACGCCATATCCATGGCTTCCTGGACGGAGTTGGAGCACAGCATCGCAAACCCGGTAGTTCTGCAGGCCATCACGTCCGAGTGATCGCCAAAAATCGAAAGTGCGTGCGCTGCGATCGTGCGTGCAGTCACATGAAAAACCGCTGGGGTAAGTTCGCCGGCGATTTTGTTCATGTTTGGCACCATCAACATCAGCCCTTGCGACGCGGTAAAAGTCGTCGCCAGAGCTCCGGTCTGCAGTGCCCCGTGCACCGCGCCAGCCGCGCCCCCCTCGCTCTGCATCTCGATCACATGCGGCACTGTGCCCCATAGGTTCGGCACATGCTCCGAGGCCCACTGGTCGCACCACTCGCCCATCGGCGAAGACGGCGTAATGGGGTAGATTGCGATGACTTCGTTCAGGCGATAGGCGACGTTGGCAACGGCTTCATTCGCGTCGAGTGTTTTGAACTTACGTGACATTTTGACCTCTCGTTACATCTAGGAGTGTGACGGAAAGCAATTCAGGGGTCGGCATTCGGCGTCACTTGTCTTTGTGCGTGGAATCACAATTCCGCAGAACTTCAAGAAACGATTAGGTTAGAGAGTTCGCTTGCAGGCTAAAGTTGAAGCGTTGCGCGCACCGTGCGCTGCACCCCGAATCCGCGCAGGCGAAAGCCAAGTTTTTTCACAACGCTCTGCATAACGACGTTGTCGCGGAGTATCTCGCCACTCACGTAACTGACGTGTTGGTCCCGTGCGGACTCGATCATGCGTCGCACCAACTCTGTTCCCAGCCCGTGCCCCTGCCAGTCATCTGCCACCAGAGTGCCGATTTCAGCGGACTTGGAATCCGGCAGCTTGCTGAGCCGGCCGACTGCCAGAATCTTTTCCTCGCCCGAAGTTTGGTCCTTGTGCACGGCCACGACAACCGTTTCCTGTGCGGGGTCCGCGAAACAAATTCGTGCCAGGCGCGAATGTGCCGTCCTCGTCTTCAGGCTCAAGGACTCGAAATAACGCATGTAAACTGACCGCTCCGAAAGCCCATGGTGGAACTTCACCATGAGGGACTCGTCTTCCGGAGAGATCAACCGAATGGTCACCTCGGTGCCGTCGCGCATCATCCATCTCTTCGAGGTGGTTGAGGACAAAGATACCCGGCGATCTGGATCATCTTCCACCGATAAAGTCCGGGCAGCCATTCGGATCTCCGCCCTACTGCGCCGGCAAAGCTTCCGCCGGTTCAGCCACCATCGGCGTAGTCGCGTGCACACGCGGTTCGAAGGTCTGCGTCACCGCCAGCGCGCGTGAAACCAGGCACAGGCGCTTCGCCTTCTCCAGCAAGCGGTCCGCACGCGGGTGGTCCTCATCGCGCTGAATTGTAAGCGTCGGCCGGATCACGATTTCGCCGAACGAATACCCTGATTCGATCTTGCGCACGTTCCCCTGTACTTCAACCTCGAGGTCGGTGAAATGGAAATCAGAGTATTCAGCGAGGGCACGAAAAGTGGTCGTGAAGCAACTGGCAATCGAGCACAGCAACAGATCTTCCGGAGACCACCGGCCCTCCATACCACCGAATTGTGGCGGGGCGGTGAAGTGAATGGCGTTGGGCGCTGACTCGGACTTCGCCAGTCCCGTCTTTCCTGAGGCCCACCAGGCTACCACGCGATAAGTGTGTTCGCTTTCCATACGTTACTCCTTGTAAAACGTCACTGCCGGCACAGGTGCCGAATTAAATTCAGTTCGAGATCTCGAACGTCACCATGATGTTGGTTTCCACTTCCACCGGCTCTCCATTCAGCAGATAAGGCCGATAGCGCCATTGCTTCACTGCTTCAATCGCGGCTGGAACGAGAATCGGGTGACCACTGACGACTTCGAGTTCCTCGATCTTGCCTTCACGGCTGATGATGGCGTGCAGCATGACTACCCCAGTTACACGTGCCGCCAACGCAAGTTTCGGGTAAGCCGGTTCGATCTTGCTGATCAGCATTCCCTGGGTTACGCCCTGCGAGATACGGACGCGCTTCACCGGCTCGAGCTTGGGAATCATCACCGTGTTGTTGTTGCTGGAACTGATGATTCCGCCGATCACTCCTCCCAACTGTCCTCCCGGGATACCGCCGGGCACACCGCCAACGACTCCTCCCGTCTGTGGAAGATTTTCCTCCTCGCGGATCATCTCGATCTTTTTCGGGATCCGCGTTGGCGTCCGCAGTTCGCCGTTCTTGAGTATCTCAGTCTCGGCAGCTCTAATCGGCGCAGCCGCGGGCGGCGGAGGCGGCGGCGGTGGCGGCGGCGGCGCCACCAGCAACGTGAGCAGCTGTGCGCTCGGCAAGGCTTCCGTAAACATAAGCGGGAGAATGACTAACGTCCCGAGCAAAACGCACTGGAAAACGAACGAGAAGGTAGTTGCGGCACCCCTTCGCCGCCGGTCTGGAGAGAAAGAGTCCAGCAGACTGTCTGAAAACAGCATCCGTTGCGGCTGAGGTAGCGGCTGCGCAGCCGGCTTCGATGCTGCAGGGGCTGGTTTCGCAGCTGCTTCTGGCTCTTTTACCTTCGGCTGAGTGACCTCTGTTACTGTTGGCATAGCGCCCTCCGGCTAAAACCGCCTTCATGTTTCAAGCTGATTGTTACCGGGGGCAAACTTCAGGGCGATGTATGCGGTCACGCTTTCTGGTGATTCCCGTCACATTCCGGGTGTAGAATTCACTTAGCGACGGGGTATGCGGGCACCGTACGGCTTAAATATTCTCGATAACTGCCTCACCTGCCCGGTGCGGGAGGAGCACCTCTTTTGCAATTTATCGGTGCCTGCGCTGCAGCGACTGAATGAAATCAAGTCCACGGCGGTCTATCCGAAATCAGCAGTCCTGTTCATCGAGGGTCAGCAGCCACGGGGAGTTTTCGTCCTTTGCACGGGTAAGGTGAAACTTTCAACTTCCTCCAGCGAAGGTAAGACGCTGATCACGAAAATTTCCGAACCCGGCGATGTTCTTGGCCTGAACGCCACCATTTCAAATCATCCCTACGAAGTGACCGCGGAGATGATTGAGCCGGGGCAAGCGAACTTTATTCCTCGTGACGCGCTGCTTCGCTTCCTGCGCGAGTACGGCGAAGTCGCACTGCGCGTGGCCGAGCAATTGAGCCGCAATTACTACACCGCATATGAAGAGATTCGCACTTTAGGGTTGACGAGTTCGCCCAGCGAAAAGTTTGCCAAGCTCTTGCTCTCCTGGTATCCGGAAAAGGCGCAAGGCGCAAATGGGCAGGCGCAGATCAAGATGACGCTTACCCACGAAGAAATTGCCGAAATGATCGGCACGACGCGCGAGACCGTAAGCCGCTTGTTCTCCGACTTCAAGAAGAAGCAATTACTACAGGTTAAAGGTTCGACCCTGGTTCTGCGCAGTCGCCCCGCCCTTGAAAAGATGGTCCACTAAGTTCTCTCCCGGTGTATATCTGGGAAAGCGCGGCTATTCTCTACTGCTTCCTCTCGTTCCTTAAGCATCTTCGGGAGCAGTCTCTTCATCTTTCATTAGGTTTGTCGTCCTGTTCGGGAGTTCACTTAACCGGTCCATGTCTTGAGCAAGGAACTGATAAAGTCCCGGCATAGCCGAACCAAGTCGCTGGTCGCACTCGTACTCTCGTTCGCGGCAGGATTTGTTGACGTTGTGGGCGTGCTCACGATCTATCAACTATTCACCGCCCACATGACCGGTACCACTGTGCGTTTGGGTCAACAACTGGTTTATCGCAATTGGAGTGAAGTGGCTCCAGCTGCAACCATTCTGGCTGCATTTTTTGCTGCCTCCTTAGTCGGACGGATTCTTATCGAAATCGGCCAACGGTCACACTTCAGGCGAATCGCATCGCTCACGCTGAGCATGGAAGCTATACTCCTGGCTGGAGTAATCCCAATCGGAACCTATAGCCCGCACGTGGCCGCCAAATCCCTCCCTTTGATTTGCCTTCTGCTTGCCATGTTGGCAGGCGCTATGGGTCTACAGACCGCAAGCCTCACCAGGATCGGTGCACTGACTGTGCATACAACGTTTGTGACCGGGATGGTGAACAAGTTGGCACAGGTCAGTTCGCGCTGGCTCTTCGGTATTTATGACCTGCACTCAAAATCAGATGCGGCCGACGAACGCTTGCGCGGTGCGATTAAAGATCACGCCCGCCAGTCTCGGTTCTTCTTTTCCATTTGGCTTTTGTACCTGGTAGGCGCAACCTTCGGCACCTGGCTCGGCACCGCTCATGAATTAACCGCTCTTTGGGTTCCGTTTAGCATCCTGCTCGCCGTCATTATCGTTGATCTGGTACATCCACTCTCAATCGAGGAAGAACGCGAGCAGGTGGAATGATGCAAGGGGATCGAGCTTTGGGTCGGGAATGTCCACAGCCGATATATCGAGTGGCAGCGCTGCCGCTCGGACCGACTATCCTCGCCTGCGGTAGTAGACGTTGAAATCGAATCCGGGATTCGGCGGGAATAACTCTGCGATCTTTCGCAGGCGCTCAGCCAGGGCCGCCGGCGCAAGCAGAGGATAATCGCGCTCGCGCAGATCCTGGTAGTCAACATCGAGGAACAAGGAAAGAAGGTAAATTGAGATAGCATCTGAGAATGCCGCGGCAAAATATTCGTTCTTGTGCTTCTCGGCATCAGCACTGTGGCCCGTTGCCAGTTTGCGTGCCTCCCACGCATCAAGTGAGGTCTCACCGCGAATCCCCGAGTCAGCCTGCTTCCATACAAGGTCGCTGAACTCGCGCGAAACTCCCGCATGATCGACAAATGCGTGCCCGACGTTAATGTAGAACTCAAACGCAATTGAGAATTTGTCGTCCATCAAACGCGTGGAGATGAACACGCACTGCGAGTTGCCCAGTTCCAGATTGCGATGGCACACGGCATTGTCACTGAGCGCCACATCGTAGCGATCGGCAATCACCGTCTGATCGCCCTGATTGACCGTGAGAGGAACGAAATAGTACGCCTTGCGTTCGAGCGCGCCTGCAATGGCTTGCGGAACGGCAGACACCATTCGCTCGAGGTCAGCGTTTGAAATGTTCATCTCCCCGGTGACCGCATAGCAAATTCTGTTCGGGGCTTGCGAAACCGGCGTTTCCCGCACCACATCGGCCGGCGCCCGCGTGATGGCCTGTGCAGCCTGTGACATTCCGAATATTTTAGCGCACCAGGCTTGCACTTTGGCCTGGAGCATCGCTGGCATGGTTTGAACTAAAATGGCCCGAATGGAACCTTCCATCCATACTTCGCCCCGCGATCCGCGCTGGTATTTCGTTCCGCTACGAGTGCTGTTGATCACATTTTGCTTCACACTGCTCTCATTTGCGGTGGGCCTTTTCCTGGGAATTTGCGGCGTAGTAATAAGAGCAGCACTGCATGGGGTACACCCCGATCTCAGGATCGCGTACCGTGAAATTGCCTTGCCGGCGGCCATCGTCGTCGCGGCGATTGCCTTGCTTTCCGCGACTTTCATCGAACTGCGCCACTTCCGCCGCGCGAAAACTCTGAATCGTATCGAGCGGCAGATGCGGCATGCCAGTTGCCGCCAATGATGAAGCCGCGCATCGCAATTCCCCTTCCGCACGGTGCCGATACTGAATACGCTGAGCGCGCCATTCCACAGTACGAGCGCGCGATTGAACTTTCGGGCGCCGAGCCCGTGCGCATCCCACTCGACCGAACTCCCGCTGAGGTAATGAAGCTGATCGAGAGCTGCGATGGAGTTGTGCTGCCGGGGAGCAAGGCGGACGTTGATACTGCAAAGTTTGGCGCACCAAAGCACCCGAAGACTGAACCCGCCGATCCGAAACGCGACACGGTCGATGAGCTACTCCTGCAAGACGCTTACAACATGCGCAAGCCGGTGCTTGGAATTTGTTACGGATTACAGATCTTGAACGTCTATCGCTCGGGAACTTTGCTCCAGCACATCGAGTCGGCGGTTAACCATGAAGCCGGACGAAAAGTGGCAATGGCCCATGAAGTCGAGATCGAGCCGGGTTCCAACCTGGCGAATATCCTCGGCGAGCAGCACACAATTCAAGTCAATTCGAGCCATCATCAATCGGCGGAGCTCATTGGCAATGGACTAAAGACTGTTGCGCACTCTCCGCAGGATGGGATTGTTGAGGCTGTTGAAGGCACGTCGCCAGAGCATTTTGTTTTAGCTGTGCAGTGGCATCCTGAACGATCGTTCGATGACGATGAGCGATCGAGAGCAATATTCAAAGCCCTGGTAGAAGCTGCCAAGCAGCGGCATGATCAATTCATCGGAAAATTCGAGCGCGCGCGCTCAGCAAGTATTCGGAAATAGAGCTCAAATCGTCAGAACCACTTTTCCAAAATTCTTCCTCTCCAGCAATAGCCGGTAGGCATCTCCTGCTTTTTCCATCGGCAGAACGTGTCCAATTACCGGTCGCAAATGGCCTTGCGCAGCCCAAACTGAAAGCTTTTGCCATGCCTGGCGCATCAGTTCCGGTTTTTGCGAAATATAACTGAGCCACAATCCGTGCACGCTGGCGCCTTTGGCGTAAAGCACTCCGGCGTCAAGCTGGGCGCGTTGCCCGGTCGCAGTTCCATAAGCGATCACCCGGCCAAAATCTCGTAAGCAGCGCACGCTCTTCACAACGTGCTCGCCGCCGAGCATTTCAAAAACTACATCCACGCCCTCACCATTTGTGAGCTCCTTGATTGCGGCTTCATAGTCCTGTTGTTTGTAATTGATCGCGTGCTGCAGGCCGAGTTCCTTCGCCCGCTCAAGTTTTTCGTCAGATGACGCAGTGCCATACATCTCGACGCCCAGCAGTTTGCCAACCTGCACCGCAGCTGTACCCACGCCGCCGGCGACGGCATGTATGAGCACACGCGGCGTGCGATCGATCTTCAACGGCTCGAGCGCGTCCGCCGTCAATCCCGCTTTCCAGAACGCAAAATACGCGGTGAAGAAGTTGACCGGAAACGCCGCGCCTTCAGGCGCACTCCACCCCATCGGTACCGGCCACAGCAAGGCAGAGCGGGGCGTGGCTAATTCTGCGAATGCGCCCCATTGCATGTAGCCCATTACACGCTCGCCATTGCTCGCCCGAGTTCCCGAGAATTCGCGCCCAGCCACAAGCGGCGGCTTCGGCGTTCCCGGATATCCTCCAGTCGCGCTCATTGTGTCGGCAAAATTCACACCCCCGGCTTCGACGCGCAACAATTCTTCGCCGGCTCCGGGGTTCGGCGGCGGCACCTCGCGCACTTCGAGCACATCCGGACCACCGTAATGGGAGATCACGACTGCTTTCATGTCTCAAAGTGTATCAACGGGAGCAAGAAAAAATCGGCAGGCGTATGCTCGCGCACTTCGCAGTATTGCGGGCAGGTATATACTCTTGCCATTAAATGTTGCCCGGAAAGTGGCGGGCAAGGAGCCGACCTTCATTTCATAGCGGGCTCTGATAGCACAATGCCGGCGAGTTAGCCATTGTTGTACCGTCCGGCACGGGACAGCTGCGGTGGTGTGTGGCTGCCTCGGGGGAGGAAGTTCGTGGACCTGATTCTTGTTCGTCTTATTTTCATTGCCTTTGTTGCTTTTACCTGTTATCGCATCCATCCTTTCGGACTAAGTCCCATCGTCGATGCCAGCATCGGCGCGGTACTGGGACTTGCCATCGTCATTTTCGAATGGCGGCTGCTCCGGGTAACACTCAAGCGCCTGATCGGTGCGGCTATCGGCAGCATCCTCGGAATATTCGGGGCTTATTTATTTGCGCTGGTCATTCGCGACAGCCTCGCCGAAAGCCCGCTGCGCAGCTTCCTGCAGATCATGGTGATGTTGCTGATGGCATACGTGGGCCTGATTGTGGGTGCAAATAAAGGCGACCTGTTAAATTTGGCCGCCCTGGGTGGAATCTTCGGCGGCGAGAAGCAGCTCAAGAAAAGCTACAAGATTCTCGATACCAGCGTCATCATCGATGGCCGCATCGCCGACATCGCCGAAACCGGCTTCCTCGACGGCATCGTGGTTACGCCGCAGTTTGTCTTACGCGAGTTGCAATTGGTGGCCGATTCGGGCGACTCGCTCAAGCGCAACCGCGGCCGCCGCGGCCTGGATATTCTGCAGCGTCTGCAGAAAGTCGCGTCGCTTCAGATCCAGATTGTTGAAGATGATTTCCCCGGAGTTCGCGAGGTCGACCTAAAGCTGATTGAACTCGCGAAGGTCTACGAAGGAAAGATCATCACCAATGATTTCAATCTGAACAAAATCGCCCAGTTGCAGGGCGTCGAGGTCCTCAACATCAACGAACTCGCCAATGCACTGAAGCCGATCGTGCTGCCAGGCGAGACCATGCGCGTGTTCATCCTGAAAGAAGGCAAGGAATACAACCAGGGCGTCGCCTATCTCGATGATGGAACTATGGTCGTGGTCGACAACGCGCGCAAGATGATCGGCAAGACGATCGACGTTTCGGTAACTTCGGTTCTGCAAACCACCGCCGGGAAGATGATCTTTGGCAAGTGGGATGAGCGCTCCGCGCCGCGAAGCGAGTCCCGCACCGCCATGAGCGCGGCGAACTCGATCGATGTGAAGAAACCGGTTGTCGTCGCCGACCCGCCACCAGAATAATCAGAGAGTCGGACCAGCCGAACTGACCACGATGGTATCGCCTTCGCGTGTGCCGGTGACATTGGCCCGCGTTCCCAGCAACTTGTTCAAGGAAGTTTTGTTGCCGGTTAACGTGTATGTATGGTCGCCATCTACCAACACATAGCTGGCACCGTTTCGAATACAGGCGGCGGCACATTGCGTGGGGCCCAGGTTGGGATAGCGGGTATGCCGCGCACCGCAGTAGGAATCCGTGACCATCCCGCTGAAGGTGACGAGATCCACGGGCTGCGCCTTGCCGGGCGAATCTTTTTGTGGTTGCTCTTCGTCAGACCCTTGATGGCTTGCCAGTGCGACCGACGCGCCGGCGGCGATCACGGCAAACGCCAATGCCGTGCCGAATACGGTCATCAGGCAAAATCCCACAATTGAAATCCACGGGCTGCTGCGCTTCACGGAACCTCCGAAGAACATCCCACGAGTGCTCGGGTATTTGGTTGCCTAATGTGCAACTCCGGTTGCATGCCGGGATTTGAACGGCGCTGCCGCAACTCGTATACTGTTCGCCCGCATGAAGATAGTGGTAATCATCCCGGCTGCCGGCCTGGGCACCCGCATGACATCCGCGGCAAGCGCAAAAGACAAAAAGCCCGCGGCCAGCAAGCAGTTTGTGGAACTGCATGGCACCCCGATTTTGCTCCACACTCTGAGAAGCTTCGCGAACAGTCCGGAAATTGCTGAGATTTTCGTCGCACTTAGAAAGGCGGAGATTGAGCCGTTCCGCGAGCGCCTGCAGCGGGAAACGCCTGAGATTCTGAAGAAAAAAACTGTACTACTCGAAGGTGGAGAGAATCGTCAGCAGTCGGTGGCTAACGCGCTCGCAGCGGTGGCCGCCAACAGTGACGATGTTGTGCTGGTGCATGATGCCGTCCGCCCCTTCGTGACCGAAGAAATTATTCGTGACGTGATCGCTGGCGCCACAAAATATGGCGCCGCCATCACCGGTGTGCCGGCGATGGATACGGTCAAGCAAGTCGAACGCACCGCGGAAGGTGCAATCATCAAAGCAACAATTCCCCGCGAAAAAATTGTGATGGCGCAAACCCCGCAGGGCTTCCGCTATGACGTCCTGAAAAAAGCATTTGATGAAGCTGGCGCGGACGGATTTATCGGAACTGACGAAGCTTCGCTCGTCGAGCGCTCGGGTCATCAGGTCGCAGTCGTAATGGGCTCGCCGAAAAATATGAAGATTACAACACCAGCTGATCTGGAACTCGCCGAGTTTTTCCTAAAACGGTAAAGCCAGCCACGGATTCTCACGGATTTTTGTTCTCTACGCTTTAAACTTCCTCAGATGCAAATTATAGAAAATGCGCTGAAGCACTCTGAGATAACGGACAAGATCATCGGAATCTTCTACGACGTTTACAATGAGCTGGGGTACGGGTTCCTGGAGACCGTTTATGCAGAATCGCTCGTCATCGCCTTGCGGCAAGCTGGGCTAACCGCGCGGTGTCAAGTTCCGCTGGCTGTTTGGTTTCGCAATCAGAGAGTTGGAGAATACAAAGCCGATGTGCTAGTCGAAAATTGTGTTCTGCTCGAATTGAAATGTGCGAGGAGTCTTGATTCCTCTCATGAAGCACAAATTCTGCATTACTTAAAGGCAACCGACATCGAGGTCGGGCTCTTACTTAATTTTAGAACCAGACCCCAATTCCGCCGATTCCTTTTTGACAATGAACGAAAGATGATCCGTGAAAATCCGTGTCAATCCGTGGCCACGGTTTTGGCTCGCACCGCGGCACACTCAAAATGACTCACCCGATGGGCTCGAGAAAAATCCGTAAGAATCCGTGCAAATTCGTTGCCCAAAGTCCGTCTGAATCCGCGGCTGGGGTCTTCGCATGAGAATCGGTTACGGCTGGGACTCGCATGAGTTCAGGAGCGGCATTCCGCTCAAAATTGGTGGTATCGAAATCGAGCACGAGAAGGGCCTCGGTGGCCATTCTGATGGCGACGTTCTGCTGCATGCGATAACTGACGCATTGCTAGGCGCGGTTGCCGCACCGGATATCGGCACGCTGTTTTCTCCCAAAGACGCACGCTGGAAAGGCGCCGACTCGTCCGTATTTCTTGCCGAAGCTCTCAGCAGGGTGAAATCTGCCGGGTACAAAGTCACCAACATCGATTCCACACTGATCCTGGCCGCTCCCAAAATCGGCCCTCACGCCAACGCAATTCGCGCACGCGTCTCTGAACTGACCGGCGTTCCGCCTGAGAACATCGGAATCAAAGCGAAAACCCCAGAAGGCGTGGGGACAGAAAATGCCGCCATCGCTCATGCTGTTGTTCTTCTGGAAAGCACCGCTCGACCACGCCGGCGCGCATCCGCGACAAAATCCCGCCGCTGATTGTCAAAATATGTGCACTCAGACTCGCTGCGCTAACCGCAGTCCCACTCGCGCGTCCAACCGAACAATGAACGGAACCTCAGCGTGAGTGGTTGCGTACTGAAGTGAGACGGAGAACACGTCCGTCGTAAACAACAGCGAATCGAAGGGCTGGGGGACTGCCTCGCACGGTTTGGCGGCCAGCGGAGGACAATCCCCTCGAGCAAGCGAGCACGCTTTCGCGCGCCCGTCTGCTTTCCCGAGCCTGCATTGTAGGCCTTCCGGGACGAAATACAAGCCCGTACCGAGAAGTGACCGCCCCTAACCGTTTCCGGCGTCCCGGAAAATCAGGAGGATTCGTGAACGCAAGATCAGGTCGGACTTTCAAAGCTATTCTTCTGGCAACCGCCGTTTTGCTTGCCGGAAACGCATTCGCCTCCAGCAAAGGTTCGTTGGAACTCCAGCACCCAACCAATGTCGCGGGCAAGCAACTGGCCAGCGGCACGTACTCGGTGCGCTGGGATGGTAATGGCGAACAGGTACAGGTGAAATTCTTTCAAGGGAAAAATGAAGTCGCGTCCGCACCCGCCAGGATGGTGGAGGTCGCGGAAGCTCCGCAGAACAACAGCGCCGTGGTGAACACAAATTCCGACGGCAGCTACTCGCTGGCTGAGATCCGTTTCGGCGGAAAGAAATACGCACTTCAGATAACAAATGACGCCGGCAGCTCCGGAGCAAGCGGGTCGCGATAGATCAGTGCAATCACCTTTTGGCGTGCGAAAGGCCGGGCTCCACATGCTGTTAAAATAACAGTGCAATGGTCCTGCCTTTCGTCCGCGATTTGTTTGCGGACGTAGAACAATTACCTGCTTTTTCGCGTGTTATCTCCCACCTCCGAGCCAACACGGGCCGCCTGCGTGTCTCTGGCGTAAACTCTCCGGCCAAAGCCCTGCTCATTGCAGAATTGCAGAAGCAGCTCTCGCGCCCGCTCATCGTCGTAGTCAACAACAATGAGACCGCGGATGAATTGCTCCCGGTGGTACAGGCATTTTGCGAACTGATCGGCGGCGCATCCGCCGATTTCGTTGTCTCGCTCCCTTCTCGCGACGTGCTTCCATTTCAAAATCTTTCTCCCCACCCGGAGCTCCAGGAGCAGCGGGCGATCACTCTATGGAAAGTCGCTACTGGAGCCGCTTCCATCGTAATCACGCCGGTAGCCTCGAGCGCCTTACGGCTGAATTCGCCGGAATACTACGCCGATCTCGCACGCACCTTGCGCCGCGGCGAGAGCTTCGATACCACCAGTTTGCTCGAACATTTGAACGCCGTGGGCTATAACTCAACTGACGTCGTCGAAATGCCGGGTGACTACGCCTTGCGCGGCGGCATTCTCGACGTGTACTCGCCGGAAGCCGACCGGCCCGTGCGGATTGAGTTTTTTGGCGATGAAGTTGAATCGATTCGCAAGTTCGATCCTGCCACGCAAAGGTCGTCCACGCCCGCCGATGAAGTTGTTCTGCTTCCCTTCTCCGAAACTCCGGTTCGCGACCAACTGCTCGGCGCAATTCACGCCCGGCTCTCGGGAAAACGCTTGAGCGGCTCGGAAGAAATTATTGAGCAGGCAGTGCGCGCGGGCGGAGTCAACGTTTTTCCTGGGTGGGAATTTTATGCCCCAGTCGCAGGCTCCTTCGGAACAGTCTTCGACCTCCTGCCGAATGCTGCAATCATTGCTGATGAACCAGAAATTTTGGGCCGCGAACTGGAGCAGTTCTGGGAGCGAGTCGAAGAAGCGCATGAACGTAGCGGAATCGGAAATCTCGTGTGCCCATCGGATCTTTACGTTTCGACGGAGGAATGGCAGAACAAAGTGCAAGCCTCACCGGGAGCGGACATCGAGCATCTCGCATTGACACGCGATGATACTGAAACCATCGAATTTCATTCCCAGCCGAGTCCACGCTTCCATGGCTCAATTCCGAGCATGCTCGAGGATGTGAAGAAGCACCTGGCCGAAAACCGGCGCGTCTTGATTGCCGCACCGAACACCGGCGAACTGGAGCGCCTGGCGGACTTCTTCACCGAATACGCTGTTTCGTTTCGCCTCGGAAGCCGCACACGCGGCGGAGAAAGTTACGCAGATGAAACCGCGTACTTCGCCGGTGAAGTCCTCACGGCAACGTTAGTCAAATCCTATATTCCCGATGGCGTGATCCTGCCCGAAGTAGGCCTCGCAATTTTCGGCACTCGCGATCTCTTTGACGAGTCTGAGTCTGTCGTCTCACGGCCCCAGCGGCAGAAGTCCAAAACCTCTGCGTTCCTTTCGGACTTTCGTGAT
>DATIYR010000044.1:0-12332 GCA_035517535.1 Terriglobales bacterium
ACGCCGAAACTGCGTTGCTTCAACTCGGGCACTGCGATCATGTACGCGCTTTCCGCGATCGCTTTCGTGAACAAACCTCGCGCGGAAGGCGCAGCCATCAGGTACATAACGCTCAGCGCGCCCGCGGATTCGCCGGCAATAGTCACGTTCGAAGGATCGCCGCCGAAGGCGCGAATGTTGCGTCGGACCCATCGCAGCGCTTCGATTTGATCGAGCAGTCCATAATTGCCGGAGACTCCGTCCGGCGACTCGGCGCTGAGCTCAGGATGTGCGAGCCAGCCGAGGACGCCCAGTCGGTAGTTAATGGAAACCACGACAATGCCTTGATCGGCGAAACGTGTGCCGTTATAGGTTGGTTCCCGGCTCGCTCCTCCAACCAGCGCGCCACCGTAGATCCAGAAAAAAACCGACGCATTATGTGCGTGAACGGGAGTCCAAATATTTAACGTGAGGCAATCCTCGCTCATCGGCATGGGATCGCGAGTGTAGACCGTCGAGAGTGTGGGTTTCGGCTGCCAGCAGGCTGGGCCGAAGTCGATTGTCTTTTTGACTCCTGTCCAGCGTGGCATCGGCCTCGGCGGTTTCCAGCGGAGTTTACCTACCGGAGGCAATGCAAAAGGAATGCCTTTGAAGACGCGGACTTTGCCTTTGAGCAATCCTTCCATTTTTCCGGCAGGAGGATCCACGCGAACGTGTTTGGCTGTGTTTCCCTCGGCGCAATATAAAAAAGACGGTAGAGCAAGAAACGCGGCAACACAGACAAACAGGTAACGATGCAAGCTCATTGGACATTAACTCCCACTGTTCGATTTCCCCTTGAAGAGCACGCGTGCCAGGCCGCTTCGAAGTTCTGTCTAGCGCTCTGCGGAGGGCTCGCTGGGCTTGCCGTCGGCGTTATATGCAATCACGCGATATTTCGTCGCAAACAATTCCGCGAACGGCATACCTTTGGCCTTTTCATCCACCCACGGCGTGTCGGCATCGGTGGCGCATTTGTCGCAGATCGTTTCCCATTCGGCTGACTCACCACTGCGGCGCTGCACGCTGTAGACGACCGCGCCCGCCGAACCGTGCCATCCCAAAATTCCGATTCCCTTAAATGTAATGACTGGAGCTGCCGGAATGGGATGCGGAGGCACCTGCATGCCTGCCATGTTGTAGGCGTGCGTGCGCAGAAGTTCGGCGCGGGCCTGCATCTCCTCGGCAGAATTGATCATGGTATTGACCCCACCATAAAAAAGAGACCACCATTCACCACTCTCGCCCCATCTTGCATAGGAAGCACTTTTGGTTGGAGCAGAAATGAGTTGCCAGCCGAATTTGTCGGCGTGAGCCTGGAGCGCCCAATAACCGTCGCCAGAAATTTTCGGGTCGGACTCGAGAGCGGTTAAAACTTTTTGGAAATCCTCGCGCGTGGGCCAATCGGTTACATCCCAGCCGTATTCGTTGGCTACATACACTTTTCCTTTGGCAGTCACCATGGCGGCATGCTTCGAAAAGGTTTCTGCGGTGGTCTTCTGCCCAGATCCAAAGAGTGCATCCCAATGCGGATAATATTCCGCGGTCACCATGTCCGTTGTCTTCGCATCCAGCGCTCTCGGATCGAAAAGAAAGAGCCCGCTGTTATCTTCGTACAAGTGTTTCTTGTCTATTGACTTGATAAAACTTCCGATGGTATCGACCCAACTAATGTAAGGCGCTGTATCGCCCGCCGCCGAAGCGGCAACAAAAAGGCCGCACACGTTGCAGTTTTCCCAAGCCAGGATGGTGGGATCGTCCTTGTAGGCGATTCCGGTGTAAACATTCCTGTGGTTCAGCAGGGCGCGAATGTGCGCTTCGAATTCAGCGACGATTTCCGGATCGGTAAAGAAAAGTTTGAAATCTGACTTGCCTTTCCACAGCAAATATTCCCCCTCGCCGCTCAATACGCAGTTAGAACAGTCACCTGCGAGAGTAATGATGAGCCGAATCCCGCGTTCATGCGCCGCCTTGATTGAGTAGTCGATAACCTTGAAGGCTTCGGGATTGAAAACTCCAGCTTTCGGTTCGAGACACAAATCGCATCCCACGCTATCGCCCATAGTTTGCGAGCGCACGACTCGCGCGCCCATCATCTTGGCTGTATCGAGCGCGTCGTCCACTTCGAGGTGCGAAGGGTAGCGAGGTCCCAACGAATCATCTGGACCGTAGGCTTCAATTCCAAGCCACTCGATATTCGGCCCGCTGTAGCGGTAATCCCCGCCGCCCAGCGTCAGCTTGGTTCCGCTGCGCTGCACAAATTCATCGTTGTGCGCCATTTGCGCCGCGCTTTGCTGACCCATCGCGATCACGATCAACGCGACCAGCACCGTTAGCGCCCGGTTTGGTGTGATGCTTTTTCTCATTTTCCAACCTCGCTGATGTGGAAGTGGTTTATGCCGATTCAACGTTGCCATCTACGCCGATGGTTTGGCCGTTCACGTTTCGCCCCGCCGGAGAACACAAGAAGAGACACATGAGCGCGATGTCGTCGGCAGTAACCATGCGACGCAAAGATATTTTCTTGAGATATTCCGCGCGCATGGTTGTCTCGTCGAGATTCTCCATTATTGCGCGCGCCCGAATTACACCATTCATTCTCGCTCCCTCGACAATACCCGGGAGCACGGCATTGACCCTAATGTCGCTCGGCCCGAGTTCAATGGCAAGCGATTTAACGATACCCACAATCGCCCATTTGGTTGCGACGTATGGAGTGCGCCAGGGTACACCCATACGGCCGGCGACCGACGAAATACAGATAACGTTGGCGAGCTTAGACTGCCGCAACATCGGCACCGCATGATGCAGACAGCGATACTGCCCATTCAGGTTGACCTCGATGACGCGATTCCAGTCTTCTTCGCTGATCTTCTCTACGCCAGCCGTCGGACCGGAAATGCCGGCGCAATTCACCAGAACATCCAGGCCGGAAAATTGGGCGCGCTGGGTCTCGAAGAGCATCGCGACCTGCTCGGTATCCGCGACATCGGCATGGGTGGTTTGACACCACGGGAACGAGTTCTTGAAGGCGGCCAGGGCAGCGTCATCGATATCGCAGATGTGGATTTTGGCGCCGATTTCCGCGAATGCGGACGCGATAATCGCTCCGATACCGGAAGCCCCGGCAGTCACCAGGACCCGAAGCCCGGAAGGCGGGCAGAGTCGATCTTTGAAGGTCATCCTTGTGCTAGGTTGCAATAGACTTGGTTCCCTTCACTGCGTCCCCCGAGGCCAGCGAGTAGAATTGGACGTTCTCCGGACCCTTCAGCTGCAGCATCTCCCTGGCCTCGGCGGGCGTAGCAATCTCAAAGGAAAGTTCTTCGAGAATGCGACGTATCTTTCTTACTTGCTCAGCGTTGCTCGTGGCCTTAACGCCGCGGCCGATATAAAGACTGTCTTCGAGACCTACGCGCACATTTGCACCCATGATCGCCGCCATGGTCACGAGCGACATCTGGTGACGCCCTGCACCCAGGACAGAAAACTGATAGTTCTCGCGACCGAATAGTCGGTCCGCCGTGGCTCGCATCAGGAAGAGATTTTCCGGATCCGGGCCGATTCCCCCGAGTATCCCGAAGACGCATTGAATAAAGATCGGCGGCTTGATGATCGAGCGATCGACGAAGTAGGCGAGGTTATAAAGATGACCGACGTCGTAGCATTCGAGTTCGAAGCGCGTGCCTCGATCTCCGAGATGGCGAAGTATGAATTCAATATCGGCGAACGTGTTCTTGAAAACGACGTCCTTTCCGCCCTCGACGTAAGGTTTCTCCCAGTCGTAGCGCCACTTGGTGATGCGCTCGGCTACGGGATGAAAGGAGAAGTTCATTGAACCCATATTCAGCGAACACATTTCGGGTTTGACCTTCAGCGCATATGCGACGCGTTGCTCAATGCTCATGCGAGCACTGCCGCCGGTGGTGATGTTGAGGACGGCGTTGGTGCGTTCTGCCAGAACCGGGCAAATCTGGTCGAAGTAGGCGGGGTCTCCGGAGGGTTCACCGTTCTCAGGAACGCGGGCGTGCAGGTGGAGAATTGCCGCTCCCGCCTCGGCGGCCTCAAGGGCACTCTGAACAATTTGGGGAGGGGTGACCGGGAGATATTCCGACATGGTCGGAGTATGAACCGAGCCAGTAATTGCGCAGGAAATAATGACCTTGCGATTGTTCCGGGTGCCCATTCGGTCGCAACTTCATTAATGCCCGACCGATCATAGGAGGTACCGCTTCGAAGGCGACAGGTTCTGAGCGGACATGTTGATGTCAGTTTCGGACACCGCAGCCCGGACGGTGATCTTGTGAAACGCTACGGCAGTCCAGCCCGCGGCACATCGACATGGGTTATCCAAATTTCGGCGCAGTGGTTAGCGGATGCCGCGGCTTCGTGGAATGTGGGAGCGACAGAGATGAAGAGTGTTCGCCCTTTGCTTCCACCAAGCATGCAGGCGAATGCGCCAAGCCCATCGGTCTTGATTTCTTCCAGGATGTCACCGCCTTCAGCCACGCGAATGCAGCGCCCATTTTTTGCATCGGCGACCCACACTGCGCCTTCCGCGTCGAGACAGATGCCATCTGGTGCAACGTCGACCTGAGCAAAGAGTTCAGCAAAGTCGGTAGATGTTGGCGCAGGGCCGAATGCTGCCCATGTTCTTCGCTCGCCCAATCCACCATCCAAGCCGACCTCAAACGCACTGAGTCGATTCATCAATGTTTCCGCAACAATCAACGTGTTGCCGTCGGGAGTCAGCGCCATCCCGTTGGGGAAACCAAGTCCACCGGCTGCGATTGCAGCGCGACCGTTCTGATCAACGCGGATCAGGTTCGTTGTGGTGACTTTCGCGCCACCCATCAGATCGAATCCGAAATTGCCCACCCAGGCCCGACCGAAGTGATCGACAAGCATGTCGTTCAAATGGCCCGATGCAAGCTTTGACAGATCGGCGTACTCAACCAGAGAACCATCGAGTTCACGACGCATGATCTTGCGATCGCGCATGGAGACGATCAGCATTCGGCCATCCGGCAAAAACCCAAGCCCTGAGGGCTGGCCCGGTACTTCAGCAATGGTTTCGATCGGGCCGTCGAGAGCGACGGCTAAGATCCGATGTGTGTAGAAATCTGAGAAGTAAAGCCGCCCCTCGCGCCAGCGTGGACATTCTGTAAAAGACAAGCCGCTGATCAGGGTTTTGAACCTTGACATATTTTTCGTCTTCAGAAAACGAGGCTAAAAAAAGCTGACGAAATCCTTAACTCATAGAGAACGCAAACATACGCCTCGGCGGCGGATACTTATGAGGCTTGCCGTCGAACGCCTGGCAATTTACGCGAGGGCCGCGATACCGGCCGATAACGGGCTGGTGTGCTGCCCGTCCATCGTTGAAAAGCATGACGGAAGTTCGCCGCCTCACTGAATCCCACCAGCTCGGAAATGTCCTCGGTGCTCAGCTTCGTGGAGCGTAGATACTCCTTTGCGAGACTGCAGCGGACGTCGTCGAGAATCTGAGTAAACGAAGCGCCTTCGGCCAAGAGCTTTCGGTGAAGGGTACGAACGGTTGTGGCGAGCCGCTTGGCTACCTCTTCCATGGTGGGGGAATGCCCGGGAGTGGAGGCGATGATCTGATAGACCTCACCCGCGACACCAGTCGAGGTTTTCACTTCGCCGAGAATTCGATCGCACGTCTCCTGCATGATCTTCGATGTGAGACGGTGCGCCATGCGCGGCTTCTCAGAGAGGATCGATTTCGGATACGAGAGTTCGGAGAACGGTTGACCAAACCGAATCTCGCAGCCGAAATATTTCTTGTACAGATGTTTGTGAGCTGGAGCCGGATACGACAGCGCGGCGTAAACCGGAACGCAGCGGTCTGGTTCGACGACAGTTCGCAGATGAGTCGTAAGTTGAGACAGCTGTTGTTCCATCAGGAAACGCAACAAGGAATCAGGATGTGCGATAGCTGGATTCACGGGAAAGGTCCAGGATGCGTAGTCTCCCTCTTCGCGCCATGACATGGAAAGAAGCGGTGTGGCCAACCGGTGGTATTTCACCGCAACCTGAAAGTATTCACGAATGGTCGGACTGCACACCAGAGCAAATCCGTAGATTCCGTATGCAGACAACGGGATTCGGCTGCCTACGCGAAAAGGCGTCTCAGGCTCTTTCGAAAGCTCGAGAGCGTTGCGGCAGACGGTGATGTACTGGCGCACGGAAGTCAGAGTTCCAGGTTTTGCCAGACTCTCAAACGATAAGCCGGTGCCCGAGAGGCTCGCTTCGGGGGGAATTCCCTGCTCATTCAGGACATCAACCAGGGTCGCCAGCTTGTAAGGGACATATCGTTTTTCATTCCAGAGCGGCAATTCCATAACGAGAGCCTTGTCCTGCCTTGTCCGAAGCTCACACGGTTATGTCCGAATGAAACCGGTGCAGTCCGATTGTGCATTATAACCAAGTGAGGAGGGGATGGCTTATCGTGGCAAAACGCGCATTCAGTAGGCGATCATGCGCAAATGAAGAATTCCTTCGTACACTCCGGCAGTGGCTGATATATCTGCCACCCTGTCTACGCCGATTTCAATAGTGTCATTGCGGGAGCCGGTGTAATTCTTCCGTGAGATTCCTTCGTGGTACAAGATCCGGCTCCCGCCGTCAGAGCCAACCGTAGAGCTCTCGGTGAACGGCCGCAACTGCTCGCCGCTCAATCCTCCGAGAACGCGACTGCTGGGAATGGAATGGTCTTCAGCGTCGGCAAGGGCGTGCTGCGGTGAATCAAAATAAGCGACCAGCTCAACGGCGGTCGAAGACGTTCCCAAGTGCCACGTGCTGGTGACTGGGACGCTGACCACTTCACTTGGCACGTTTGGGTCTTTTACCGGAACCTCAAGGTGAACGTTGGAAATGCTCAGTCCCACACTGGGCGGAAGTACCGCAAGCAAACTGATCGGCGCAACAGCGCTCGAGATGCCAGCCCCGCTGGCAGCCAGTCCGCCCTGGCCGAGACTGCCCGACCTGAGTATCTGGGCTTGAACGGAGATAGTAAGAAGAAGGAGGAGGGCGCAGAAAATGGTCCCGGTACTGCAGATGGATTTTAGTTTCCTCGAGCCTAAGTCGTGCGTGGGCCGCGGCGAATGGATCGGGAAAAAGGGCACGCTGTTGCATGTGCAAATTGCGTGCCGCGACTTTCGTTTTCTATGTTGTTGAAATGACAAGTCTTGCAAATTGTGGCTGCCGTTCTCGGTGTTCAAGATCTGAACACGCAATTCAGTTTCTGGACACTCACCTGCAGCTGGCTTATTACTATCGGCCTAATCCGAAATTCCGTTCCGATTTCGTAACAAAGCGCTCCGCACCAAAAACCAAGGCGCGATTCGTGACAAGCTCACTGTTATCGCGTCCCGGGGGAAAATCTGAAATGAGAATGGAGTTTCGAGCTTGCCTATGCTCAGCTTCGCCCCGACCGCAATCCAAATCTCTGCTGATGCTGTATTACTCCCCGGCCTATGACGAGCACTCCGGCGCCGGGAATCAAACTGCTGATCGTCACCGCCGACGCTCGTCTGCTGGCACAAGTCGAGCAGGAGCTTCGCGAAGAGCGCGTTGCCATAACAGCCGTTCTTGCGTCGGCAGCCATGCAGGCATTTATGCTGGAGCGGCCCCGCACCGTTGTAATCGACCTCGCCACGACGGCCGACTCGGAACTGCTTCACAACGTCCTCAATGTAGACCCTGCGGTTGAGGTCATCCTTGCAAATGGCCGCGCCTCGATCGACAACGCCGTAGAGGCGATTCAGCAAGGGGCTTGCGACTATCTGCCAAAGCCGCTTGATGTGAAAAAACTGCAGTCGCGCATCGCCGGACTGATTGCGGAAGCGGAAGATCGCAAGAAGACACTTGAGCTCGACCAGGAGTTGATGGATGCCTACCAGTTCCAGGGCATCATCGGCCGCAGCCCATTGATGCTGGAGTTGTTTGCCAAGCTCCGCCGCGTAGGCCCGCACTTCCAGACGGTTCTGGTTACGGGCGAGACGGGGACCGGCAAGGAGTTGGTCGCCCGTGCCCTGCACAACCTCAGCCCGGCGGACTCTCAGCCGTTCGTGGTCTCAAATTGCTCGGCAATCGTGCAAACGCTGCTCGAAAGTGAGCTGTTTGGGCATGTGCGTGGCGCCTTTACTGGCGCCACTCACGACAAGATAGGAGTCTTTGAGCATGCTGATGGGGGAACGGTTTTTCTGGACGAAATCGGTGAACTGTCGCTGGAAGCGCAGGCCAAGCTGCTGCGGGTGATTCAAAATCACGAGGTGCAACGGGTCGGCTCGCCGGTTCCACGGCAGGTTGACGTCCGAATTGTGGCTGCTACCAACCGCGATTTGCGCCAGATGGCGTCAGAGGGCCGTTTCCGTGAAGATTTGTATTACAGAATTGCGATGGTGGAGTTAAGGTTGCCACGCCTGGCGGACCGCAAGGAGGACCTGCCGCTGCTGCAGCGTCATTTTGTCAGCAGTTTCGCGAAGGAATACAAGAAAGAAGTAACCGGAATCACTCGGCGGGCGCAGATTTGCCTTTCCCGTCATCAATGGCCGGGGAATGTGCGGGAACTGCAGAACGCGATCGGAACTGCCTGCATGATGACGCAGTCCAGAGTGATCGATGTTCTAGATCTTCCTGAACACGTAAGAAACGGCCGTGCGCCGCAACCGCAACAGGTCGGTCTAATTAGTTTCGAAGAACTGCAAAACAAACACCTTCTCTACGTATTGGGCGAGGTCGGCGGAAACAAGGCCCGGGCCGCGGAAATACTCGGGGTAAGCCGTACGACGCTTTACGAAATGCTCTCCAAAATTCATTCCCGGAAGCCGATTCAACTGGCTTCGCGCAAGGCAGAAGTTTCTTCCTGAAGAAGTGACTCCGAAGTGCGCGAAAAGTGTCCAGTTCCCGGACGGACATGTCCTGTTTCACGTCTTCGCATTGAACCGAGGTGCTTACGCGGTGGTGACTTGAGTACTCGCACCTGCTTCCTCCGATTGTGCCCCACTCATCGATAAAACTTGTCTCGTGTGTGACTTAGCTAGATTTTAGCGCCGGCGCCTTCGCCCTGCCCAAATCCCATTTTGGGCCGTGTGCCATTAGGGGAGAGGACTGATTACTCAGGTACCGTTTGCGCATCCGGAACCGTCCGAAATAATCGCCCTGGGTCGCGAACTTCGTTGCAAAAAACGAAAAAACAAAAACAGCAGCGAAGGCAAAAAAACGAAGGGGAGAGGGAAATGAAATCAGTAAAACTTTTTCAAATTGCTTTACTGCTGCTGGTAACGATGTCTGCAGGTTCGTTGGCAGCCGCGCAGCTTAACTCTGGCGCTCAGACGATTGCTTTGAACGCTAAACTGACGGAATCGCTCACGTTGAATCTTTCGGCCAATGCTGTGAACTTCACATTGGCTGCGGGTGCGGCGAGCAATCCTGGCAGCACAAACATTACAGCTACAACCACATGGGTTTTACAGCCTGGCCGCACAGCCGTTGGAGTCTACGCATATTTCACAAGTTCGACAGCCGCGTTGACCGATGGAGCGGGGGACAACATTCCGTCTGCGGACTTCTACATTTCTGATAACGGCGGTGCATCTACCGCGTTGACGAGCACTGTGGCTTTCGGCGGAGCGAATGCTGGTTTCCAGCTCGCGAACGTGGCAATCACGGGCGCGAATAAGAATTCCAACCGCACAGACGCGATGGCGTTCAACATCAACCTGAGCTCGCTGCCGCAGCTTCCGGCGAACACTTACACCGGAACGCTGAACATCCAGGCCCAGGCGACTCCGTAATTCATCGTTCGGAACAGGTCCGGGCAGGGGTACAAACTCCTGCCCTTGGCCTTCCCTAACGTGATCTGTGTAGCTACTACGGACTCGCTATGAGCTTGCAAACCAAAATCGTGCGGACAATGGGCTGGTGGATCCTCACTGTGCTAGCCGTAGCAGCGGCCTCATCTGCACAAGTGCTGAACTCCGCTGCCAAGCCGATTGCCTTGCAAGCCGTGTTAAGCGATTCGGTCACCGTTCAACTTTCTGCCAATGCAGTCGACTTCAACTTGACCTCGGGAAGCGCAAACAACCCGGGGAATACCGCCATCACGGCAAAGACAATCTGGACGCTGACGCCGCTAATTGGGTTTGTTAGCACCTACGCGTTCTTCAGCAATTCGACGGCTGCGTTGACCGACGGTGCAGGGGACAACATACCCTCTGCTGATTTTCAGATTTCTGACAATGGCGGCGCATATCAGGCCCTGACGACTACCGCTCCATTTGGCGGCGCGAACGCGGGCTTGCGGCTCTTTTCGACGCTGGTGCTCGGTAACAACCGCACCAGCAGCCACACGGACGTAATGAGTTTCAACATTAATTTGTCGTCCTTGCCGAACCTGCCAGCCAATACTTATACCGGCACCTTAACGATTCAGGCGCAGGCGTTTTAGGGACAAATGATGATGCGAATTTATGGCAGCAAAAAGATCAAGAGTATCGCGGCGGCACTGCTTACCATCTGCGGGTTGAGCGCGAGCCTTCCCGCGCAAACCGTGCGTCCGCTGATTAACGAACTGAAGAATCCGGCGAAGGGCGAAGTTGAATATGTGAATGACAGTTTGACGCCTCTGAATGTCGTGCTGGAGATGAAGAGCTTTACGGTTTCCGAGACCGGCGAGCTCTCATATCGCCCGCTTGATTCCAACATTCATGTGAAGCTTTCTGCTACCAGCTTCCGCATTCAGCCGCAACAGACTTATTACGTGTTTTATGAGGCGAGCTCAACACAAAGTCCGGCGTGGTTCGTGATTTACGCAAACTTCTCTGGATTTCCGTTCCGCACGGCGCAAGGCATGAACGTGCGCCTGGAACTGCCGCACACGGTTTACCTGTTGCCTAAGGAATCGGTAAAGAAAGAGGAGATCCGCTTCGATCGGGCCGAGGTGAATGCCGCGCAGAACAAGGTCTTGATTGAAGTTGAAAACACGGGCGATAACTTTGGTCGAATTATCGAGACGCAATTGATCTACAACAAGAAAAAGCAGGAGGCGCCCGGCTTTCCGGTGTTCCCGCATAGCAAGCGAATTCTCGAAATTCCGCTGGATACGAAAGTTGAAGGCGGCAACGTTCCGTCTTCAGTCGAAATCGAATTTCAAAATTTCAAAGTTGAGCAGAATCTCCAGCCGGCTTCCGATGTGGCGGCGTCTGCAAACGCACAACCGGCCGTGGGGACAGAGAATCATGCCGGCGACCGGTAGTCATGCGCATTCGACTTAGTTGCGCGCTGTGCGCCTTGGTAGCACTCCTGGCGGTCAGCAGCAGCGCGCAGGTATTTCGAGTCCAGGGCGGAGATTCCACCCTTCTCAACGCGCAGGGCGGCTCGGTCGAATTTAAAGCTCCCAACTACGATGGAAATTTGGGCCTGGGTTTTTATAACGGCCACTTCGAGCTCGGCGCTGAGACCCGGTATCTCTTCCGTGGGTACACGGTTCTAGCCGGCGACGACGCCGTGCCTTTCATGCTCCCGACAGACATTCTTGATAGCAGCCATTATTTCTCTGCACGAGGCATGGGCGTAACGCGAAAAGACGGCGACCAGAACATGTACGCCTTCGCCGGCACAACCTCAACCTGGCTGGGAACTGGATTCTTTAACGCCGCGAGCAGCGACAGTCCGGTCGCGCTTTTCTTCTACGAACGCAAGCTGAATTCACAGTTGAAGTTTGTCTCACGAAATATCGCTTCCAATCGGCAAACTTTTTTGCAGGGTCTCGAATGGCAACCGGAGAAGTGGATGACGGCAGGAGTCACGGGCGGAGTGGGGTCGAACCAGAAGTATTTCGCGTCCAGCCTGGATGTTGAAACTCAAAGGTTCGCTCTCAAGAGTGCCTACGTGCTGACCGGCGACATGTTCCAACGCATCACGGTCGCGAGTCCAATGAGTTCCGAGGTAAACAAAGGAAACATCGAGGTGCTCTTCAAACCCGAGGAGCATATGAGCGTCACTGCCGGTCACGAGAATATTCTCGAACCGCTGATGCTCAACGGTCCGATGCAGCAGGCCTCCGTGAATCAACTCTCAACCGACTTCCATGTTGCGAAGTTCTATTTTGGATCGGGGCTTTTCAGTTCGAGCGCCGAGGGAAGAAGTTCCCAGGGAACGAACTTTTACCTGGGTCGCCGGATCGGGCAGCGCCTGGAACTGAACACGAACTACTTCACAAGCCAGGAGCAGGGCGGCGTGAAGAGCAACATACTTTCCGGGACCATACGCGAGAACTTCTCTTCGCGATT
>DATIYR010000045.1:0-8508 GCA_035517535.1 Terriglobales bacterium
CGTGGCAGACTACGGCGCATTCATCGGCTGTAAGCCGCACATCAAATTCAAATCCATCGCAGCCATGTTGAAGCGCCAGATCGAAGGCAGGGATTGTGTTTTCACGAACGCCGCAGCGGCGTCCGCGCACACCTCGATGACCCAGAAGGAGTGGACGCGAAGTCATGGCGAATTATTTTATGCGATGATCTCTCGCGAGAGTGCATGGCCTGGTTTTTAAAACCTTAACCACAGGGCGCACACAGTTATACCGAGCAGATCACAGAAGGAACAGGATCAGAATCCGAGTTGCAACCGCGCGGCTTCCGACATGCGGCTCATGTCCCAGGGAGGATCGAAGACCACCTCGACGTGGACGTCCTTGATCGATGGCAAGCGTGAGAGTCGGTTCTCTACGTCAGCTTTGAGCACATTGCCCATGCCGCAGCCGGGAGCGGTCATCGACATTTGGATGTCGATCTTGCGTGAGTTCTGATCGACCGGCACAATCTTGCAAGAGTAAATTAGTCCGAGGTCAACAATGTTGACGGGGATTTCAGGGTCGTAAACGCTTTTCAGAACGTCCCAGACCATCTGGTCGCTGAATTCGCGGCTGTCTTGTTCGGCCTGGGCGGTTTCCGATGAAGTCTGGATGCCAATCGCATCCGCATCCCTGCCGTCAATGCGGTACATCTGGCCGTAGTCGGTCCAAACGGTATAGCTATCGCCCCGCGATTGCATGATTCGCACGGGCGTTCCCTCGGGCAGCGTGCTAACCATCCCGCTGGGAATCTCGATCACTTCAACCGTGCGGCTCAGATTGGTGTGGCTGGCGGTCATGATTCTTTCATTCTGTCGAAATGGTGTCCTGCTTACCTTCGAGCGCGGCTTGCAAAGTATGCCACGCGAGAGTCGCGCATTTCACGCGGACGGGAAACTCGGAGACGCCGGAGAACACAGCGAGCTTACCGAGGTCGTCGCGATTGCCGTTTGTTTCACCGGTTGTTACAAGTTTGTGAAATGTTTCGAACAGCTTCCGCACTTCTTCCCGGCTCTTCCCTTTTACTGCTTGGGTCATCATCGAGGCTGAGGCTTTCGAAATTGCGCAACCCGATCCTTGAAAACCAATGTCGCGAATCTCATCGCCTTCAACATCTAAATAAACCATAAAGCGATCTCCGCAGAGCGGATTGAATCCCTCCGCCTTCTGGTTCACCGTCGCAGGCTGACGGTAATTGCGCGGGGCCTTGCTGTGCTCGAGAATTACTTCCTGGTAAAGTTCGCGCAGCTCAGGCATTAATTAAAGACCTCCTGAACCCTTCGGATTCCGGCAGCGAGCGCGTCGACCTCGTCTTTTCTGTTGTAAAAGGCAAATGAAGCACGTGCTGTCGCGGGAATTCCGAAGCGGTCCATGATCGGCTGCGCACAGTGGTGGCCGGTGCGGATTGCAATGCCTTCCTGGTCAAGTATGGTCCCGACATCGTGCGGGTGAACGCCTTCGATGATGAACGACAACACGCCCGTCTTCGCCTTCGCAGTACCGATCAGCCGCACGCCCGGAATCGACGAAACTTGCTCGATCGCATACGCAAGCAATTCGTGCTCATACTTCTCGATCTTGTCCATTCCGATCTGGTTCAAATACTCGATCGCCGCACCCAGTCCGATTGCGCCGGCAACGTCCGGAGTACCGGCTTCGAATTTGAAAGGAAGCTTATTGTAGGTTGTCTTCTCGAATGTGACCGAGCTGATCATATCTCCGCCACCCTGGTACGGCGGCATGGCTTCGAGAAGTTCGGCTTTGCCATACAGTACGCCAATTCCCATGGGCCCGAACATCTTGTGGCTGGAAAAGGTGTAGAAATCCGCGCCAAGCTCCTGCACGTCAACCTTCATGTGCGGAACGGCCTGTGCGCCGTCGATCAGCACAGGGATGTTTTTCGAATGCGCACAATCGATGATCTTCTTGACCGGATTAACAGTTCCGAGGGCGTTCGAAACATGCGCCAGAGCGATGATCTTCGTACGCGGCGAGATTAATTTATGAAGTTCGCCGACAAGAAGCTCGCCGTCGTCATTAATTGGAGCAACTCGTAGCTGCGCGCCTTTTTCTTCGCAGAGAATTTGCCAGGGGACGATGTTCGAGTGGTGCTCCATCGCGGTGATGAGCACTTCGTCTCCCGCGCCTACATTTGCGCGGCCGTAAGTTTGCGCCACTAAGTTGATCGCCTCCGTCGTCCCGCGAACGAAGATGATTTCGCGCGTGCTGCCGGCATTAACAAATTCCTTTACCGCTTCGCGGGCGCAATCGTGTTCTCTGGTTGCCAATTCAGAAAGGAAATGCACGCCGCGGTGAATGTTGGCGTTTTCCTGTTCGTAGTACTTGACAATCCGTTCGATCACTGCCCGTGGCTTCTGCGAGGTTGCGGCATTGTCGAGATAGACCAATTTTTTTCCGCGCACATCGCGGGCAAGGATCGGAAAGTCGCGCCGGATTTTGTCTATGTCAATCCTGGCGGAGCGCGACGTTGATGCTTGTTCAGCTTGGGGGAGTTTTGCCGCTGTTGTCATCCAACCTCCTCAAAACTTCTCCCCAAGTCGTGCTCCGCGGCGACTCGTGTCCGCGCTGACCCCGCCAACGTCGCGAGATGATCGTGAATTAAAGCTTCTACGTGATCGCGGGCAGGACTTGCGGCCATGCGATCCAAGCACTCATTCGCAAATGCGAGCAGAAGCAATCTTCGAGCGGAGATTTCATCGATTCCACGCGAGCGTAGGTAAAACAATGCATTCTCTTCGATTTGGCCAATGGTCGCGCCGTGCGTGCACTTCACATCGTCGGCATAGATTTCAAGCTGGGGCTTGGTGTCGATTCGCGCGTCATCAGAGAGCAGCAGGTTGCGGTTGGTCTGCTTGGCGTCGGTTTTCTGCGCGTCTTTGTGAACGATGATGCGGCCGTGAAAGACACCGTGTGCGTGATCATCAAGGATGCCGTTATAGAACTGGCGGCTGCCACAATGCGGGCTGGCGTGCTCGACCAGCATGTAGTTGTCGAGATGCTGGCGGCCATCTCCGATGAAGAGTCCATTGATGAGACATTCCGACCCTTCACCCGCGAGCACAGGATGCACATTGTTCCGTACCAGTCCGCCGCCGAGCAGAACCGAGTGCGATGAAACGTTCGCGCTTCTTCCCTGCTGAATGCGCAGCGTAGAAACATTGAAAGCCTTCTTGTGCTCGCGCTCGATCATGTAATGCGAGACAACCGCGTTTTCGCCGACTACGAGTTCGGTCGCGGTGTTACAGAACGCGACGCTCTCACCGACCGAAACGTAATCTTCCACGATGGTTGCCTGCGCTTCGTGCTCAATTACGACGAGGTTACGGGGATGCGTCATAACCGGCTGCTCGGTCGCAGTTGAGACGAAAAGAAGGTGTATCGGAGTTTCGGACACCACGCTCTTACGAACGTGAATGTAGGCGCCGTCTTCAAGAAAAGCTGTATTCAGCGCAGAAAAAGCATCGCGCTGAATATTCAGATAGCGACCGAGATGCGGTGCCAGTCGGTCTGCATCTGTCTCAATTCGCTCAGCCAGACTTCCCACCGTAATTCCCGGTTGCAGAGCCTTAAGCGATGAAAGTTCGCGATTCAATCGCCCATTCACGAAAACCAGCCGATGCGCCAGGCCGTCGGCTTTGAATTGGCCGAACTCCCGTAGTGAAACAAAACCCGTGCCCGGCAACTCAAACGGGGTGTTCGCGATGGCGGAAACGTTGGTAAAGCGCCAGTCTTCGTCGTGAGTGGTGGGAAATCCAACTTCACAGAAGCGGGCGAATGCATCTTCGCGCAAATGGCGCAGCCACAAAGTCTGTGCTGCCAGGCGCTTCTGCAGCTCGGTGAAGCTGTCGAGATAAGTTCGTAACTGCTCGGTCGCGGTAATCACAGTCTTTTTTTCCTTACGCCAACGCCGCCTGCCGAGTTTCGCCTTCTACTTCGGCGTAGCCCTTTTCTTCGAGCTCCAGTGCAAGCTCAGGCCCGCCGGAGCGCACAATGCGGCCGTTGACCAGCACGTGCACGAAATCCGGAACAATGTAATTGAGCAACCGCTGATAATGGGTGACCACGATCATCGCCCGCTCCGGACTGCGCAGCGTGTTCACACCTTTAGCGACGATCCTGAGCGCGTCGATGTCAAGACCTGAATCCGTTTCGTCGAGAATCGCGAGCTTCGGCTCGAGCACCGCCATCTGCAGAATTTCGTTCCGCTTTTTCTCGCCCCCTGAGAAGCCTTCATTGACCGATCGATTCAGCAGCTTCTCGTCCATTTCGAGCAGCTTCATCTTTTCGCGGAAGAGCGGCAGAAAATCCATGGCATCCATTTCGTCCTGGCCGTGATATTTGCGGATCGCGTTCAATGCTGAGCGCATGAAATATGCATTGCCAATTCCGGGGATCTCGACGGGATATTGAAACGCCAGAAACACGCCTTCGCAGGCCGCGTCTTCAGCTTTCATTTCGAGCAGATCTTTGCCGTTGTAGAGGATCTTGCCTTCGGTCACGTCATAAGCTTCGCGGCGCGCCAGCACTTGTGCCAATGTGCTCTTGCCCGATCCATTCGGGCCCATGATCGAATGCACCTCTCCGGCATTTACCGTGAGGTTAATTCCCTTCAGGATTTCGTGATTATCGACCTTGACGTGCAGGTTCTTGATTTCCAGCAGGCTCATAATTTTGTCTCACGCCTCAAAACTTCCACTGCGTCTACAATCTGGCAAAGCTTTAACCTCTTCGACAGTGCAACCACAATCATGGCACTGAATGCGCCGCGCGTTGGGATGGCTGAACAACCAGTGTCCACCGCAGTTCGGGCATGAAACCACCTCGCGTAGGCTCTGAACCTCCACTCTCGAATTCGTACGTGCAGCGGTACTCTTCACCTTCAACCTACGCATTACTCTGCCGTACGTTCCCACTATCCCACACTGCCTTCGAGGCTCACGCTCAGTAGCTTCTGCGCTTCCACCGCGAACTCCATCGGCAATTCGCGAAAGACGCGCTTGCAGAATCCGTTCACGATCATCGAAACCGCGTCTTCGGTCTTCAGTCCGCGCTGACGCAGGTAAAAGAGCTGGTCCTCGCCGATCTTTGAAGTCGAAGCTTCGTGCTCCATGCGCGCGCTCGAATTGCGGACATCGATGTAGGGGAATGTGTGTGCGCCGCACTGATCGCCGATCAGGAGCGAGTCGCATTGTGTGTAATTGCGCGCGCCGCTCGCGCCTTTCATGATCTTCACCTGGCCACGGTACGTGTTCTGCCCATGTCCGGCCGAGATTCCCTTCGACACCACTGTGCTCTTCGTGTTCTTGCCAATGTGGATCATTTTCGTGCCGGTATCGGCCTGCTGGTAGTTGTTGGTTAGCGCGACGGAGTAGAATTCGCCGACAGAGTTGTCGCCCTGCAGGATGCAGCTTGGGTATTTCCAGGTGATTGCCGAGCCCGTCTCTACCTGCGTCCACGAAATTTTCGAGTTCACGCCGCGGCAGCTACCACGCTTGGTGACGAAGTTGTAGATTCCGCCTTTGCCATGCTTATCGCCGGGATACCAGTTCTGCACGGTTGAGTACTTGATCTGCGCGTCGTCGAGCGCGATCAACTCAACAACGGCAGCGTGCAATTGATTCTCATCACGAATCGGCGCGGTGCAGCCTTCAAGATAGCTGACGTATGCGCCTTCGTCGGCAATGATCAGCGTGCGCTCGAACTGTCCAGTTTCAGCCGCGTTGATGCGGAAGTATGTCGAAAGCTCCAATGGACAACGCACACCTTTCGGAACATACACAAACGAGCCGTCGCTGAATACTGCCGAATTCAGTGAAGCAAAGAAATTGTCGGTGTAAGGAACGACCGACCCCAGATGTTTCTGAACGAGACCAGGGTGATTGCGAACCGCCGCTGAAAACGAACAGAAAATAATTCCCAACTCCGCGAGCTTCGCCTTGAACGTGGTTGCGACTGAAACGCTATCGAACACTGCATCGACCGCGACTCCGGCGAGCATCTTTTGCTCTTGCAGCGGAATGCCCAGCTTTTCGTAGGTCCGCAGAATCTCTGGATCAAGCTCGTCCAGGCTCTCGAGCTTTGCCTTCTGCTTGGGCGCGGAATAGTAGTAAATGTCCTGGTAATTGATCGGCGGGTAGTGCACGTTCGCCCACTTGGGCTCAGCTTCGGCCTTTTCGAGCGACGCCCAGTGGCGATACGCCTTCAACCGCCACTCCAGCATGAACTCCGGCTCGTGCTTCTTGGCCGAGATCAGGCGAACAATATCTTCGTTCAGGCCCTTCGGTATCCGCTCGGATTCGATGTCTGTGACGAAGCCCCACTTGTACTCCTGCTGGGCTAGGTCGCGAATTGTATCAACGTTCGTGCTCATTGCGTGCTCCCAGAAATTCGGCTGAGGCCGGGGACCAGTCTGCCGCGTGCGTCCCGGATTGCAATCAGTTGCAAAGATGGATGGATCAGGTCCGCGAGGGTCAGCTTCTCTAGTGCGCCCCGCACAACCTGGCTGATCATCTGCTGATTTCTTTTGATGGGGCAGGAGGGCTCCAAGTCGCACAATCCGGAAACATCGGTGGTGCATTCGGTCAAGCCGATCGGGCCCTCAAGCGAAGAGATGATCTCCGCAACCGAAATCTCGCGGGCATCACGGGAGAGACTGTAACCGCCTTTAATGCCGCGGTGTGAAACCAGGAACCCACTCTGCAGAAGAATCTTCAAAAGTTTGCTCACCGTAGGCAGAGGCAGCTTGGATTTCGCGGCCAACCCACGCGCCGTGTGCAGACTGTGCTCGTCAGCTTTGGCGACATAACTCATCAACACCAGCCCATAATCCGTCAATTTGCCTAGTCGAATCATGCGAGAAATGCCCGGAAAACCCGCTTAACCGCGTCCAATCTTATATAGGACTGAATCGGTACACTTTTTATTATAGATAGCAGCGCGGCCGCGCGCAAGCTTCGAAGGGGACTTTTGGCGGACTTGCGCGCTAATCCAAGGTTGCGTACCAAACGCGGAGAGTCTTTTTTGCCCTAAGTCCGGCGCGGCGACGCAAGCATCGAAGCAGGAAACTAAATTTCTACAGTTGAAAAACTCCGCATACCCGAGGTGATGAAAGCCCGCCGCATTTGCGGCGCTTGCACGCCAGCATCTCAAACCAATTCAGCCATTTGCAATGCTCTTCCAGATAAGCACCCATTGGCATAGAATTTGCATCTCGCTCAAGTGGGGCTATGCTATCGGCTCATAAGCCGCAGATTTCTACCAGCCGTCAAATCTCCCTTGACGCTCACATGAGGGGGATTTTGCCGAAAAGCTTCGGATTGATTTTTATGCTCACGCTGGCGAGCAGCCTCGCTTACCCAGCGGACACTCCCGCCCCGACCTCCGCTCCCAGTTCTGATCGAGCCATTGTGGTGGGTTTTGTTGGCGGATTCGTTCACCGCGACGACCTCCGCCACTCCGAGGTGCAATTGGCGGAGAAGCTTCGCGGCGACTATGGCGACCGTGCTCACATCGCCATATTCCAAAATCATCATTTGCGGGATGCTCATGCAGCCATTCTGAAATGGCTCGACGGCGACCGGGACGGCAGCCTCTCCGATTCTGAAAGGCGCGATGCGAGGATCATCATTTACGGCCACAGCTGGGGCGCTTCGGCGGCGTTGGCGCTAGCGCGAGATCTCCAAAAGGACCACATCCCAGTTCTGCTCACCATTCAGGTGGATAGTATTTCCAAACCCGGGCAGGATGATCACCTAATTCCAGCCAATGTGGCCCGGGCCGTGAATTTTTATCAGACCGGGGGCGCGCTCCATGGGGAAAGAACGATCATTGCGGCCGACCCAGCTCACACAGAAATTCTTGGCGACTTCCGGTTTAACTATGCCAGGCAGCCGGCCGCTTGCTCAAGCTATCCCTGGTTTGCCCGGCATTTTATGAAGGGACACACATCCATCGAGTGCGATCCGAAAGTCTGGTCGAGAGTTGAGGCGCTCATCAGCCAATATCTTTTCCCTGGCGAGAGTGAAGTTCCAACCGCCATTAGCAAAAATTTCCAAAACAACTGAGTAACATCACCAACTAAAGATTCGAATGATGTCATCCCGAACACGCCGCTGTAGCGGTCGCGAGAAGAACTTGCTTGCATTTTAAAAGTTAGTTTTGCTAAGGTGTTCGGCAGTGGCGGCGAAGTCGAAAACCAAACCACGATCCGGTTGTCCGGTAAGCATGTCGCTGGAGATTTTCGGCGACCGATGGTCTTTGCTTATCATCCGCGATCTCATGGTGCGCGGGCTGCAAACCTTCAAAGAGTTTCAAGAATCCGGTGAAGGGATAGCGACAAATATTCTTTCCGAGCGATTGCAGCGCCTGGAAGCGGCAAGGATTATCACGACCGAGCAGGATGAATCCGACGGTCGAAAGATCATTTACTGCCTGACCGAGAAAGGCATCGATCTCGCGCCCGTGTTGCT
>DATIYR010000046.1:0-4768 GCA_035517535.1 Terriglobales bacterium
GGTCAACACCGACGGAATGCTCATCGATATCGCCCACTTGATCGATTCAAAATCCGTAGAGAAATATCAGAACCGGTATAGCAGCGCCCTCAAACAATTAAAGGATTGCGAAGTATCGGTCAGCGGTCCCTGGCCGCCATATCACTTCATGCCTGGGAAACTTCGGACCGTAGCGTAGTTGCGGTTCAAATCACACGTTAGAACTACTCGATTTCGGCCATCAACGGCTCCACACGCCCAGATACCGTCTACTCGTACCTCAGCGCTTCCACCGGATCGAGCTTCGATGCCCGCAGCGCCGGAACCAGCCCGCTGATCACCCCAACGAGAAGCAGCACAACCGTCGAGACCGCCAGCGTCATAAGAGAAATCTGCAGATGAATGTCGCCCTTACCCGATGTGTCCTCGAAAAGAGGTCCCATCAGTGGCAGCGTTCCCACCGCCGCTGCGACCGCGTAGGAAACCAGCACGCCAATCGCTCCGCCCATGAACATGATCAGAAGTGTCTCAGCCAAAAACTGCAGCCTGATGTGCACCTTCCTCGCGCCCAGCGCTCGCCGCAAACCAATTTCGCGAATTCGCTCGTCGACTGAAACCAGCATGATGTTCATCACGCCCACACCGCCGATTCCGAGCGTCAGCGTCCCGATAAATGTCAGCAATACTTGAAGTCCAATCGTGAGCGCGTCGATGACCGGACGGAATTCATCGCGCCCGAACATCTGCAGGGCTTTCGGATCAGTCGGCGAGAACTGCTGTCGGGTTGCGATCGCGGCCAAGACCTGCGCCATCGCTCTCTTTTCGAATTGCGGCGCAATCGGCTCAAAGACAAGCACTGCCGCGTAGCGCGTATTCCACAGATCCCCGGCGGTTGAGTATGGAATCCAGGAGGAATCGTCGTCGCTCGAAAAATAATTGCTGAGCTGGATTTTGCGCGCCATCACTCCGATCACGGTGAAGCGCACGCCTTGCACCAGTACCGTTTCGCCTACCGCCGGCCGCCCGCTGAACAGGTCTTCTTTCAATTTGCCGCCTAGGAAAATCACGCGCCGCCGTTCCAGTTCATCTTCTGCGTCGATCCAGCGCCCTTCCTCCGGCACTTCGTTTCGCATCTCGCCGTACTCTGGGCAAACTCCGCGCACCGGGTCCGTTCCCACCATGCGGTCGTCATATTGAATGCTCGGCCGCCGCACGGTTTCGAGACAGGCATATTTCACAAGCGGCGCGGTGGCTTTGATCATGTCTATGTCCGCCTTCTCAAGCACAACTTTTTTGCCCGCGCGCTGCCCACCCGGTTGTTCGCTCGTCTGCTGCGGCCAGCAGATGACCACACTTTTCCCGAACGCGTCGAACCCGCTCACCAGGATGTGCCGGAAGCTGCTGCCGTAAGCGATCAGCAGGGTCACCGTCGCAATCCCCCACACAATGCCCAGCATGGTGAGAAAGCTGCGCGTGTAGTTGCGCTTCAACGCCACCCAGGCTTCGAGAATAATTTCACTCAACATAAGAAAAGTGACTCGTGACTAGTGGCTCGTGCGTTTAGGGTGTGTTTTCCACGAGCCACGAATCACGAACCACTTTTATCCCCCCGCCTCAAACCTCAACGCCTCAATCGGATCGACCGACGCCGCTTTGCGCGCCGGGTACAGCGCCGAAATTACTGCCGTTCCGCCCAGCATCGCGCACGCCAGCAGCCCGGAACTCCAGGTCGGAATCAGCCCGGCAAAAAAATCCGGCATAGGAAGCAGGTCCACAAGCCAGCAAAGCCCATACGCAACCCCCAGTCCGACCCCGCCGCTCACCAGCGCGATGATCATGGCCTCCACAAAGAACTGCTTTAGGATCGCTTCCGACTTTGCGCCCAGCGCCTTGCGCACTCCGATTTCACGCGTCCGCTCGCGCACCGCCACCATCATTACGTTCATCACGCCGAGTCCGCCTAAAAACAGCGTCACAAACCCGACCGCGCCCAAAAAATATTTCATGCCGTCGGTCATCTGGTTAAACGCTTTCGCCTCCTGCACCGTGTCCCAGATCGGACACGCTTCCTTGTCGTTCGGGTCGTAACCGTGCATGCGCGCCAGCGCCACTCGCGTTTCCTGCTTGCAAGCCTCATGCTGCTCGACTGAGCGCGGCGTCACCAGCATCTGGTCGAAAGTTTGCGCCGTCCCCGGAGGCTTATCGGGAAAATCGCGGCGCATCGCCGAAAATGGCACGAAGACTTTGTTCACATCCCAGCCGTCGTAACTCGAATCCTGCTTCTTCCTGGCCATTACCCCGACCACGAGATACGGTATATCGTTCAAGTACACATTTTCGCCCAGCGGATTTCGGCCTTCAGGAAACAGTTGCTTGGCCGCGTCGGTCCCGAGGAAAGCCACACGCCGCCCGGCGAGTTCGTCATCCCAGTTATAGAAACGTCCCGACCCAATCGTTAGGCTGCGAATGTCGCCAAACTCCGGGTACGAGCCCGTCACCAAAAAAGCTGCATTGTTGTAATTGCTGTGCGTGCGAACGTCGCCTTGCTCCAGCTCCGGAATGGCGTACTGGCAATCCGGCGCCTGGGTTTGCACCGCTTGCACATCCGCATCTTCCCAGTGCACGATTCGCCCGGCGCGTGTTCCGCCCGCTTGCAGGCTGGTGCGCCCATGGAAGACGATCATGATGTCCTTTCCAAGCGTCTTCGATTGCTCTTCCTGACCTTTGCGCAATCCTTCGCCGGCCGCGACCATGAGCACGATAGATACAATGCCCCACGCGATGCCAAACATGGTCAGGAAAGTACGCAGCTTGTGCGCCCACAAGGTACGAAACACGTCGCGGATGAGATCGCCTAAAGTCACGGTGTTTGGACGCTCGCCCGGGCGGAACGTGAGCCGGGAGCACGCCCATATGGGGGTACGTGAAGAAGTACAGATTTGTTCCTGGTCCCAATTGCCGCTGGACCTGGATCTTACGGACTACGCTCGGAATCGGCGAGTTGCGGCTTGCCGCATTGCCGCATCATTTCCGGAATGCTTACAAACTCATACCGGTCCCCACATTCCCCGAGAATGCGATCGACCGCTTCGACCGTCTTCGATCGATCTGTGCCGAATAATTTGTGTCCGCCATCGTGCAAAAGAACCACATCTCCGCCACGAAGTTTCGGCGCAACCTTGTGTTGAATAGACTCCGCCGACGGCGCATTCCAGTCATATCCAGTGATATTCCACATCACTGGCTCAAGACCTAATTCGCGGACCAGCGCAAACAATCCTGGCCGCCGGCCGCCCCACGGTGGACGAAATAGATTTGAATGCGCACCAACCGCATCGTTGATCGCCTCGCTGCACCGCACGATTTCGTCACGAATCCGCGGTCGGGGCTGTAACGTCAGCAACGGATGCGTAAACGTGTGATTGCCGATGGTGTGCCCCCGGTTGACGATTTCAACCACAATATCCGGCCGCTGCCGAACATATCGCCCGATCAGAAAAAAGGTCGCATGAACGTTGTGCTTCGAAAGAACCTCGAGCAGCTTGAAGGTGTGCGGATCGTTCGGCCCATCATCGAAGGTCAACGCAATGTGCCTCGATCCGCGCCGCGTCCGGCAAAATGCCCGGCCATACCACTGTCCCGTGGGCGCCATGGTCTGATATCCAGCCGCAACCACGCCGGTCGCTGCAGCCCCTGTAATCGCAAATCCCAGCACCTTCGGATTCTAAATGTCTCAATGGCCGAATGATTGAACGATTCAATCGGTGTTAACTTCTTCCTCAATTGCGCGCATCTTGCGCTCGGGATATTCTCAAAAGCGACCTCACCTTCATGGCCAAGCTTTTCGATCTCCCCCGGTATATTGCAGTGGAAGGCCCCATCCGAGTCGGCAAGAGCACACTGTCCAACATTCTCGCCGAGCGGCTCAATGCCCAGCGCGTAACCGATCCCGAGCAGAATTCTTTTCTGCAGCCGTTTTATGAGGGCGAGCCGGGCGCGGCGTTTCAGGCCCAGTTCACCTTTCTGGTTCAGCGTTTCGAGCAGTTGCGCGATTTGGACGTGGCCGCCTCGCACAAACTCGTGGTCTCCGATTTCATCTTCGAGAAAGACAAAATTTTCGCCTACCTCAACCTGAACGATCAGGAACTCGATACCTACAACCGTTACTACAATTATTTTCGCGATCTGCTGCCCACGCCCGATCTGGTGATCTATTTACAAGCCACGCCCGAGGTCCTGAAGAAAAGGCTGAAGAAAAAAAACGTGGCGGGTGAGAAGGCAATCAGCGAGGAATATTTGCAGGAAGTGGTCAAAGCCTACGAACACTTCTTTTTTCACTACACGTCGTCTGATCTCCTGATCGTAAACACCTCCGAGATCGACTTCGTGGAGCGCAACGAAGACTTGCAGGAGTTGCTGCGCAAGGTCTCCGAGCCGATCAAAGGCACACAATACTTCCTGCCGCTCGGAAGCACGGAAGCGGCCAGCGCGTAATCCGTCTTAACTCACCCTTGACGCCAGTCGCCCACGTTATTACAATTGTAATAACATTGAGGCTTTTCAATATGGTCGAACTCAAAGTCCGCAAATTCGGTAACTCGCTTGGGGTGGTCCTGCCCAAAGAAGTGATCACTCGTCTGCAAACCGGCGACGGAGAGAAACTGTTCCTTATCGAGGGAGCAGCCGGCGATTATCGGCTCACGACCTACGATCCGGATTTTGAAAAGCAGATGGAAAAGATAGAGGCTATTATGTCCCGCTACCGAAACACCCTTCGTGCGTTGGCGAA
>DATIYR010000047.1:0-29482 GCA_035517535.1 Terriglobales bacterium
ATGGCGGTTCACGGCGCCTGGCCGACAAGCATTACGGGTGGAATTCCAGGAGTGGGAGGATTTATCACCACCTGCTCTGCGCCACCCTGCTTCGTGCCTGTGTCATACCAGAGTCTGGCTTCGCAAGTCGGCAACTTTCCGGTATTTGAAGGCACCAGCTTGTACTCGTTCCGCATTGACCACAACTTCAGCAGCAGCAATCGACTGACGTTGCGTACGAACGTCAGCCCCAGCACCGTAACCGGAATTGAGGTCAACGGTGAGGATCAGCCATTCGGGCAAAATTCGTACTCTAGAACTTCCGAGCAGACCTATCGCGACGTGGCCGGTGTGGTGCAGGATGCGTGGACGATCAGCGGAAATAAACTGAACCAGTTCATGTTTCAGTACGCGCGGCGCGGATTATCGTACTTCTACAACACCGCGATTCCCGGCGGCTCCGATCCGGCGGTCAATATTCCCGGATTCGCATTCTTCGGGCGGGAGCCTTATTCGTACATTCAGAGAACCGAGCAGCGCTACCAGTTCACCGACAATTTTTCTTGGACGCTGGGACAGCACAACACCAAGCTCGGCGCTGACTTCAATTACATTCCGACCAAGGCGATTTTCACGGTTAACTACGGCGGGGTGTACGATTTCGGCGCGGTCAGCGCCTCCACGGTTGCCGCATTTGGGTTTGTGAACCCTGGGCCAGGCGCTTTGCCGGATTTTCCCGGCCTTTCTCCCGTGCAGGCCTATGGAGCTGGTATTCCTGGTGATTATGTTCAGGGTCTCGGCAGCCCCAGCGACTCGTTCAATAATTATCCGATCGGTGTGTATTGGCAGGATTCCTGGCGGGTACGGCACAATCTTACGCTTAACTACGGAGTTCGCTACGACGTGGAAATTCCGCCGAAGTTTACGGCACCGACGGGTCTGGCGGCGACTGGTTATCAGTTCCTGAAGCTGCAGAAGGGTATTCAGACTGATACCAATAACTTCCAGCCGCGCATAGGATTTGCTTGGGACCCGAAGGGCGATGGAAAGACGGTGATCCGCTCTTCTTATGGAATTTTTTATGATCACCCGCTGCTCGGGCTTTATTTTCTTGGCGACGCGTCTGATGGTTCGACCAGCGGACAGCTGGCATTCGGAGGTACAAGCACGTGCGGCGGAGCGGGCAATCCCGCGAACCTGAACGCAATCACCCTATTCCAAGGCCTGGTTCCTGGGCCGAATGGGTCGGTTAGTTCTCCTTGCTCGCCCACTCAGAATCCGGCAGTTTTGGGATTGCTGAACTACTCTCCAAACCAGCAGCGCTTCGCCTGCAATGGGACCACGAGTTGCGGGGTAAGCGCAGCTTCGAACTCCATATTCCTCGGCCAGAACTATGTGAACCCGACGACGTTCCTGCCGCTCGGTTTTCAGCCGTTCGGATATCCGCAGGCCGACAATTTCGTTTACGCATACGCGCAGCAGGTGAATTTCTCGATCGAACGCGATCTCGGCCACGGGTTTGCGCTTGATCTCGCATACAACTTCAATGGTGGCCGCCATCTGAATCGGCCGATCAACGCGAACACGATTCGCGGCGATCTGATGGTGAAGAATTTTGAGAATGCGCTGGCAGCGGGACAAACTCCGGCAAGTCCATTCACTGTCTCCAGCTGCGGGGCAACCAGCACCGGCGCGCCTTATGTTGATTCTTCCCTGATGAACTTTTTCAGACCAAGCGGAATCAATCCTTCGATCGCCGGAGCGTACATTGCGCAGGGCGGGAGTGCCTGTGTGGCTTTGGCTGAGCAAATTGTCCAAAGCCTGAAGGGGCAAGGATTCAACACCGCGTGCGACCCCCTGACTTCATTTAATAATTGCGTTCCATTCGGAGACATGGACGCCAACTACTCCAACGGCAGCTCCGATTACAACGGCTTCAGCGCCAACCTGCGCAAGCGATTTGGAGGACACTATGAGTTCCTGGCCTCCTACACGCTGTCGCACGCGATCGATGATTCCACCGACTTGCAATCGACGCTGACGCCGCAGGACAGCTACTATCCTTATCTCGACCGCTCTTCCTCCACCTTTGATCAGCGCCACCGATTTGTGTTCAGCGGCGTATACCAGACGGGGAAAATTCTTGGCGACGGATTCGCGGGCAAATTGCTCAGCGACTGGACGATCGCTCCGCTGATTGAGTTCAGCTCCGGACGGCCATTCAACATCCTTACCGGCAACGACGACAACCTGCAGCTCTCGTCATTGACAGGCAGGCCGAACACGTTCGTGAATCCAGCATGTGGCGGCGGAGTCAGTTCGAAGTTTTCGCCGACGGGCGTCTTTCAGGAGCCGTGCATCTTCGACTTCAACGGCAGCCTGCTTTCGCTTGACGGCGACCTCGGGCGCAATGCAGGAGTGACGCCGTGGACCGTCTTCAACGACATTCGTGTCGCTCGCAGGATCGCGTTCACCGAGCGCATGAGTCTCGAAGCCTCGGTTGATGTTTTCAACATCGCGAACCGTTTCAATGTGGCGGCGGTGAGCCCGCTGTTCACCAATGCCGGACAGCCGACCGCGGCATACGATCCGCGGCAGATTCAGTTTGGGTTGAAGGTGAACTGGTAAGAAGCTGGCTCGGCCCACGCGCAGCAAGGCGGGCCATTCCTAGAACGAGAGCAGCAAAACGCCAAACGCAACCAGGGTAGCTGCGGCCCAGCGACGCCAGCGCACGTCTTCGCCAAGGATGTACTTTGCCAACAGAGTCTCGAGCAGGTAGCTGATCGCGGTTGCGGGAACGGCGAAGCTTACGGTCGTGATCGAGAGCAACGACAACAGCGCGAAGAAAGAGACGGCCATGGCGGCGAACCCGCCCAGCACCAGCGGGTTGTGGAAAATGCGTTTCACCATTCTGCCGAAGGCGCTCGGCCGCAGGTCTTCGACTTCGCCTTGACGCTTCATGCCCGCGGTGTTCAGTACATCGCCCAAGGTGTTGCAGAGCGCGATGATCCCGACCAGAATCCATCTCATGGCTGCTGCTCCTGAGTGATTTTGGTGGTGCGGTCCGGAGTTTCCTCCGCCAGAATGACACCGAATGTGATCAGAATAATTCCCGTCCATCGCTCCCAGCTGATGTGGTCATGCAGCAGGAAATGTCCGGTGATTGCGACCAGCACATATCCGCTTGCCGTCACAGGGAGAACAAAGCTGAGATCGGCACGGCTGAGCAGTGCGAGGTCAGTGAGCATCCAGATCACGAGAATGCAGATCCCCAAGATCGTCCAGGGATTGGCGAAGGCGCGCAGGTAGTCAAGCGGCGAGGCGGAGACGATCCGGCCCACCTGATGCATTCCATGACTGAGAGAGACGTTCCCGAGAACGTTGGTAAGAATTACAGCTACTACAAGGATTTGCGTCTTGCGGGCGTGACCTGGGGGCGGTTTTATGCCCGTACTTGGTTGAGACAAAGTGGCCATCAAGCTCGGCAGATCGACTGAGCTGGCTGAAGGACACAGCTATCCCTTCAGCCCAAGCCGAGAGTGCGGCTGCCAATTTCAGATTATCAGGTTGCTAAGCTGCTATTGCGCTGGCACATTGCGGGTGCGAACAGTTGCACCGGTCACTACCGCTGCCGCTTGTAGCGGAGTCGGAACATGCCTGGCTGCAATACTTTTCACCCGCCGGAACCGGGCAGGTACATTGAGGGTGAGCGCATTGATTTTGAACTGCTTCGGCCATGGAAGACTCCTCTTTTCTTGATGTCGAGACTTCGATGCGGTAACACCGGACCTCGGCTTCGTGAATCAGGACTCAGGCTCTAGGCTCGAGGCATCAGGCTCATCTTCGTCGCTCTTTTAAGACCAAAAGAATGGATTTATGGGGACTCAGACGAGTTGTGGGGCCCAAACCAGCGTGACGGTCCTAAACCCTGACGCCTGACGCCCGACGCCTGGTTACTGTCTTCCGGCATATTCCTGAAGTAACTTCAGAAAACCCGATTTGCCGTTGACCCGTCCAAAGGCAGAAGAGTAGGATTTCGTAGTTCCCGAGATAAGCGGCGCAAACGTAAGTCATAGAAGGATAATGAGAATTTCGCGTTTTTCAATCCTGATCGCCGCCTCTGCGGTGCTATTTGGCGTCGGCTGCCAAAGCGCGCAGAAGCCTGCCTCGCACCTGCTGCCGCCGTCCAAGATGGCCCCGCCGCCCATTCAGCAGAAGAGCCAGGACAAGTCGGTTGTGGCTAAAAGCACGGCCCCGGAGGCTACAGCCAAGGCCAATCCGGCCCAAGTAAAGACCGAAGCCAAACCGGACCCGGTTGTCGAGCTGATTGCCAGGGTCGAAAAGGAATACCAGGTGGGGCTCGACCAATACAATGCCGGCCAAAAGGATGCCGCGAAAGAGCACTTTGACCGGGCGTTTAATATTCTTCTGGAAAGTCCAGCCGAGTTGCGGAACGATCCGCGCTTCCAACCGGAATTCGACCGCATCCTGAACAGCGTGAATGAGCTGGAGCTCACCGCTATGCAGCAGGCGGATGCCGGCCCCGAGCAACAGGCTGAACCGGCGCCAATCGATGAGGCCAACGAAGTTACGAATTACCCGGTCGACCAGAACCTGAAGGCGAAAGCCACGGCCGAAATCAAAGCCACCCACTCGGATTTGCCGCTGATGATGACCGATCCGGTGGCCAGCTATATCAATTATTTTTCGACTCGCGGCCGCGGCACCTTGGAGCATGGGCTTACGCTGAGCGGGCGTTATCGGGAGATGATTGAGAGCATCCTGAAAGAGGAAGGCGTTCCGCAGGATTTGATTTATCTGGCGCAGGCGGAATCCGGGTTCCATCCTTATGCGGTTTCGCGAGCGGGAGCGCGGGGCATATGGCAATTTATGGGAAGCCGCGCCCGGGCCTATGACCTGCATCGCGATCTCTGGATTGATGAGCGTCAGGACCCTGAAAAATCGACCCGCGCGGCTGCACACCATTTAAAGGACCTTTATAACGAATTTGGCGACTGGTACCTGGCCATGGCGGCCTACAATTCCGGCCCGGTCACCATCCAGAATGCGGTGAAGCGCACTGGCTATGCCGATTTCTGGGAGCTCTACCGCCGAGGCGTTTTGCCGAAGGAAACCAGGAATTACGTTCCCATCATTCTGGCTGAGACCATAATGGCCAAGAATCCGGCGCAATATGGACTGCAGGACGTGGTTCCCGATCCGCCGATGAAGTATGACACGGTGAAGATCGGCTACCCGGTTGATCTGCGGCTGGTGGCGGAATGCGTGGATGCGACGCCGGAAGAACTGCAGGAGTTGAACCCGAGCCTGCTGCGAATGACGACTCCGCAGGGCCATTTCGATTTGCACCTGCCGCCGGGTACGACTGATAAATATGACGCTGCGATTGCTGCCGTTCCGCCGAACATGCGCCTGTGGTGGCGCTACCACACGGTTGAGAGCGGCGACACTTTGATGTCGATTGCGCGCACGTTCCGCACGCCGATGAAGGCGATTGCCGAAGCAAATCAGTTGGACGTTTCAGATACGATCCAGCCCGGGGCGAAGCTGATCGTTCCCATTCCTCCCGGACGCCACAATAGCGGCGATGTTCAAACTTATGCGCGACGGCTTACCGTGTATCACATTCGCAGGGGCGACACGCTGCAACGAGTCTCCGACAATCTCGGCGTTGCACCGGCCACGATTCGCCGCTGGAACCGCATCAAGGGAAATAGTATCGCAGGACGGCGAGTGCTGTATGTTCATCTGCCGGTGAGCCCGACCGTTGAAGCTGAGCAGCGGCTAGCTGCTAAGTCGCACCGCAGCAGCAGGTTAGTAGCCGAGAACGGCGGGGAGCCAATCCACCACACGGTGCGGCGCGGCGAGACTTTGTACTCGATCGCTACCAACTACAGAACGAGCGTCAAGGCGATTAAAGAAACCAACTCGAATGTCGCTACCTTGCGTCCCGGCATGGTGCTGGTGATTCCTGCGCAATAAAATTTTTCCGACCTGCGCAATAAAATCTTTCCGCGCATAAATCCATGCGCATCTGAAATCGGTTGCGATGGTGTTCGCAGTTGGTTATAATCCGCCGTCGCTTGTTTTGTCTTTATTAATTTTCCCGCGCGAGGTATGCGCAAACCGGCGCCGAGGCGTCCGGAAAAATTGAGGAGGAAAGATGAATTTCGAGGAAACCCTCTACCTGCGTGACGATGAAGCGGACGAATTTGGCGATACCGGCGGCTTCAGCGACTCGCTCGACGAAGATTACGAAGAGGAAGAAGAAGAGGAAGAATCGGAAGCCCCATCCGGCGGGATGGAAGAGCCCGAGCCGATGAGCACACCGGCTCCAGCTCCCGCAACTGGCGGCGGTGGCGGAGGCGGATCGAGAGCACCACGCAAAGCCGCAAAGAAAAAGGCCCCAAAGAAGGTGGCCAAGAAAAAGTCCGCGAAAAAGAAAGCGCCGAAGAAAGCCGCCAAAAAGAAATCAGCAAAGAAAAAGGCCGGCAAGAAGAGCGCAAAGAAGAAAGGCGGGCGCAAGCGCCACTAAGATTTTTGAGTTTGGGTCAAAGGCCGCAGCGAAGCTGCGGCCTTTTTGCGTCGCTAACACCAAAAAGCCGGGGCGGTGGTATAGTGCCGTTTCTTCCGTAACTTCTCCATTTCACCCTGACCAGAGTACCCTCGACCATACCAACACGAGATATACAGGTATGGCGAGAATGAATTGCATTGTTCTTCGATTAGCAATTTTGCTTAGCCTTATTTCTGGGCTTGGCCTCGCACAAGACGTCCCCACGGTGCTTGTAGTTCCGTCAGAAGCTACCATGCTGGTCGGCGACACGCGCACCTTCCGCGCTGTGGGGAAGGATGGACGGATACTGCACGGAGTGCAGTGGAGTATTTCGTCCGACGATGCCGCGAAACTGACAACCAATGACGACGAGGCTGTCGTGAATGCGGTAGAACCCTCAGCGAGTATAGTGTTAACCGCCCACGCCAACGGCGAGTCTGCCGAGGCCAGCATCGAGATACGCTCCGGAGCGGGGTTGTCCGCCGGAACGAAGATCTGGTCGGTCACTCCATTGCCGGGCTGCAAATCCGTTAACATCACGCAGGCCGTGCCAACTGCAAACGGCCCTGATCTTTACGACGAGGAAGCGTGTCAGCAGGGCAGTTTCATTCGGGCGATGACGGCGGATGGGCGCGAAATCTGGCGCAGAAAAATGGGTGAGCTTGTTGGAACTCAGCCAACAAGTATTAAGCCCGCTGAAAACCCGCAACCCCAGGCTGAACACCTGAACTGGAACAATCGTTCAATCTGTGACTCCATCACTGTTGGCATGCCCAAAGATCAAATCCTGAAACTGGCCCAGAGCTCACGAATTCCCGTCTCAGAGAAGGCGCCCAGTGACAGTTGGGTTTTTGAAGAGCCGGGCTTCACCTGCAAACTTTTCTTTGACAAGGCAGGAGCCGTGTCGAAGAAAAGAAAGAGCCTCGTCACCGAATAGACTGCGCGCGGAACCATCCGATTTAAACAGAGTGGCGGCTCCGGTCGTTTCAGCCGAATGGCGCAGTCATTGGGAGCCCGAAATTCGATCGCGCCCCGTTATGCGTTCAATTTGCTGAGATACTCGTAGCTGATCTTGATCGCCTCCAGCGGAGGCTGTTCGCAATAATCCTGCTCCACGTAGAAGTGCTGCATCCCGCCTTGCGGCGCAGCGGCGAAGATGCGCTTCCAGTTGATCGTGCCCTGACCGACCGGAGCAAACAATCCCATGCGGGCGTCGAGCTTATGGCTGACCGGCGGATGGTCCTTCATGTCCTTAATGTGAAGAAGCGGGAAGTGACCAGGATATTTTTTGAAGTAGGCGACGGGGTCGTGCCCTCCATGCGTAACCCAGAAGCAGTCCATTTCGAACTTGACCAGCTTGGGATCGACGGAGTTGAGCAGGTAGTCATAGGCCGTGGTGTCGCCGTATTTAGTGAACTCAAAATCGTGGTTGTGATAGCAGAACTGAATACCGGCTTTCTGCGTGGCCTCGCCGGCCTTGTTGAAGACGTCCACCAGCCGCTTGTAGTCGTCGAATGTCTTGTGCTCGTCGGGCTGGAGAATGGCGTTCACCATGTATTTGAGGCCGAGCGTATTCGCGTCGTCGACCTTCTGCTGCCAATTGCCTTTCACATCCTTCAGCATATAGTGGCCGCTTGAGGCGGTGATCCCGTTGTCGCTCAGGATTTTTGTGAACTCCGACGGAGACTTCCCGTACAGCGAATAAATCTCGACATCCTTGTAGCCGATTTTTCCAACCTGCGCGATCGTGCCGGCAACGTCTTTGTCGAGTTGATCACGCACGGTGTAGAGCTGAAGGCCGACGGGCTTTCCGTATGGGCTCGCAAATAAGGACTTGGGAAATTGAGTAGAAATCGCCAGGGTGCCGAAAACTGTGGTTCGTAAGAAGTCTCTTCTACGCATGGGGGAAATCGGTCTCCTTGGGCCGCGTTCACGAACTGGACAAAATAACACAGTATGGAGGTTTAAATGAAATCACGACCGGTCGGGAAGGCGCGGTTCAACGCAACCTTGACCGGATCCGTCCTTCGACATTGCGGTGGTGTTCGTCTGTAACTGCATGGAGTCACATCGAAGTCGGGTGAATCAGAGCGGGCAACCACTCTGCTCTTCGAGCATCTTAGTCACCCATGTCCGATGCCGCCTTGACCCAGGTCCTGCTCGTTCTTTTACTTTTGGTTGGTTTCGCGCAACTGCTGGGCTATCTTTTCGTGCGCTTGCGACAGCCGAAAGTGGTGGGCGAAATTTTGGCCGGCATTGTTCTGGGCCCAGCGCTGCTCGGAAGATTTCCCTACTTCGCACATTTGGTCGATAGCACCAAGCACCAGGGCAATATTCTCGATTTTGTTTACTGGCTCGGACTGTTGCTCCTGATGTTTCTCTCCGGCGCGGAAACTCAGCAGTTGTTCACGCGCGAAGAACGGCGCGAAGTTGGCTGGCTCACGATCGTCGGCACCGGATTGCCATTCCTGCTTGGGTTGGTTTTGGGTCCATGGCTGATTCGTCCGTCTCTGGCCGGCCCGAATGGTAATCGCGTTTCGCTGATCATTATTCTCGCGGTTGGCGTGGCGGTAACTTCCGTCCCAGTGGTTTCGAAAATTTTTGCCGACCTAAAAATTTTGCACACCAGATTTGCACGGCTGGTGCTTGGGGTTGCCGTGCTCGAAGATATCGTGTTGTGGCTTGCACTGGCGGTGGCTACGGCAATGGCGGGGAAGACGGTCCTTCACCCGCGCACAATGGCTTATCATCTCGCCGCCACACTCGGATTTTTCCTGCTTGGGCTGACTCTCGTTCCACGCCTGGTGAAGAAAATCAACAAAGCGCGATTCAACGTTGTGGCGCGGCAATCGCCGGCGGCGTACGCAATCGCCGTTCTGCTGGCATATTGCGCCGTCGCGGGAGCGCTCGATGTGAGCCTGGTGTTCGCGGCCTTTCTAGCCGGATTTGCGGTGGTGCACAAGAAACGCCGACTATTTGCCGAGGCGCTCGATGCAATCGGCAAAGTGGCGTTTGCATTTTTCATCCCGGTTTACTTCGCAATCGTCGGCTTAAAGCTCGACCTGATTCGCGGCGTGGCCCTTTGGATGATGGTGGCGTTCATCGCCGGAAGCTGCATCGTGAAGGTGCTTTCGGTTTCGCTGGCCGGGCGGTTGGCGGGATTTCGTGGACTGGATTTGATCAATCTCGCGATCACAACCAATGCGCGCGGTGGACCGGGGATCGTGCTGGCGAGCGTGGCGTTCGATGCGGGGATTATCAGCGCGAAGTTTTATACGACATTGGTCGTGGCGGCGGTGGTCACGTCGCAATTCGCTGGCGCCTGGCTGGATTATCTGCTGCGCAAGGGCTTGCCGCTGTTGACCCCGGTTGCCCAATCTGAGCCCGAGAGCAAAACTGGACTACAAGCGGCGTGACGATTAAGGATAAAAAGCAGATTCCTTACCCCGCCAGCCGGGGTTCGGAATGACAACCCTGATTTTCTGCAGCGTTGGACAGGCTTATTTCTTGCTTATTTCTTACCGACTGCCTGGAGGCATTTTCCATACAGCTCCAGCAGGTGGCCGGCGTATTCCTCCGGCTTGGCGGCAGAGCCGGTACCCTGAAATCCCGCACCGGTTGAGGTGGTGCGGCCATAGCCGGTAGTCATGGCGATGAACTTCATGAGGTCAAGGGCGATATCTTCGTTGCGCCGCTGTCCGGCCGTGTTGCTGGGTGCCTCGTCCATGGAACTCTCCGTGGTGTGGATTAAGTTTTGATCATAGCAAAAGCGGAGATGGCATGAGTGCGAGCACTCAGCATTCAGCACTCAGAATTCAGCACTCAGCACGCAGCATTCAGCACTCAGCACTCAGCACTCAGAATTCAGTCCTAACGGCGTTCAGCGAACGAGTTTTATGCACCGGTGGAACAGCCAATCAGCGGAATCACTGAGTGCTGAGTGCTAATTGCTACGCAGAGTCCGATAGCAATCTACTCATTTGTTCGTGCCCCTTTGCCTTAGCCATCTCCGCTGGCGTTTTTCCATCGTCGCTCTTCGCATGAGCGTCGGCGCCATGAGCGAGCAGAGCTTTCACCATCTCCATATCGCCGATCTGCGCCGCTTCGTGAAGCGCGGTCCATCCGCCTTCCTGCCGAGCATTCGCGTCTGCGCCGTTTTCAACCAGAATGCGAACGATTTGGCCGCTGTGAGCGGCGGCGGCGCTGTGCAAGGGAGTGACTTTCATCTTGTTCTGAGCTGTCGCGGAAACATCTGCGCCGTGTTCGATCAAAATTCTGGCGATCTCCGGCCGATTGAAGAATGCCGCGAAGTGCAGGGCGGTAAATCCGTCTGCGGACCATTGCCGGGCGCTCTGCGAATCCTTGCGCAAAATTTCGGAAAGCCGATCCGTTTTCCCTGCGGCGGTGGCTTCAAAAATATCGAGCTCAGGTTTTGCCGCGAGAAGTAGGTCGGCAATTTCAGCTCGCCGAAAATAAAAAGAGAACATCAAGGCCGAAACGCCGTTGGCGTCTTTAGCAGACGCCAGCTCCGGATTCTCCGCTAAGAACTTCTTAATTGCTCCCGAATCTCCTGACTGCACGGCTGTAACCACGTCCAAATGAGTGGCCAAGGTCGCCCTCCCCGCAATCGAATAGAAGCTCAGGAGTTATAGCACGACCGCGAACACCAGCGTGACAAGCTTGACTTCAAGGTTTCGCTTGCACGGAGGATGCACTCGTCTGCGTCCGCAGGAACTCATCCACCGGCGGACGGCGGGATTTCACGCGGTTCAGAAACCGCATTTTGTTGGCTGCGGTTCTCAATGGGATGCTTCTCGATCCAGCGCGCGATCAGGACATCTGTGGAGGCATACACGATAATCGACGCAGCAATGGCGATGCCCATAAGGTGAGCGAGTTGAGGCGCCTGGGGAAATCTGCCATTGAGAATCATGAATCCGTACACGACAGATGCGAACCCTTTCGGACCGAACCAGCCGGCGACCAGCTTTTCGCGACGGGTCAGGTCGGAAGGAGCGAGCGCCAGAGGAAAGATAAGTGGGCGAACCGCGAAGACAGCAAGCAGAACGAAAGCAATTTGCCGCCACGGCACCGGCTCAAAGAACCTTGGCGCAATCAGCATGGCGAAGAAGAGCAACGCTGCCAACTTCAGAAGCTCGGTGACCAGTTCCCCGAATTCGTAAAAGGATTCTTTTACGTCATCGCTGAGGGTTGCAATGGTAATTCCGGCGGCAAATGCCGCGAGGAAGGTGTTGGCGTTAAAAACGTCGGAAATACCGAGCACCAGCAAGCCTATGGCAAAGGCGTTCAGTGGCCGGTAATGCTCGGCGGCGGCAAAAAAGCGGCTGTTTAGAAGCTTGATAGCCAGCCAGGGTATGACGATGCCGATGACAATTCCGAAGAGCATTTCCGCCGCGATCATGAGACCGCTTTCGTGCTGAGAACCAGCGACGGCGAGCAAAACCACGACAATAGGGAGCGCGAGGCCGTCGTTCACGCCGCTTTCTACGTTGAGCAGATGCTTGACCCGGTCCGGCACTCCCTCAAAACGGAAGATGGCAGCGACGAAGACGGGATCTGTGGGGCTGAGGGCAGCACCTAGGAGAAATGCGTCCGTCCAACTCAGGCCGGCAAGAAATTTCCCTAGCAAGCCGATTCCGGCAATCGTCAGCGGCATGCCGCGGATTAAGGCGCGCGTGGGTAGGAGCCAGCCCTTTCTGAGATCGTGCACGTTCAGCCGCATCCCGTCTGTAAACAAGACGCTGAACAATGCCAGTTCGGCGAAGCGCTGCACTACCTCGCGCGAAGGGTGCGGGGCGGAGCCAAAAATTCCGCATCCGGCGAGAAACCCCGAAACCAGGAACAGCACCGCGGTCGAAAGCACACTGCGTTCCGCCCGCTCGGAGATTAGAACGGCGATCAGTAAAGTGGCGGAGAAGACGAGCACGAGCTGCATGGGTGCGATTAGGGTGCTGAAACGGAGCGGTTAGTTGTACTGCCGGCTGTTGGCTTCAGCGCGGTTCAGTTCCTTTCAGGGATTGTTCCCGAGTGTAATCTATTGGGGCCTGACGCTCGGATACAGTTGTAACTTATGGGAGGCCGAATGCGCCCGAACTATTTTCGATTTGCTGTCTTGATCGTTTGCGCCTTTGCGATTTCTTCGCAAGCCCAGCAGACTTCGCTCTCGCCCACGGTGCAAAAGTATGTCCGCGTAAATGCGGAGAAGATCGTTCTCGAACACGTGCGCGTGATCGATGGCACAGGAAAGCCTGCGGTTCAGGACCAGAACATAGTTATTGAGGGCGGAAAAATTTCTGCGATCATGCCCGGCGCTGATGTTTCCGCCGCTTCCGGCACCGCCGTTCTCGATCTTCACGGATATTCTGTCATGCCTGGAATTGTGGGCATGCACAATCATCTTTTCTATATCGCCCGTCCCGATTTCGATGCGAATTGGGATTCTGAACCCCCGGTGCTCGCTCCGCAAATGACGTTTTCCGCGCCTCGTCTTTATCTGGCGGCAGGCGTTACGACAATGCGCACCACCGGCAGCGTTGAGCCTTACGCCGATCTGAATTTGAAAACCGAAATTGATGCCGGCAAACTGCCGGGACCGCATCTTGATGTCACCGGGCCGTATCTAGAGGGCGCGAACAGTTTTTTCATCCAGATGCATCATTTGTCCGGGCCGGAGGAGGCCAGGCAGATGGTCGATTACTGGGCGGATCGCGGCGTGACTTCATTCAAGGCGTACATGTTCATTACGCGCGCGGAGCTGGGCGCGGCGATCGAGGAGGCGCACAAGCGCGGAATCAAGATCACCGGACATTTGTGCTCGGTGACGTACCCGGAAGCGGTGAATTTGGGAATTGACGACCTGGAACATGGATTTTTTGTGAACACGCAGCTTGATCCGGATAAGAAGCCCGATCAGTGCAGCGAGAGCGAGGGCACTTATACGCTGTCGCATATGGATCCAGGCGGAAAAGATGCGGAGGACTTAATCAATCTACTTATTCAGCACCATGTGGCGGTTACTTCGACGTTGCCGGTGTTCGAGGACCTGGTGCCGGGACGTCCGCAACTGCGGCCGGAAGTAATGGAGGCGATGTCGCCTGAGGCGCGTGAGGCATATTTGTATCGCCGCAACCGGCCGGCGAGCAAGCCCTCGAAAACCGATTGGGCCATGCTTCTGAAGCGCGACATGGAGCTCGAACGCAAGTTTGCACTCGCAGGAGGATTACTCCTGGCCGGGCCTGATCCGACCGGAGATGGCGGAGTCATTCCTGGATTTGCGGATCAGCGCGAAATCGAACTGCTGGTTGAGGCGGGATTTTCTCCGGTGGAAGCGATCAAAATTGCGACGCTGAATGGCGCAACCTATATGGGCAAACAAGATCAAATTGGATCGATTGCTGCAGGCAAGAATGCTGACCTGGTGGTGATCAAAGGTGATCCTTCAACCCACATTCAAGATGTGGAGAAAGTTGAAATCGTGTTCAAAGACGGCGTGGGTTACGACTCGCAAAAGCTGCTGGATTCGGTGAGGGGAAGGTATGGGGAGTACTGATTTATCCGTGATCAGAACTCCACGTGCGCGCGGAATGTTGGCACCAGCACGGGTCCGCGGTCTCGGTTGTAGCCGGGATTGACGATGTGCTGCAAACCTGGTCCGACATAAATTCCGCGCCAGAGGTGGGCGGTATAGTAAGTCTCTATAATATTTTCACGGCCGTAGTTCAGGCGGCCATCGCCAAGCAAAAATCCCAAGCCGCCGTCGGCGAGATATTCCTGGTGCCATTTGCAGATTGCATTGCTCACCAGCGCGACGCCGGCGCGGTCGTGAGAGCGGTGCCACATCGCGCCATAAGCGCCAATTCCGCCGGCGAAAGTCTGATCGACTTCGGTATAAGCGAATGACTCGGTCTTGCCGTTGTCCCAGCCAAAACGCCCGAAGGCCGCGAGATTTGGCGTGAGGTGCTGCTCGAGATTTATGCCGAAGCCACATTTGCGTGTGATGTGCCAGGGATGATTGGTAATCTCAGGACGCGACACAAGATGCTCGTCAAACTGCAATATCGCATCACGATAGATTCCCATGTTCGCGTAGTTCGTGTACGCGAGCAGCCGGATCACGCCGGGCTTACCGGGAATCAGTCCGTACCGCAGTTCATATTCCCAATTTTCTGAGTGCGCCTGCCATGGCTTCCAAACAAGAGTGTCGCCGTTTGCCACTTTCGGCATGAGCGCTTCCGCAAATCGAAATCCCCAGTTGCGGTCTTCATAGTCGGCATAGACGCCAACCGTGTAGCCGCGTGTATCGGCGGCGTAGTCGTAGGCGCCGTTATTGTCTACGGTCCAGTTCGTGAACTGAAGGTGGGTGTCGGTCGAAACCGAGTTCTGGTCAAAGAAGTCCACCATGCTGAATTTTCCGAAGCGCACTTCCAGACGACGACGCGGCAATTCGGTAAACAGCGAAAGCGCATCGCGATCGTTTTCGACTTTATCTTTGCTGAGTGCGAAAACTTTGTGGATCATCCCACGCGCCAGATACGGTGCCTTGCTGAGCAGAGGATTGCGCACGATATCGAGGTCGGTATTTCCCGCGAGGCCAAGGCCAGTGCTCAATGCGCTGCCGCCGGCTTCTTCCACATCGACCAGGAATTCAGTTGAGTCATTCAGGCGCACTCCGGTGTAAAGCGTGAGGACGCGCGAGAGCGCCTTTTCGTAGTTTGGACCGAGACTGTTCGGGCCGCTGTAGGCCGCGTGGAACGGAGGATGCGTCTGAAAAATGAAATTCGCCTGGCCTGAAAGCCAGTAACGAGAATTTGTCACTTCCGGAAACAATGTCTCAGGATCGTTGGCGTCGGAAGGTGCGTTAGGGCTGCCCTGGTCCGGACCGGTTTCGGCAGGCTGCTGCGTTGATTGAGCGCACAAGTGAATCGCGATCAGACACACGAACGTCGCGCCAAGCGCGAATCTGGCTGCGGTCCGTGCTGTTTTCGGAACAGACAACAGTTCCTCCTCGCGTTACAGCCTATAATGGCGCTCATTAAAACACGATGACGCCGAATATGCTCCGCGCAGCTACAGCATTTTCGAGCAGCACAGGATTCGAGATCTGAGCAGGCACTGAAGCACACTCTAGTTTTCCGTCGCATTGCACTCCGGTAAACTCCAGGTAATGGCATTTTCCGATCAATTGGGGCTGACTTTCGCCGCGCCGGAGCGAAAGATTTGGATCGTGCGCGATCTGGTTGCGGCGGTGCGCACTCGGGTTGAACGCGAGTACAGCGACATCTGGGTGGAAGGTGAAATTTCAAATTTTCGGGCGCACGAGTCCGGGCACCTTTACTTCACATTGAAAGATGAAAATGCGCAGATTCGGGCGGTGATGTTTCGCTCGCAGGCGCGCCTGCTGCGATTTCGTCCGGAGAACGGAATGCAGATTGTGCTTCGTGGCCGCGTCACCGTGTTTGAAGGGCGCGGGGAGTTGCAGCTATCGGCTGAGTATTTGGAGCCGAAGGGCGCGGGCGCGCTGCAAGTTGCATTCGAGCAACTGAAGGCGAAGCTCGAAGCGGAGGGCCTTTTCGATTCGTCACGCAAGAAGCCGATACCGGGTTTGCCGCATTGCATTGGAATTGTGACCTCGCCGCAGGCTGCAGCGCTGCGCGACATTCTTAATATTTTGCAGCGCCGGCATCACAGCGCGAATGTGCTGATTTTTCCGGCGCAGGTGCAGGGCGAGACGGCGGCAAAGGAGGTCAGCGCCGGAGTTAAATTTTTCAATCGCGCGAAGAATGTCGAGGTGATCGTTGTGGCGCGTGGCGGCGGATCGGCGGAAGATCTTTCGGCGTTTAATGATGAGTCGCTGGCGCGTGTGGTCGCCGATTCGCAAATCCCGCTCATCTCCGCCGTTGGGCACGAAACCGATTTCACGATTATTGACTTTGTGGCTGATTTACGGGCTCCGACGCCTTCGGCAGCGGCTGAGCTCGTCATCCGGTCGCGCCAGGAAATTGAGGAACAAACCGAAAGTCTGCATCAGAGGCTTGCGCGGGCCATGCGGTACAGGCTGCTTATGGCGAAGCAGAAGCTGACGGAGGTGGCTCAGCACGGGGCGTTCGCGCGAATGGTGGATGGAATTAATCAGCGGCAACAACGCCTGGATGATTTGCGATTTCGGCTGGAGAGCGCAGAACGCAAGCTGATCGAAAAGCATCGGCGGAGATGGGAGCGGGCTTCGGCTGCGGTGCGGCACTACGACGCGCGACGAGTTCTCGCGGGGATTGGACGTGATTTGCTTGCACAAACATCGGCGCTTGGCTCTGCGATGCGTACGTTCTTATTACGGCGCGGTTCTCGCTTTGAGCGGCTTGAGGAGCAGTTGAAAGCGCTCTCTCCGGTGGCAATTCTCGAGCGGGGATACGCGTTGATTTTCGATTCGAGTGGAAAGCTGGTGAAGGATTCAGCGCAAGTGGAAATCGGGAGCGAGGTTTCAGCGCGGTTGGCAAAGGGAAGCCTTGTCGCCAAAGTGGAGAAGAAAAGTGATTAGTGGCTAGTGGTTACTAAATCCGTGTCCTAATCGTTGACGACTGGTCACAAACCCCGGATCACCAGGCACGCGCCTTCTATCACCTGCATTACAATTGCCTCTGCAAGCCCTGGAGCGAACACCGGAAGGGGTCTCGATTGATTCACGCTGCCGGCTTCTGGCCACATCTCACGGCGATCGCGGTCATCGACATTCTGCTCGTGGCCCTGATCATCTATGAGTTTTTGGCGCTCATTCGGGGCACGCGGGCTGCGCTCATCCTGATCGGTCTCTCGATTATTGTTCTGGCTTTTTATATTTCCCGGATAGGCGAACTGGTAACCCTCAACTGGCTGATCTCGCGCGCACTGCCATATGGGGTTTTTGCACTGATCGTTATTTTTGTTCCGGAAATCCGGCAGGCGCTGGCGCGGCTGGGCAGAAGGTTGACGTTGGCCCGCGGCGGCGCGACCGAAGCGGACGTCTATGACGACATTGTGCTCGCAGCCAACCTTTTCTCGCAAAATCAGACCGGCGCGCTCATCGTGATTCAACGCGAAATCGGTCTGCGCACTTACATTGAGAGCGGCGTCATGCTCGACGCACAACTTTCATACGATCTATTGGCCACGTTATTTCGCCCGAGTGCTCCGCTGCACGACGGAGCTGTCATCATTCAGGGAGACCGGGTGGCTGCCGCGGCATGTTTTCTGCCGCTTTCGATGAATCCGGTGCTCTCTAACCAGCTCGGCACCCGCCATCGCGCGGCAATCGGCATCACGGAAGAAACCGACGCTATTTCGATCGTGGTTTCGGAGGAAACCGGAAGCATAAGTCTGGCCGTAGGCGGCGCGATTGAACGCGACCTCACGGTCGAGCAATTGCGCGATCGCATGAGCAACCTGCTGCGGCGCTATGTTCCGCCGACTCCGCTGCCCACCACCATTGCCGAAGGCAGCGGCATTCTCGACGAAGCTGAAAGCGATGTTCCGATGCGCGATCTGCATAAAGGCGGAATCCAATGACGACGCGAGAATTTTTTCGCCGCCATGTTTTCCACAATCTGGGACTCAAGATTATTTCCCTGTTGATCGCAACCGGGCTGTGGCTGGCGGTTTCGACGGAGCCCACATCAGAAGCTGCGGTAAATGTCGCCATTGTTTTCCGCAACATGCCGGATAATCTCGAGATCAGCTCGGAAAATATTCCGTCTGCACAGATTCGCGTGCGCGGACCGGAGCGCCTGGTGCGCCGGCTCCAGCCCACCGACGTTCGCGTTGAGCTTGATCTCACGGGCATGAAACCCGGTGAACGTACTTTCGACCTTACGGCAAACCAAATCAGTTTGCCGGACAAGCTTCAGCCGGTGCAGATCGTTCCCAGCCAGATTCACCTGATGTTCGATAAGCGGGTGACGAAAACCGTGATAGTGAGGCCGCGCGTGATTGGGACCTTCGCCAGCGGCTACCAGATTGCGCAAATCCAATCCGATCCCGAAAGCGTTGAAATTATCGGTCCACAGAAGTCAGTGGATTTGGTCGAGAACGCCATTACCGATCCGATCGATGTCACTGGGCTGATCGACCGCACCACAGTTCTCCGCCACGCTTACGTTTCTGATCCTCTCATTCAGGTCACCAGTCCCCGCCCGGTGCGGATCACGATTATTATGGGGAGAACGCAGGCTTCCTTGGGGCAGACTCAGTCGAAATGACGTCGCAGGTTAGACAGCTTTTCGGGACCGACGGCATTCGCGGCGTCGCGGGAGAATTTCCGCTCACGCCCGAAAGCACCTTTCTGATCGGACGGGCGCTCGGGCACGACTTGATCCGCACAAATCCGCAGGCGCGGGTTGTGATTGGGCAAGATACGCGCGAGTCGAGCCGCTGGATTGCCGACCGGGTTGCGCTCGGACTTGCTTCGAGCAAAGTTCAGGTGCGCAGTGCGGGCGTGATCACCACTCCGGGAATCGCTTATCTGGCGCGGTCGCAGAAATTCGATGCAGGAGTGGTCATCTCCGCGTCGCACAATCCCTGGACCGATAATGGGATCAAAGTTTTTTCCGGTGACGGATTCAAGCTGCCGGATTCGCGCGAACTGGGGATTGAGCAGGAAATCTTTGCATGTCTCAAGGCACCGGAGTCGCATCCTGAGCCAGCGCTGAAACCAGCGTCCAGCGTGCCTGGTGAGCATTCATTACGAGCCGCGTATATCGAGTGGCTGGCAAAAAATGTTTCAACTGACTTGAGCCGCATGCGGGTGCTGGTGGATTGCGCAAATGGCGCTGCGACGGCCGAAGCGCCGGAGCTGTTTCGCGCCTGCCGAATTCAGGCAGAGTTCATCAACGATTCTCCGGATGGCAGGAACATCAACGAAGGCTGCGGCGCGCTGCATCCGCAAACGGTGGCCGAAAGGATTTCGCAATCGAGGGGAAAGTTCGATTTGGGTGTGACCTTCGATGGTGACGCCGATCGGGCACTCTTCAGCGACGCTTCGGGCCGTGTTGTGAACGGGGACGGCGTGCTCTTGCTCGCCGCGCGCGATATGAAATCCCGTCGAGCGCTTCGCGGCGAAACGGTGGTGGCGACGACCATGTCGAACATGGGGCTCGAGATCGCGCTGCGTAATTCTGGCGTTCGGATGTTGCGCGCGAACGTGGGCGATAAGTATGTGCTCGAAGAGATGATGAAGACGGGCGCGACGCTGGGCGGCGAACAATCCGGACATATTATTTTTCGCGATGGCGAGGCCACGACCGGCGACGGGCTGATGACGGCGCTGCGCGTGATGGACATTATGGCGCGGAGCGGCAAGACTTTGACTGAACTGATTTTGGATTTGAAAGTCTTTCCGCAGCGCATTCAGAATGTGCGGGTGCGGGAAAAGATTCCGTTTGAGCAGGTGCCTGAAATCAAGCACGCGATTGAAACCGCGCAACGTGAACTCGATGGAAATGGGCGCGTGGTGGTGCGTTACTCGGGAACTGAAGCGCTGGCGCGGGTGATGGTGGAGGCCGAGTCAGAAGAAAAAATGAATGCACTGACGGACGGGATTGCGGGCGCGATCAAGGCTGCTTTGGGAACATAGTTTCCTCCTTTTTTGGTTGTCATTCCGAACCGCTTCAGCGAAATCGGTTTTTCGAGGGCAACAGCAGGTCCTCGACTTGGGCATCAGTCGCAGGCGAATGATGCCACTTCGCGCGGAATGACAGTTCTGTCTTTCTTACGCCGCTGGGTTACTCCAAATCCCGCCAATTTTTTCCGACGCCAACCTCGACTAGTAGCGGCACGGAAAGCGCTGGATGCACATTCTCCATTTGGTCGCGGACCAGGCTGCGCATGGTCTCAATCTCAGATTCGGGAACTTCGAAGACGAGTTCATCGTGGACTTGAAGCGTCATTTTGGATTGCAGTCCCCGCTCGCGAATCATGGCATCGATTCGAATCATGGCGATCTTGATTAGGTCGGCGGCGGTGCCCTGCAATGGCGTGTTTACGGCCGTGCGCTCGGCGAATCCGCGCAGGTTGTAGTTCTTGCTATTGATATCGGGAATCGGACGCATGCGGCCGAACAAAGTCTTCACGCGCCCATCGCGCCGCGTCTCATCGAGAGTGCGGTCGATGAATGCGCGCACTCCACGGTATCTTTCGAAGTAGGCATCGATGTACTTCTTTGCCTCGGAGGTTTCGATTCCGAGGTTCTGCGAAAGACCAAAGGGAGAGAGCCCGTACACAATCCCGAAGTTCACAACCTTTGCCTCGCGGCGATGGTCGGGAGTAACCATCAGCGGAGGAACTCCGAAGACTTGCGATGCAGTGAGGGTGTGGATGTCGTCGCCACGGCGGAATGCCTCGACCAGCAGCGGATCTTTTGAGTAGTGCGCGAGCAGCCGCAGCTCGATTTGTGAGTAATCTGCAGCTAGAAGCAAACTCCCGGGCGCAGCGGTGAATGCAGCGCGAATCTCGCGGCCAAGCTCGGTGCGGATGGGAATATTTTGCAGATTTGGATTTGAAGAAGAGAGCCGTCCGGTCGCCGTCCCGGTCTGATCAAACGTTGTGTGCAGACGCCCGGTCTCGGAGTTGAGTAGCGCGGGAAGCGCATCGACGTAAGTGGATTTCAATTTGGCCAGCTGGCGATATTCGAGAACAAGTTTTGGCGCCTGGTGGCTCGCGGCGAGTTCTTCGAGCACGTCGACGGCGGTCGAAATGGTTTTGCCTTTGCCGTACTTCACTGGCTTCGGCAGGTTTAGCTTATTGAACAGCACGTCGCCGAGCTGCTTGGGAGAATTGATGTTGAACTCGGAGCCGCAACACTCGTAGATTTCCTTCGCTTTGGCGTCGATCTCGCGCTCCAGCCGTTCCGACATTTTGTTGAGCGCGGTGCGATCAATGGCCACCCCGGCCTGCTCCATGCGCGTGAGCACGGGAACCAGCGGCAGGTCGATTTCGTTGTAGAGCTTCAGCAGATTTTCATCTTCGAGTTCTTTGCGCAGAGCTGCGGCAAGCCTGCCAGTCATATCGGCGGCTTCGGCGAGCGAGCCACCGAGCTTCAGGTTAAAACGGCGCAGCGCAACCTCGGGCAAATTATGCGACGAGTAAGTGGGATCGAGAAGATATGAGTACAAACGCGAGTCATGCTCGACGCCGGCAAGTTCAGTTCCGGCCAGGACATGGGCCGCAGTTTTCCAATCATGAATTGCTTTCGGAATGTTTGGCTCCGAGAGCGCCGCGTTCAACGCCGATGCTGCGAGAGTGCTGGGCGAAACAGTAAGTGCCGAGCCTGGTTCGACTGAAATGGCAATTTGTGTCGCACCAAGGTTCTGCTTCGCGCCGGCGTTTAAATCCACCTTCAGAGGCAGCAAAGGTTCCTGCTCGGTTTCTTCCGCGGATTCAATTTCCAGTGCGGATGGCACGGCGGTATTTATCGCGATTGCCAACGGCACGTCGGCACGCCGTTTCTGCAAGAAAGTTTCTACATCGGCCGTCGATTCCGCGTCACGGTAATTTCCCGGCTGCGCTTCAGCGACCGGCAGCAATTCCTTTAGCAGAGATGTGAATTCGAGCTCGGTGAACAAGGCGCGCAGAGCCTCGACATCCGGCTCGCCCGCATGCATCTTATCGACATCAAGCTCGATGTTCACATTGCAATCGATGGTCACCAGTTGCTTGCTCAAGAGAATCTGGTCGCGATTGTTCTGCAGTGACTCGCGATAGGTCTTTCTTTCGACCTCAGACGCGCGATCGAGGGCGGCTTCGAGACTGCCGAAGCGACGTATGATTTCAACCGATCCTTTGTCGCCGATTCCCGGCGCGCCGGGAATGTTATCGATCGAGTCTCCGCGCAACGCCATCACGTCGATGACACGCTCCGGCGGCACACCAAGAATTTCTTCGACCTTGGCTGCGTCGGCGATCAGATTGTCTTTTGGCGGATTCAGCACCAGTACCTGATCGTTTACCAACTGGAGCATGTCCTTGTCGCTCGAAACCACATAAACGCTGCGACCTTCGGCTACAGCCTTGGTTGCGAGCGTGCCGATTACGTCGTCGGCTTCGTAGCCTGGCATTTCAAGAATTGGAATGCGATAGGCTTCGAGCGCGCGCCGGATGTAGGGAATTTGCTGCGCGAGATCGCCGGGCATCTCGGTGCGATTAGCTTTGTATTCCTTGAATTGCTGGTCGCGAAAAGTGGGGGCAGCAACGTCGAAGACGGCGGCGAGAAATTGCGGCGAAAAATCGTCGCGCAATTTGCGCAGCATGTTCACAAATACATAGATCGCAGCGGTTGGAAGCCCTTTGCGCGTGGACATGCCGCGCTGCCGCGCCATGGCGTGATAGGCGCGAAAGATGAAGGACATCGCGTCGATCAGGAAGATGCGATCGCTATTGTCGGCGGGGTGCGGAACTACCGTCGGCTTAGGGGATGGAGCCGGCGCGGACTCGGCGACAGCGGATGACTTTCGTTTAGGGGGCAAGAATTAAGTTTAACAAGGAAGGGTTCGGCGAACTGCGGGGAATCGCTGCGACGAGAACATCAACCAGGAAGGACACGAAGGTGCACGAAGAAAACCAAAGTCTATTTTATTGAAACTTCGCTTACGAACTTTTTCGTCGTGGCTTACGCCGGCTTGCCGAACATCGTTGTGTAGTGCAGCTTAATGACTCCACAGGTGCCTTGCTCGGGCGAATAGACGACACACGAATCGAACGGGCGCGAATAAATGTGCAGGCTTACCGCGCGCTCGCCAAACTTTCTTGGATTGACCACCCGATGGACGGGATCGGCGGGGTTTACTGCGCAGGGGTGAGTCGGATTCATTTCGACCGTGTCTGTCGGCGTGAGTTGAGATCGGCCATGTTCAACATCCTGTGACACCAGGTGAAAATTTTCTACTTCGAGCCGACCGATGGGCACAGCCATCCAGCAATTCTGGTCGCGATGATTGTGCACCGAGCTGACTTGCCCGATCTCCCAACAGATTGCGATCAATTCATAAAGCGGGGTTTTGTCGATCAGGTTGCGGGTGTAATGCTGCTTGCTCCAGGTCAGATACGGCGAAAGCGATTGGGGAGACGCGGACGTGCGCTCGAGAAACGCGAGAATTTCTCCAGTATCAATGAACGATTTTTCGGGGAATTTATGCAGTTCACTTACGAAATCGGTGATGGAGAGCTGCTTAGGAACAACACTGGTGGCCATATTTCATCTCATCGCAAGTATACCGCCCAGGGCTGCCATTCGCGGACTGCTCCACTTTTACGAAAGAACTTATTCCACAAACATGCAATCGCCGTAGGAGTAGAACCTGTACCTCTGGTCGACAGCATGACGATACGCGGCCAGGGCACGCTCCTTTCCGGCGAAGGCGCAAACCAGCATGAGCAGGGTCGATTGCGGCAAGTGGAAATTCGTCAAGAGGGCGCTGATGACGCGGAACTGAAATCCCGGGTAGATGAAAAGATCGGCCTCGCCGCTGCCAGCCTGCACTCGCCCGGAGTCTTTTGCGGAAAATTCCAGGGTTCGCACGGTCGTGGTGCCAATGGCGATTACCCGCCGTTTCTCGTCGAGCGCCGAATTGATTTTTGCTGCAGATTCAGAAGAGATGCTGTATCTCTCAGAATGAAGCCGGTGTTCTTCAACCTTTGCCGCGTGGACCGGTTGGAATGTACCCAAGCCGACGTGCAAGGTGATCTCTGCTGTTTCAATACCGCGTTCTTGCATGCGCGACAAGATTTCCGGGGTGAAATGCAGGCCGGCTGTGGGCGCTGCTACTGAGCCGCGCTCGCGAGCATAGACGGTTTGATAGCGGTCCCGATCTGCAGCACAATCCTCGCGAGAAATGTAGGGCGGCAGAGGTATGTGGCCAATGCGCTCGACAAGCTCGAAGAAATTGTGTACAGGCGCAAATCGAAGCTCGCGCTCCCCAAAGCTGCCTCGGGCCACAACCTCAGCGATCAATTCATCACGCTCGCCGAAGTAAAGCTTTTCACCGATCCCGATCTTACGGCCCGGCTTCACCAGGCATTCCCATTCGTTCGGTTCGCAGGAAATCTGTTTTGTGAGTAGTACCTCGATGCGGCCGTGCAGAAAATCGCGGGAAGCGGGGTTGCGCGGACTCAGGGGCTGAGACTTTGACCCGCTCCTCCGGCCGAAAAGCCGTGCGGGCAAAACCCGGGTGTTGTTGAAAACCACCAGATCCCCGGGACGCAGTAAGTCCGGAAATTCGCGGAAGCAAAGGTCTTGCAGCTTTCCTGAATGCCGCTCCAGGCACAGCATTCGCGAGGAGTCACGCCGGGAAAGAGGCTCCTGCGCAATCAGCTCATCGGGTAGATGATAGTCGAATTCGGAAACCAGCACAGTTGCATTATAAGAACCCCATTCACCCCACCCGAGATTCCGCAGATGGTTTACAGTTGTAAAAGAAAAACTGATTGTTTCCTTTTTGAAGCTGCGCTACCATACGCGGGCTGCGGGTTCGGGCGTGCCAATCGAACATAAATCCCGGAAGGCCATTGTTGAGATCGGCTCAATGCTGCACCAGCGCGGCTTTATAGCCGCCTGCGATGGCAATGTTTCGGTGCGACTGGACCGCAAACGGGTGCTGGTTACGCCGACGGGCATGTCTAAAGGAATGATGAAAGCCACGGACCTTGTGATCGTGGATATGAACGGACGCAAGCTCAAAGGCCGCCGGGAGGTGACCAGCGAGATCGGCATGCATTTGCTGATTTACCGGATGCGCCCGGATGTGCATGCGATTGTGCACGCGCATCCACGGACGGCTACGGGCTTCGCTGCGGCCGGGCTCGCCCTTGATCAACCGCTGGTATGCGAAGTCGTCATCGGACTTGGGCAAATTCCGCTAGCACCTTATGGAACCCCGGGAACTCCCGAGCTGGCGCGTACTCTGGAACCGCTGGTGGCGGACTACGATGCCATTCTGATGGCGAACCATGGAGTAGTGACCTATGGCGCCGACCTGCAATCCGCGTACATGAAAATGGAAACGGTTGAACACTTTGCACAGATTGCGCTGGTAGCCCATATGCTTGGCCGGCAGCAACCGCTCGCCGCCGCTGAACTCAAGAAGCTGATCGAGGCGCGAGGCAAGTATCGCGGGGTAAATTCGGCCGCGCCCATGCCCGTATCTTTCGGCAATGGCAACTCGCGCGACCGATCACCTGCGTCCAAGCCCGAACTGCAGGATGCAGTCGCTAGTCTCCTCCGATCCTGAACCGCATGCCCGCGCGGAAATTCGCGCCCAGGGCCGGGTAGCCCAGCACTTCCTCGTAGAAGTGATCGAGCGCATTTTCCACATTCACGTAGGCAGTCATGCGCGGACGAATGGCGTACCAGCCGCCCACGTCGACGAGAAAGTATCCCGGAGCGTGATTAAAACCAAAGCCATAAAAATCCGAATCCGGACGTGGCCCCACGAAGCTTCCTTCGAGCGTGCCGCCCCATTTTCTTCCAACATAGGTCAGCAGCGTGGAAGCCGAATGTTTCGGTCGGCGCAATAGAGGATCGCCGCTGGCGTAAGGTGGAAAACTGCCGGGAGGCGCCTGCAAAATTTGCGTGGAAGTGTAGGTGTAGCTTGCCGTCCACGAAATGCTCGAATTTATTCTTGCCTCCAAGATTGCCTCTGCTCCATGAGCCAACGATTCCTGCAAATTCACATACTGCCCAACGAAGGTCATGGGATCGATGGTGACAAACTCGATTTGATCGCGGAACAAATTGTTGAAATACCGCCCGGTAAACGAAATCTTGTTAGAAAACAATCCCTGCTGAAACCCGGCTTCCAGTGCGCGGTTGCGCTCGGGTTTCAAATTTGGATTGGGAATTTCGTATGGTCCGTTGGCGTATGTTTCCTCAAACCGGGCTTCTTTGATTCCAGTTGCGTAGGAAAAATTCAGTTGTGTTCCTGAGAAGCGATTGCCGCCGCGAAGCACGCGATAAGCGGCCGCCGCGCGTGGTACTCCAGTGTTCCCGAAGGTCGTGTTGTGAACGAAGCGAACTCCAGCGGTCGCGCTCAGGCGTCCATACGTGACATGTTGCTCCACGTAAGCCGCATCGTTCAGCCGCAGGCCGGCCGCGCTGAAAGGTGGACCGGGAATTGGGTCGTTCACCGAGCCGTTCTCGTCCTCGAATTCATAGCCCACGACTGTCTGCGTCCAGCTTCGCTCCGCGAAATCCCCCTCATACATAAATCCGGCGCGGTTCACGTTGAGATAAGACTGAAACGGAGTGTCCACTTCGCCGAAGGGAGTAACTCGCCCAGGATTGGTTATTCCGTCAACGTTCGCGGTCTTTACCGTGAACTCGTACGCGCTGAACCGCTGCACCGAGTTCGGACTAGTGTTGACGTTGAGTTCGAGGTCGCCAAGGAAGTTGCTTTGCCGCGCGCGTTGATCGAGGTCGGGCGAAAGCAGTGGTTGGCCATTGAAATTCCATTCCCCCTGAACGCCGGTCACGCTGTGATCGTGCCGCATGCGGAGGCGCAGCGATGCACGGTTATTCAACTTGGCTCCGACGTTTATGCCTTCGAGCGAGTTCGAATAATCATCATTCGGTCCGGAGCCCATGGTGTTGAACTGGTTCCCGAACACGTTGTAATCGAAGCGGCCGCGTGCACCGGCGAGTGACGCGTAGCCGTTCTCGGTTCCATAGTTGCCGGCATCGGCGCCGAAGCGAAGTTCAGGTGTTGGAGTGCTTCCGGTCTGGCTCCAGACCTGCACGACGCTGCTCATGGCGTCGGAGCCGTAAAGCGTGCTCTGCGCGCCGCGAAGAAACTCCACGCGGTCGGCTTGAAACAGCGGTAGCACGCCGAAATCAAAGGTTCCGCCGGGGTCATTTACAGGTACGCCATCGACAATCACTTTGTTGTAGCGAGAATCGCCACCATCGACAAACAGCGAAGAAAGCCCACCGCGCTGCCCCGCGGTGTTTACCACCGCGCCCGGCAGGAACCGTAGAGCATCACCGGCCGAGATCGGGCGCATGGTTTCAAGTTGTGCGGCGCTGAGCAGACTCATCGATGCTCCTGATTCATCACTCGGAAGTGGCGTGCGGGTGGCCGTGACCACGACGGTTTCCGAAGCCGGCGCCAGGCGCAGAGCCATGGTGAGTCCATTTCTGGTTTCGGGGCTAGTAGCCGAGACTGTGCTCCACTGCTCGGCAAATCCCGCCGCGAGCACGTGAATGCGCTCCGGGGCGGCTGCGAGATTTTGAAACTGGGCCACGCCTTGAGCAGACGTGCTCTCGACCGCTATGGGGCGGCTGGAAGTTTTTGTGAACAGTTCAACCTGCGCACCGGGAACGACCGCCGATCGTGGATCGACGACTGTGACCGTGAATTGCGCAGCCAGCGCGGAAGCAGAGAGAACAAACGGGACGAAAAGGGAAATAACGGACAACCGGAAAGAAAGCCGCATCACTCCTCCTTTGCTCGCGAAAGGGGTTGGTGTTTGGGGTTCGCGCCGGTCTCCTGGCTCGCGAGTAAGGATTTGTGACGTGTGGAGCGGGCGCCCTAGCCCGCTGATTTATCACCGATCCAATTTTGCTCCGTGCCTTCCCGGAATGTTTCTCCAGTGGCACGAAGCGATGTCCTCGCTTACAGTTGCGCGGCAGCGCGGGATTTGCACCCGCTTCCCTGTTCTTCCCGTCCGGGAAGAACGCGCGAACCTGTTTGTGAAAGCAGGAAGAATGTACCTGCTGGACACGTGGAAGTCAATTTTCACTGGCTTTATCGCCACAAGAAGCCACAGACATTGCGCGCCCCAGATAATATGACTATAATGACCATAATGACCATTATGACCAAACTAAGGGCTAAGGGCCGATGGACGGTCGCGGAGGCTAAAGCAAAGTTCAGCGAGGTTATTGGCCGGGCAGAGTCTGAAGGGCCTCAGACCATTACCCGCAACGGACGAACTACGGCGGTGATTGTTGCCGCGGGGGAATGGGACAGGAAGACAAAACGCAAGGGCAATCTAGCCGAGTTCTTTGCCGCGTCGCCGCTGCGAGGATCAGGACTGCATATCAAACGTCTCCCGGGGAAACTCCGGGGGGTTGAGCTGTGAACTGTGAATTTCCTGCTTCATACGAATGTAGTTTCCGAATGGATGAAACCGCAGCCGAATCGGGGAGTGATTGCATGGCTCGCACAAGCCGACGAGGACCGTGTCTTCCTGAGTGTGATTACGCTTGCTGAATTGCGTTATGGAATCGAACGGATGCCCCACGGATCACGACGTCAGAGATTGAGTGAGTGGCTGGAACAAGAACTCCCGGTACGGTTCGAGGGCAGAGTTTTGGACGTTGATCCGTTTACAGCCGATACTTGCGGCAGAATAATCGCAAGTTCCGAAGCTGCAGGACGGCCAAGTGCCATTATGGATGCCTTCATTGCAGCCACAGCCCAGGTTCACAGCTGTACGGTAGTGACGCGCAACCTCTTGCACTTTGCCCAACTCGCGAACGAGGTTTTTAATCCCTGGTCGTGAGTTCTACCGAAACCAGAGTGACCAAACCACATCCACAGCGGTGTGGGTTACGATCGAGGCAAAGATCTGGCGATTGGTCCGCCAGGCGCGACCGTAAAAGACGCCAGCAATCGTCGCGAGCAGCACATAGCGCCAGTTGAAGCGAGAGCCATGGTTGAAGTGCGAAAGGCCGAATAGCACCGCTGCCAGAAAAAGCGCGCCTGTCCTGCCGATTCGTGTCTCGAGAAAATTCTGCAGGATCGCGCGAAAGAAAAGCTCCTCGGGAATCGCAATCAGAAGAAATGTGAGCAAAATATCGCCAGCAACATGCCCGAGGCGAGGGATTGCCGCATGAAAATGGATGAAACGAGTCAGTTCGCCTAAGCCTAACGCGATCGGGAGAAAAAA
>DATIYR010000048.1:0-2735 GCA_035517535.1 Terriglobales bacterium
GCCGCCGTGAACAGCATGGATACAGCCACAAGCCCCATCACCACACTTACCGACCAGCTCTTCCCCGCCTGCCGAATCAGGTCCAGCGTTTCCTTTGCTCCCGGAATCTGGCGAACCATGTCGCTGACCGCCGGGTTCGGACTGTAACCTTCTTCTTTCAGAATCGGTATAGGCTCTTCGCCGGGCCCGGATTCCGTCGCCTTGATGCTCTCTAAATGCCGCTGAACTGCTCGCTCCGTCCTGGTCGGTCGGACCAGATAGAAGATGACGGCGAAGCAGACAGTCAACAGCAAAATGAAAAACAAAAACGGAGGCATCTTGATGGTTCCTCTAAATCTTTTCCTCTCAGTTCACGCTATGCGAGTGCTCGAACCACGAAGCGAGCACGTTCACCCCGCAGGCATTCAGCCGGTCGGAGAAATTCGGCCGGACACCGGTTGCCGCAAACGTTCCGAGCACACGGCCATCGGGCGAAATGCCTTGCTTATCGAACACGAAAATATCTTGCATGCTCACCACGTCGTCTTCCATGCCGCTGATTTCGGTTACATGCGTCACCCGCCGCGAGCCATCGGTAAAGCGCGCGATTTGCACGATGAGCTGAATGGCAGCAGCAATCTGTCGCCGTACTGCCTGTTCCGGCAAATTGAGGTTTGCCATCAGTGCCATGGTCTCCATGCGGGCAATCGCATCGCGCGGGCTATTCGCGTGGACGGTAGTCATCGATCCGTCGTGGCCGGTGTTCATGGCCTGCAACATGTCCAAAGCTTCTTCGCCGCGCACCTCGCCCACCACGATGCGGTCTGGACGCATACGCAAACTGTTGATCACCAGCTGCCGCTGCATGATCGCGCCCTCGCCCTCGATGTTTGCCGGCCGAGTCTCCAGGCGTACGCAGTGCCGTTGCTTCAGTTGCAATTCGGCTGAGTCTTCAATCGTGACGATTCTTTCTTTTTCGGAGATGTATCCCGAAAGCACATTCAGCAGCGTCGTCTTGCCAGCGCCGGTTCCACCGGAGATCACAATGTTGATTCGTGCCGTCACAGCCGCGCGCAGCAGCTCGAGCATCGGCTTGGTCAGCGTCTGGTTCCTGAGCAGATCCTCTTCCGTGATCGGAATGTGCCCGAAACGCCGGATGGAAACATGCGGCCCGTCGATCGCCAGCGGCGGAATGATGACGTTCACGCGCGAGCCGTCCGCCAGTCGCGCATCGACCATCGGCGAAGACTCATCTACGCGCCGCCCAACCGCCGAGACGATCTTGTCGATCACATTCATCAGGTGCGCGTTGTCCTTGAACATGATGTTGCTTTCTTCAAGGATTCCCGCCCGCTCCACATAAACTTGCCGTGGCCCGTTCACCAGAATGTCGTTCACCGTGGGGTCTTGTAGGACCGGCTCCAGAGGACCGAGACCGAAGACCTCATCCAGAACCTCCAGCGCGAGGCGCTCGCGCTCACGCCCGCTGAGCGGAGTTTTAAGATTTGCCACCAGGTCCTGAATCACCGAGAGCACCTGGCTGCGCGTATGGTCATCACGCTGGTTCGCCACTCGCTCCAGGTCTACCCGGCTGATAAGGTCGCGGTGAACGCTCGACTTCAACTCCTGATATTCCTTGAAGCTCAACCCAGTCCGCTTCACTTCGGCTGCAGGCACGCCGTTGGTAGTCCCGAGTTGTGATGAGATCGAATTAAACTCGCCCATACGTCCCTTTCACTTACCTGCCCAGTAATCCGAGGAAGCCCATGCCATCTTTTCTCTTTTCAATCGCCGTGGACTTTGCCCCCAGCTGAACCGCCAATTCCGACAGACTCTTTGCCAATTCAGAACTTGTAAGTTGTGCAACTGAGTCGCCGCCGTTAATTGCCTTGACCACATGTGCGTACTGGTTCGGAATCTTCCAGTAAATTTTCTGGCCGAGAGTTTTTTCGATCTCGCCATCGGAGATCAACGATCGCTTCTGGTGCCGGTTTAGCACCACCCGGAAGCGCTCCGGCGGAATTTCTTTGCGCGTCAGGTAATTGAATTGCCGGGCCACGTTGCGTAACGCAGAAACTTCCGCAATCGTGACCATATGCAGATGTTCACAGTGGCGGATCATCTCCATATTTTCGTCGCTCAACCCGAGCGGCAGATCGACCAGAATGTAGTCGTAGCGCGAACGCAGGAAGTCAAACGTTTGCGCCACTGCGCCGGGAAGAATCCTTCGCGGCGTCTCGTTGCCTTCGGGCGCTGGAATCAATTCCAATCCGCTTGAATGCCGCGCCAGAAAACTTTGCAGAAGTTCGCCGTCGAGCCGATCGGTGTTTTCGACCAGCTCAAAAAAGTGATAGCGATGCCGCGTCACCCCGAGATACAGCGCTGCGTCGCCAAAATCCGGATGCAGATCGACCACGAGCGTTCGCTTTGAAAACGAACTCGCCAGCAGCGTGCCCAGTTGCGTTACTACGCTGGTCACGCCGCATCCGCCCTTTGCGCCCATGAAGGTCAGTACCTGGGCGCGAAATTGCTGCGTGCGTTCCTTGCGCCTGCCGCCCACGCGTGCCACCGCGTTCAGCAGTTGCTCGCGCCCAATCGGCTTCAGCAGATATTCACTGCAGCCGCTGCGCATCGCCTGAATGATCAGGTCTGGCTGCGCGTCGGTTGAAACCGCGAAAATTGCCGTTTCCGGCGAGCCACTGTGAATGTTCTCCGCCGCCAGCGCCGCTTTGCGACGGTCGCGGTCGAAGTCCACA
>DATIYR010000049.1:0-8640 GCA_035517535.1 Terriglobales bacterium
GGCATCATCGCGATTGTTTCCGTAAATCACGTGCCAAACCAGCTTGTTTTCGCCCGGGGCCCAGTCGAGGAGATAAATGATGGGTGTGCCGGTAACCTTGTCGCCGCCGTGTTTCTGGGCGACGTCGTAAGCTTTATCGGAGTCGACTTTCAGAAAATTAATATCGAAAGCGTTCCCCGGAGTGTAATTGTCCTGCGCGCCAGGATTCACGCCGCGCGAGGGCGCATCCGGCGAATCAATTCCCGACCACACGTAAGGCTTAGATCCGTGCATGGAGTCAGAGGCGAACGATGCGCGCCAGACCACAGCCTTTCCATCCGCACCTTTGTTGTCCCCGACGACTGACGACTGTAGCTGATAAGGTTTTACATCGGCGGCCCAGCCGCGAGCGGAGATATAAAGCTTCTGAAACGCTGCTCGTCCGGTCAGAGCCTCCGGCGGTTGCGGCTTCTGCTCCTGCTGAGCCGGTTCAGATGTGCAGCCAGAAATCACCGCCAAGGCCATAAAAATCAGCGCAAGCCGTTTCATAGGCGTCCTCTTGATGTGAGAAATTTTGGAAAGGATGCTGAGCAGCATTCTACTAGACGCGGAGACGAAAGCTCCGAATTGCGAACCACACTCGCAAATGCAACTGCGCGGATCTACTTCAGCGGAGCCAGCCGTTCTACCAGCTCCGAGTAATCTTTCTTTTCCAAGCCGTGAACTTCGCGGTTGTACTCGTCCACTTTGGACGAATAATTCATCGAGCAAAATTTCGGGCCGCACATGGAGCAGAACGCTGCCTCTTTGTAGTAATCATCAGGCAGAGTTTCATCGTGCATGGCGCGCGCGGTTTCAGGATCGAGCGAGAGCGCGAACTGCTTCTCCCAGTCGAATTTATAACGCGCGTAGCTCAAGGCATCATCGCGGTCCTGCGCGCCGGGACGATGCCGGGCAAGATCAGCGGCGTGTGCCGCGATCTTGTACGCGATAATCCCGTCCTTCACGTCCTTTTCATTAGGAAGCCCGAGGTGCTCTTTCGGCGTGACATAGCAAAGCATTGCGGCACCGTGCCAGCCAATCAAGGCCGCACCGATCGCGGAAGTGATGTGGTCGTAGCCGGGGGCGATGTCTGTGACCAGCGGCCCAAGCGTGTAGAACGGAGCTTCGTAGCACAGCTCGCGCTCTTTATCGACCTGCTCTTTGATCTTATCCAGCGGCACGTGGCCGGGGCCTTCGATCATGACCTGCACATCGTATTGCCAGGCCTTTTTCGTCAATTCGCCGAGAGTCTTCAATTCTGCAAATTGCGCGTCATCGCTCGCATCGGCAATGCAGCCGGGGCGAAGACCGTCGCCGAGCGAAAACGAAACATCGTGCTTGGCGAAAATCTTGCAGATGTCGTCGAAGCATTCATAGAGAAAATTTTGCCTGCGGTGATGTGCCATCCATTGCCCCAGAATCGCGCCTCCGCGGCTCACAATTCCGGTGATGCGCTTCGAAATCATCGGCAAATACTGAATCAACACGCCGGCGTGGATGGTCATGTAATCGACGCCCTGTTCAGCCTGCTCCTCGATAACTTCGAGCATTACGTCGGCGGTCAGGTCTTCGATTCGCTTCACACGCGAGACCGCTTCGTAAATTGGCACCGTACCAATCGGCACCGGCGAATGGCGCAGAATGGCCTCGCGAATTTCGTGAATGTCGCCGCCGGTTGAAAGATCCATCGCAGTGTCGGCGCCGTAGTGCACAGCCGTGTGCAGCTTATTCAATTCGTCGCCGATGTTCGAAGTAACCGCGCTGTTCCCGATATTCGCGTTGATCTTGCAAAGTGACGCCACGCCGATGGCCATCGGCTCGAGCTCAGGATGATTGATGTTCGCGGGGATGATCATCCGGCCACGGGCAACCTCATCGCGGACCAGCTCCGGCGCGAGTTTTTCACGCCGCGCGACGTACTGCATTTCTTCTGTGATTATGCCCTCGCGCGCATAGTGCATCTGCGAAAAATTGCCGTCGTTGTTCTCAGATGTGCGGCGGGCGATCCATTCGGCGCGTGTCTTAGAAGCGCCGTTGCCGTTGTGTCCATTTTGGCCGTTGCTGGAAGCCATGACTTGCATCCTTTAATTTGGTTGGAGATTTCATTATACGTTCGAAAAAACCGAGCTGCTCTGGATAAGAACAACTCTGAAGCTTGACCACTGAGGGCACGAAGTCGCGCGAAGGAACACCACTACAGTTCCTCAGCCTGTGAGCTCCACCTGTTGCTGCATCCGCACCGGCCACGTCGTTGTTACGAATCCCACCGCATACACCAGCCCGATTACCGAGAATCCCGCGATCAGATTTTTCTCTGCCACCGCTCCCACCAGGTACGACTGCAGCACCTGCAATATAGTTCCGGCGAAATAAAATGTGTTCTGGACGCGTCCCATGAAATGTTGCGGAATCTGCTCCATGAGGCTGGTGTTCATGGCGACGCCCGTGATCCCCCGCCCCGAGCCCATGAATGCATAGACAATCACGGCCAGAGCGAGAAACGGCATTGTCGGCGCCGAGGTCATCAGCACCGCTAAGAGGCCAAGCGAAATTGCGATAGAGCGCCGCGCACCGAATTTCTTGATCAGCGCGGGCGCGTAGAATGCGCTGACGAACGCGCCCACGCCCCAGCCGCCGTTCAGCCATCCATACCCGACCGCGCCCTTGTGATAGACGTTGTCGCTCAGCGGCGGCGTGACCACGACTCCGGTCATCATGGCGGAGAGAAAGAGCGCCCAACTAATACCGAGCATGACGATTTCGCGATGGCCGCGAAGGAACTGAATTCCGTCGCGCAACTCGCGAAAGAACTTTTCAACCGCACCTTCTGCAGCAACGATGTCGTGGTGTATCTCGGCAGGGCGCGGCACCACGTGTCGGCCCTTGCGCACCGCGAAATAACAAAGGAATGAAACCACGTAACTGCTCACATCGAGCAACAAAACTCCGCCCAGGCCGATTCTGTTGTAGACGAATCCGACAATCGAGCCCGCAATCAACCATCCACCCTGCACGCCCGCGAGCAGGAAAGTATTCGCATGCACGAACTCGTCGTCCGGCGTGAGCTCCTGAATGAGCGCGGTGATCGTTGGCCAGAACATCCAGAAACCGGCGGCGACCAGCGTGTTCATTGCGTACAGCTCCCAGACTTTCACTCTGTGGGCATAGGCGAGCAAGGCGACGATGAGAATGACGACGGCACGTGCCGCGTCGAGCATCATCACCAACCGGCGGCGATCTTCGCGATCGATGATCACGCCCGTGAACGGCAGCATCAGAATTGCCGGCAGGGTCTGTACGAGGGCAAATGTGCCCAGGGCGATTTCGGAATGCGTGGCCTGCAGAATGTACCAGGCCACGGCGGCGGAGTTCATCCCGCTGCCGACCATGGAGATGACATTGGCGGCGAAGATGAAGCGCAGGCCTTTTTTCTGCAGAATCGAGCGCATGATCTACTTTAAGGGAAGCGCGAGCAGAGACAAAGCAGAAATATCTATTTTGCAATAGGCGGCAACTGAGGCGTGGCATCCAGTCAGCGAGTGGCTAGGAACCGGCCTGCCCAAGCGGCCAGTTGATCCGCACCTTTCTCGATTCCCATAACAAATAAACAATCAGCAAGAGCATGACTGTCTCGATCGGGTGCTTGTAGCGCTGAAATGGATTTACGAGATAGTACGGCAATGGGTAAACGATCAAGAATGAACCAAACAGCCAGCGATATGGATTCCGCTTGCGAAACATGAGCACGAGTCCCGCGAAGGCGAATAACGCTTCCAACAAAAATTCCACGTGACGCGCGATGCCAAGGTCATATCCGTCGCCAAGGACTACGAACTGCGGCGGCGCGGCCCAAAAATACCAGACGCGCTCCAAATTGAATAAAGCGAATTCGCCTGGATGCTCGCGGATGAATTGATGCACTTCCGCTCTTTTCTGGTCCATGAAACCGATCTCACCTAGTTCCTGAAATTGCCGCATTGCTCGGGGGTCGTTGCCGGGGTGTTCCCTGCGGGTCCAGAGACCAGAGGAGGCCTGATTGTTCGACTCGTGCAGTTCCAGAGCCAGATTGTCGCGAATGAACATGAATCGGCCGAATGCGCGGTAGTTGCGAATGGTCCACGGCGTAATGCAAAGAACCATCACCACCAGTGAAAGCGAGATGCCGGAGAGCCGCACAGAAAAATCGAAGGACGAGCGCACGTGATATGCAAACCACGCCAGGAAAAACGGCAAGAGAATTATCAGCGTGGTGTTAGTGAGCAGAATCAATCCCCAAAGCAAGCCATGAATGATCCAGTCGCGGCGGCGAGCGTCGTCGGCCATCCGGATCGTGAGCCAGAGCGCAAGACTCAACAAAAATGTGGAAAAACTAACTTCCCAGATGATCCGCACTGGCCAATACACCACATATGGGAACACCGCCCAGGTCCAGGCAGAAGCGCGGCCCACGGATTCGTTGTAAGCGCGCGTGCCGATGCGGAATAGCGTCCAGCAAGTCAGCGAGGCGAAAATGCTGTTGAAAACCAACATCACGAACGCAGCCGCGTGCGTATAGATTCCAAACATTTTGAAAACGGCGGCAATCACGTAGGGATAAACCGGTGCGGCCCAGGCGGTCGGGCCGGTGTTTAGGTCCGTGGGCGAACTGAATCCCTGACCACGAACAATGGAGCGCGCGATCCGTCCCATCTCCCATCCGAAACTGAAATGATCGCGCGACGGATTAATCCGATAGGTGTGCCCGACGATGATAACCGCGAGTCTTAATGCGAATGCGACCACAACAATGAACCAGATTGATCGCCGGAACGGCGGTTTGCCGGTTGGATCGTGATTGGTTCCTAACTGGATTTTCTGCGTTTGGGGAGTTGCGGTTTGCACTTCGATTCAGACTACCGCAGTGCAGGTGGGAGTGCCAGCGATCCGTAATGTAGCTCTGGCTCGGCACCAGCTCGAAATTTGGGGTCACGCATAGACCAGCGGCTGTCCACGCGAATTCCTCGCCCCGCTGGTGACGACGCGGAGCTTCGGAATGACGCCCGGTCTTCTCCGCTGTGGGCTTGCAGAAACGCTTGCCTACAGAGCTTTTCAGAGATAGCATTCGGCACGCAGATCAGGAGGTCACTCCCATGACATTCAAGCGCGCTCGGACCTACTCAGCGTTCCTTCTTGTTTGTGTCACGTCGCTTATTCCAATCGCTCCTCTCGCTCAAGCACAGGTTGAGAGCATCGTAATCCCAGCCGGCTCGCCCGAAGACAATGACCTGAACGCAATCAGCAAAGAACAGGACCCGCAGAAGAAAGTTTCCATGTACCAAGATTTTCTGCAGAAATATGCTTCGAATCCGCAGGCGGTCGCATACGGGAACTGGCAGCTCTCGCAGCACTACCAAAGCACCGGCGACCTGCAGAAGGCGATCGAGTGCGGAGACAAAGCAGTCGCAAGCTCACCCCGCAATCTGGATATTCTCGAATCGCAGGTCACAATCGCGCAGGCGCTCAAAGATAACGCACGCATGTTCAAGTATTCCGTGCAAGGAGGGGAAGCGTTCAACTCCATCGAGAAGCAGACGAAGCCGGCCGATATGAACGACGACCAGTTCGCGTCGATGATTGCGTCGCAGAAAGATGCGAATAAAAATGCTTACGAATTCTTTGAAGACGCAGCGTTCAACGCTCTCGCCGGCGAGAATGACGCCAAGACTCGCATGGACTACATCGATACCTTCAACACGACATTTCCCAAGTCGAAGATGGATGACCAGGTCACGCAATATGCCATGCTTTCGCTCTCCGAGTTGCACGACAACGCGCGGCTGCTTGCGTATGCGAACAAGGCTCTGGCGGCGAATCCTGACAATCTGCCCGCGTTGCTGCTGCTCGCGAACACTTACGTAAACAGCTCGGAGCCGGGCTCGCTCACTAAAGCAATGGGGTATGCGCAAAAAGCCATTGTGGTGGCGAAAGCCGACGATCCCTCGGCCGATAAATCACGGAAAATTTCGGCGGGCGTGGCGCACTCGGTTATGGGGCAGGCTTACGCGAAGCAAGAGAAGACCATCGCATCCATCGGCGAATTGAAATCTGCCACAACCCTGCTCAAGGGACAAGACGAACAACAGTTCGCAGTCGCCGCTTATTACCTGGGATGGAACTATGCGAAGGTACACAAGCTCACGGATGCGAGAGCGATATTGAACGAAGCTTCTGCGATTCCGGGTCCCGTGCAAGCACCAGCGAAAGAATTACTCACAAAAGTAAATTCAGCGCGGGCCGCGGGAAAGTAAGCCTATTTTGGCGGGAGTTCGTTTGAAAGCAGGCTCGCCTTGTACGCCAGGGTTTGCGCGCGGCTGGTATCGCCGGCAGCGGAAGCTGCTTTTGCCTGACGAAGATAAGTTCGAATTTCCTCGACTGTGCTCTGCTCAGCCCGCGTCAGTTGACGAGCCGTGATCTGCTTGAGCTTCGCGTTTGTTTCAGCCAACAACCGCTCGGTGGTTGCGCGTTGATGCCTCGCCTGATCGGGATTGACCGCAGGCTCAAGTTGTGCGGATTCATCTTTCTCTCCGCCGTTCCTAACTACAACTTTTTTCGGTTCGGATCCGGATTTGCTCGAGGCCGTGCGGTGATTCGATTGCGCTTTCTTCGCGCCTGGCTTCCGTTTGGTATGCCGCAAGATCGGTGGCTTCGGCGGCGGACTCGCCTTTTCGCCATCGGGGGATTTCGTCGGGAAAGGCGTGGCTTGCTGCGAAGCGGGCGGACTTGCCGGCCCCGGCGTGGGTGATGCGCTCTGCCCGGAAGGACTCGCCGCAGTCGGCGACGTACTTGAAGTCTGCTTTTCCGGCGAAGGTCCTTGACTGGCAGACTGGTCCGAACCTGACGCTTTCGCGAAGCCGGGTGCAACTCCGAAGCTGCACAGGATAAGAGCAGGGACAATCAATTGAATGGCGCGAAACTTCATTTTTAGTCCGAAACAAGTTATGTTCGGGCAGCCGCTTCTTCAAGTGACAAACGGGTTTCTGCAAGGGGCAATCGCAAGCGGAAGGTTGTTCCCTTTCCCTCTTCCGACTCAAAATCGACTGACCCATAATGCCACTGCATTATCTGATATGTCTGCGCGAGTCCTATTCCACTTCCAGATTTCTTGGTGGTGAAATAAAGTTCGAAAATTTTCTCCTGCAGGGACGCCGGGATTCCAGTGCCTTGGTCGTGAACTTCGATTATCACGGTATCCTCATCCTTTTTCGCCGCAATGCTCAAAGTTCCGCCATTGGGCATCGATTGCACGCCATTCAGCACTACGTTCAGGATCGCCTGCTTGATGAAATCCGCATCCACTTTTACCGAAACCGGCTCGGGAGGAACATCGCTGATCAGCGAAACACCGTGCTGTTCTGCATCGGGTGACGCGAGCAGCGCCACCTCTTCAAGCGTTGATCGTAAATCGGTTTCCTCCAAATGGAGGTCACGCGGGCGGGTAAAGTCGACAAGAATTTGCACCACGCGGTCCAGGCGATGAATTTCGCTGTCGATGATATCTACGTGGCGGGTTGTATCGGGATCGATTTGCTGCAACTTGTTACGCAACAATTGCAGATGCAGAACGATCGCGTTAATCGGATTCTTAACTTCGTGGGCGACTCCGCGGGTCACACGGCCGCTCGCGGAAATTCGGCGGGAAAGCTCAATTTCGTCTTCAATGCGCCGCACCGATTCAGTATCACGCATGGTCAGGAGCGCGCCGATTTGTGTCCCCTGTTGGTGGATGAAGTCGAGCGACACCTGAACCCGCCGGCCATTGGAGGTCTCGAACTCACGCTGGCTAATATTGTGGTGCAACCGGAATGCATCCAGCGTGGCCGAACCGAGCGCCGATTCTGGGGAAAAGATTTCGTTTGCTGTCCTACCCAGGAGTTCGCGGCGCGACCGGCCGAGAAATGTTTCAATAGCGGCGCTCACCAGCACCACACGCGAATCCCGGGTAAAGAGCATTAAGCCATCCTGCAGGCTCGACATGATCTGGTCCACGTTGCTCTTGAGCGCGGAGAAAATTTCGCGAGTATCGCGCATTTGCCGGCCCAGGTTGGCGATTTTCATGCTGACCTGGCCATATTCGTCGACTTCGCCGGCCGCTGTCTTCAGCTCGGTGCCGTCGACGGCGGCCATGTTGTCCAGGCTGCGATTGATATGCTGCAACGGTCCGAATGCAATGTGCGAAAGCAATGCCGCCAAAATCAGCGAACAAAGCACAGCGACGGCAGAAAGCGTCAACGCACGCTGCAACCGAGGCGCCAGCTCATTGCGGAGAAAAACTGTGGAAACCCCAACGTGGATGCTGCCAAAAATCTCTCCATTCAGCAGCAGCGGAATGTGGACATCGTAAACCGTGGGCGGGTGAAAAACGAGCCTCAGCTTCCGGCGAAAACCCGCGTTCTGTAATACGGAAAAATCAGGCCGGTCCTCAATGCGCTTTCCAACCAGGCTGGGATCAGTGTCAAGGATGGCTTTGCCCTCGGCGTCGAGAATCGCCGCATCGTAAATTGTCGGCCAGCTCCCCACCACCGATTCGAGGGTTGTATTCAGGTCGTGATCGGTTCCGAGATAATAAGTAATACCGCGGCG
>DATIYR010000050.1:0-4100 GCA_035517535.1 Terriglobales bacterium
AGCTTGAACGTGTACTCGCGCATGCGATTGAGCAGGTGCTCGGGAATATCGACGGCAGGAAGTACACAAGAAGAATCGCCGGAGTGGATTCCAGCTTCTTCAATGTGCTGCATGATTCCCCCGATGACGACATCTTCACCGTCCGAGAGCGCGTCGACGTCAACTTCGATCGCGTCTTCCAGGAAGTGATCGATCAGCACCGGACGATCCTGCGAATATTCGACGGCTTCTTTCATGTAGCGAACAACAGTCTCTTCGTCGTAGGCGATGACCATAGCTCGTCCGCCAAGGACATACGACGGACGAACCAGCACTGGATATCCGATCTTGCGCGCGCCTTCAACCGCTTCTTCAAGCGATGCAGCCATTGCGCCAGGCGCCTGCGGGATTTCGAGTTCTTCAAGCAGTTTATTAAACCGCTTGCGGTCTTCGGCGAGATCGATCGACTCAGGAGAAGTTCCGATGATCTTCACGCCCGCTTGCTTCAGCGGCAGAGCGAGATTCAGCGGAGTCTGTCCGCCAAACTGGACGATGATGCCAACGTCTGCCCCCGCCGCAGTCTCGTGCTCGTAGATCGCATATACATCTTCATAGGTGAGCGGCTCGAAGTAGAGGCGGTCGCTGGTGTCATAGTCGGTCGAAACCGTTTCTGGATTGCAGTTGACCATAATGCTTTCGTAGCCGTCTTCCCGCAGCGCAAAGCTGGCGTGGCAGCAGCAGTAGTCAAACTCAATTCCCTGCCCGATGCGGTTCGGCCCGCTGCCGAGAATGATGACCTTCTTCTTTGTCGTGGGCGCGGCTTCATCTTCGTCTTCGTAAGTCGAGTAAAGGTATGGCGTGAAGCTCTCGAATTCTGCGGCGCAGGTGTCGACGCGCTTATACACCGGCTGAACTTTGTGTTTCTTGCGCAGGTGACGAATTTTTTCCTGATCGCCTTTGCCACTCAACCGCCAGGTTCCCGCGAGGCGTCCGTCGGAGAATCCCATGCGCTTGGCGTCACGCACCACCTCGCTCGGGACGGACTCGAGCGGGTGCTTCTCGACCTCAAGCTGCATGTCGTTAATTTCCTTGAGCTGATAGAGGAACCAGGGGTCGATGCCCGTCATTTTTGCAAGCTGCTTGACCGTGTGCCCCTGGCGAATCGCATAACGAACGTAGCTCAGGCGCTCGGGATGGGGAGTTACGAGACGTTGCGTGAGAATTTTCGGCTCGATTTTTTCCGAACCGACGCGCTTGCCGGTATCGAGCGCGCGAACGCCTTTCATCAGCGCTTCTTTAAAGGTGCGGCCGATGGCCATCACCTCGCCGACCGACTTCATCTGCGGACCGAGATTTTCGTCCGCGCCGGGAAATTTTTCAAACTGCCATTTGGGAATTTTGACGACTACGTAATCAAGCGTCGGCTCGAAGCACGCCGGAGTCTTGCGAGTGATGTCGTTCGGGATTTCGTCGAGTGTGTAGCCGACCGCAAGCTTGGCGGCAATCTTGGCGATCGGGAACCCTGTGGCTTTCGAAGCTAAAGCCGAAGACCGCGAGACGCGCGGGTTCATTTCAATTACAACCATTCGCCCAGTGTGCGGATGCACGCCGAATTGGATGTTCGATCCGCCGGTCTCAACACCGATTTCGCGGATGACGGCGATTGCGGCGTCGCGCATCGCTTGATATTCGCGGTCGGTCAGCGTTTGCGCAGGCGCGACGGTGATCGAATCTCCGGTGTGCACGCCCATAGGGTCGAAGTTCTCGATCGAGCAAATGATGATGACGTTATCTTTGAGGTCGCGCATAACCTCAAGTTCGAATTCTTTCCAGCCAAGGACAGATTCCTCAATCAGCGCTTCGTGAACCGGAGAAAAATCGAGACCGCGGGCGAGAACTTCTAAAAGCTCTTCGCGGTTGTAAGCCATGCCGCCACCAGAACCGCCGAGCGTGAACGACGGGCGCACGATAACTGGGAATCCGATTTTTCCTGCAAATTCGAGCCCGTCTTTCAGGTTATTGACTAGTGTCGATTTTGGAACGTCGAGGCCGATCTTCTGCATCGCGTCTTTGAAGTAGAGACGGTCTTCGGCCTTCTTGATGGCTTCAACGTTCGCGCCGATCAGCTTGACGTTGTACTTCTCAAGCACACCGCTGTCGGACAACTCAATGGCCAGATTGAGCGCAGTCTGTCCGCCAACCGTCGGCAAAATGGCGAAACCTGCGCCCGGCGACATCTCGCGCTCTACGCGAATAATTTCTTCGAGATACTCGCGGGTGAGCGGCTCAATATAGGTGCGGTCGGCAAACTCGGGATCGGTCATGATGGTGGCCGGGTTCGAGTTCGCCAGCACCACTTCGTATCCCTCGGCTTTGAGCGCTTTGCAGGCCTGGGTGCCCGAGTAGTCGAACTCGGCCGATTGGCCAATGATGATCGGCCCCGAGCCGAGGATGAGGATCTTGGAGATGTCAGTTCGTTTAGGCATTTAGTTGTACTTCACAAAATAACTGTCATCCCGACCAGGCTGATTGATCGGCTACGCCGATCAATCAGCGCGTGGAGGAACCTTGTGTTCCCATGCGGCAGGTTCAATCCACACAAACGCAAGGTCCCTCGACTGTGAAGGTCGTCCCGGCTTGCCGGGACGATCTTCTTTGTTCGGGATGACAGAGTTGTTTTCATTCGTTAATCACGACGCGCCTGCAAGGTACACTCCTTCAAAAGCCCTAGTGCTCACATTAAGTTATAAAATGGGAGCTCCTTCACTTCCGTGTAAATCTTCAGCTTCATCGCATCGTGGACATCGTTGTAGTCCGCGGGTCTTGGAATCACGGCATGCGTTTTCGTGTCGAAGTAGCGTTCCAGATGCGAAGAAACTGTTTCGTTCTTGAATGTGTCTGTCTCGGCATATCCCCAGCCCCACGCAGTCGTAAACTCACGTTCAATTCGGCCCAGCTTGCCATGATCATCGAAGCAGTAGAGAGATGAATCGGAGAAGTCTTGTCCCACACCGTCGATTTCCGTGGCTACAGTCTGACCATTACGTTCTAGGAAGCCAGCTTCTGACCAATCGATATTCCTTTCAGGAATCTTGTCTAGACTTGGGTATTCCTTCCAGTGTTCTCCGTCAGCAGCCGCGAAAATCCGCGACTTCGAATCTTGCGAGAGCCCGCATTGTTTGCTGAAGTCATCAAATCTTTCGGATGAAGCTGCAACCGCGGGCACCGAGAACGCGCCGAACAATGCAACAATCAGGATTGCGGTGTTCATATTCCACTGGCAACTGACAACTGATCACTGACCACTGCTTTTCCACTCCTCCATCATCTTCACAAAATCTTTGAACAGATAATGCGAATCATGCGGGCCGGGGCTGGCTTCCGGGTGGTATTGCACGCTGAACAGCGGCAGGTTGCGGTGGCGCAGGCCTTCGAGCGTCGAGTCGTTCAGGTCCATGTGCGTCAGCTCGACTTCAGATTGCGGCAATGAATCAGGATCAACCGCGAAATTGTGATTATGCGCAGTGATTTCGATTTTGCCGGTGTTCAACTGCTTCACCGGGTGGTTGCCACCGTGATGGCCGAATTTCAGCTTGAACGTCTTGCCGCCGAGCGCAATTCCGGTGAGCTGATGGCCTAAACAAATTCCGAAGATCGGCTGGCGTCCCATAAGGCGGCGGATGTTGTCCACGGCATACGTGCACGGCTCGGGATCGCCGGGGCCGTTCGAAAGAAACACGCCGTTCGGCTTTAGCGCGAGAACGTCTTCCGCAGGAGTTTGCGCCGGGACGACCGTGACTTTGCATCCCTCGCTGCGTAACTTACGCAGAATGTTCTGCTTAATCCCGAAATCGTACGCGACTACATGAAATCTCTCCGGCTGGTCTTTTACTCCAACAACTTCTACCGGCTCATGCGAGCGCTCGCCAACTTCCCAAACATAAGGCCGGTTCGTCGTCACCACTTTCGCGAGATCAGTCCCATCCATCTTCGGAATGGAGCGGGCTTTTGCTACGAGTTTTTCGACATCGGTTTCCATCGTCGAGATCACGCCGCGCATCACGCCGTTGTCGCGCAAGTGCCGAACCAGAGCGCGCGTGTCAATATCCGCCAGAACGGGA
>DATIYR010000051.1:0-2774 GCA_035517535.1 Terriglobales bacterium
GCGAATCTTCGCGGCACCGCTCATCTAGGGTCCATGTTTCCGAATGGTTTTTACTTAAGTCAATTCTTACTGAGGCGTTAGTTCCTCTTCGTTCGGCCGATGATGGAACTTGCCAAGCCACCTAAAGTTCAGACCGGACGGAGCAGATTCGAATGCAGTGGAACCAGGCAGCCTGAATTCCACTTCCGTCCCCAATCCGGGCCGGCTCATAATCTTGAGCTTGCCACCGATTTTCTCCGCGTGCTCCCTCATTCCTGAAAGTCCCCAATGCCTATCGCGCGGCGACTGCAAAATGCTGGAATCAATTCCGCAGCCGTTGTCCTCAACCACGATCCGCAAGTGATCGGCTGCGTACTCCACATGCAAAATGACAGTAAAGGCATGCGAGTGGCGGAACGCGTTCATCAGTGCTTCGCGGCCAATGCGGTAAACCTCATCTCGAATCGAGGAGCGCAATGGCAAGGGTGACCCTTCTACAAGCACTCGAAAACTGACGCGAGTTTCATTGAGTTCCCGGGGAATCTGTGACAATGAACTTACAAGTTCGTCGGGATTCTGGATCGGTGACCGCAGGCCGCGAATCGTATTTTGGCCTTCGTCCACCACCTGCGACATCAGCTGCTTGGCCCGGTCGAGAGTTACGCGTGCCGGCGAATCGTCAGCCAATTGGTCCGCTGCCACGTGGATTTGCATCGAGATGCTGAGAAGACCTTGCAGCAACGTGTCATGCAGCTCCTGAGCAATACGGGTGCGCTCCGCGAGCCGCTCCTCAAAACGTAAGTTTAGCTGCCGGGCCATGCGGTGCATTCGCCAGCGATAAAAGGCAAGCATTGCGGATATTGCCAGTAATACGGCTAATAGACGGAACCACCACGCTTGCCATACGGGCGGAGTCCCTTCGGTGACGCTGAGGGCGACGACTCCCCCGCCTGTGCCGGGCAGCTTATCGACAATAAAAGGGGGAACATAATCGGGTTGAACGAGCAGAGCGGCATAGTCGGTGCCGAGATGGGTGGGACTGCTCCAGGTCGAGTCATTATTGATGGCGATAAAAGGATGGTCGGCGTAGGGCTGGATATACCACCGGCCACTCTTTGCATACAGCACCAGCTTGAGACCCTCGTGAGGACCGGTGATCTTACCAGCAATCGAGCCCATGGTGGTGGGCCCACCGGGGCTGCTGGGAGGAATTTTGGTGAATTGGATGGGGGCGCCGGAGTTCGATGAGGCGTGGCCACACACAGTAGCCGAAACGGCCAGAAGTATGGCCGCGATGGTCTTCCGCAAAAATGGCGTGATGCGGTGATCCATCGAGAAAGCCGAGATTCCCGCCATTTCGCTCACTTTCCGTCTCTCAGGCCGGCGAAAGAACCTTTACACGTGCGACAGTGTACACCTACAACGAACCGAAAACCCGAACGAGGGGCGCGGAGCAAATCGTGTGGGGAGGGAGGGTTCCGGCCGGGTCGGCAGTCCGTACCCGCGCGAGAGGGAATTTTGAAAGTCACGCCGGAACCGATGAGCCTCCACGGCGACTTCCTAAGAAATTAAGGGCGAAGCATTCGAGCGCTGCGCTCCGTGAACTATCACCATGCTTACCAACTCCACATCTTTGTCGAACAACAGAAGGCTGCAAATTCTATAACTCTGCCGAGATTAGCTTCCTGTGCATCCGGGCCTCTGTGTTTTTTGACTGGCTTCGGATCTATGCGTTTTGCGTTTCGCCAGAACTTCATGCACGCGTTTCGACAGTTTCGCGCGGCCGCGGGCGAGATGCGCTTTCAAAGTGCCTTGCGTAATTCCTAACGTTTTCGCCGCCTTCCTGATTGAGAAGTCATTCTGGAACCGGAGCTGGAGTGCCGCTCGCTGGCCATGCGGCAGGCCGCGCACCAGCTTTAAAGCCAGGGCACGCAACTCGAGGCGTTCAACGATCCTCTCAGGCGTCGGTTGCGGGTCGACGAGCAGCTCCGATACTGGTTGTTGCCCTTCTTCTGGGCAGTAGTCCAGTGACAACGTTCGGACTCGGCGCTGGCGGCGCATCTGCATTCGAACCGCGTTGATCACAATGGCCGAAATCCAGGTTGACATCTGAGCGCGCCGGTCAAACTGCGCAATGTTCCTGAACGCCAGGAGCATTGCATCCTGGACAGCGTCCTCAGCGTCCTCGCGATTCCCGAGCCACCGCCTTGCCATGTTCCGGAAGCGAGGCAGATGTCGGGACATGACTTCCTCGAACTCCAGCCGGCGCTCCGGGTTCGCCTCGCCAATGAAGTCTGCTCCATCAGCCACCGGCGGAACACCGGAGAATCGAACTAAAGCTGCCGCACTAGCCATTTCGTGAATCTCCGTTGCTGATTGGCATTACCCAATCTGCCGCTCAATTGGAACTGGAGCACTTGTCGTGCCAGAGCGGAGAAACTTGCTAGCTTTTTAAGGATCGCCGGGAGGCCTCGGGAGTATCGGATGAAACAAGCTAACCAGCCGACCGGATTGAATATTCAGACAAAATCCGGCGTAGCGAGATTGGTCGATGCGAAGACTGCATCTGTCATATGCCAACAGCTTGTCAGTGGGAGCGCTAATTCAGCAGGCGCGCGTTCACAGAGGCGGCGCAAGTTAAACGACACAATTGGATATAGATGCGGACGTCGCGGCTAGTGGATTCTGCGTGTGGCATACCGCTTGCCCTTAAACCAGGCGGGGGAATGTGTGAAGCACGCAAAACCGGGACTTTCCGACGGCCTTGAAATCACGGTGGACCACCGGACCGAAGG
>DATIYR010000052.1:0-4893 GCA_035517535.1 Terriglobales bacterium
GGGCTGCAGGACCGGACGATCCTCGAGTCCCGCGGCCGGGTTGGTGATTCGCTGGAAAATTCGCCAGCGCGAATTGAGGCGCTGAAACAAATGCGAGTTGGTCAGCTGCGACTCGGATTTGCCCAGAAACAGCACGCCGCCGGGCTCGATCGCGTAGTGCAGTCGCGAGAGGATCCGCTTTTGCAGATCGGAATCGAAGTAGATCAAAAGATTGCGGCAAACCAGCAAATTCACGTGCGAAATGGGGGCATTCTGCACCAGGTTGCTACGCCCGAAAATTACCAGCCGGCGAATTTCGCGATTGACTCGCAGCAACGCTTTGCCGTGAAAGTATTTGTCGCGCCACTCCTGATGCACCCGCCGCACTGCATCCACGGAATACTCGCCACGCCGCGCGGTGTTGAGGGCATCTTCGTCGATGTCGGTGGCGTAAATTTTTACATCGTAATCCTGAATGCGCGGGCCAAAATGCTCGGCCAGCAGGATCGCGACCGAGTAGGGCTCCTCGCCGCTGGCGCATCCTGCGCTCCATACGCGAAACGAATGCCCCGGTTTAATTTGTTTTAGAAGCGAAGGAAGAATTTCGTGCCGCAGAATTTCCCACGCCGGAGGGTCACGGAAAAACTCCGTGACGTTGATCAGTAAAATGCTCAGTAGCTCGTTAACTTCATCCGGGTGCTTGCGGATGTATTCGGAATATTCGCCATAGCCGCCCAGGTTGAGCTGGAACATGCGCCGGCGGAAGCGCCGCTCGAGGGTGGTCTTCTTATATCCCCGGAAATCAAAATTGCGCTGCTCCGCCAGCTCCTCTAATAGATCCTTTAATGAGACATCCTTTGCCATTCGCTCGTTTTACCTTTTTCGAGGAGATGAGAAAGCTCCTTCCCCATCCTGTCGAGGGGCACGATCAGATCGACGCAACCGGTATCGATCGAGGCTTGCGGCATGATGCGATACTCCGCGGTTGCGGGCTCCTGCGCCATCGTGATTCCACCCGCGCGCTTGATGGCTGCGATTCCGTCCGCGCCGTCGCGGTTGGAGCCGCTCAGAATAACACCAATGGCGTGCTCGCCGTAAGTTGCCGCCACCGCGCCGAACATCATGTCGATCGACGGGCGCGAGAAGCGCACCAGCCGCGAATGCGCCAGCTGGATTCTTCCCTGCGAAACCAGTAAGTGTTCGTCCGGTGGTCCGATATAAATTCTGCCCGGGAGCAGGGGCTCGCCGTCAACCGCTTCCTTGACAGTTTTTCTCGTTTTTGTCGAGAGCAGGCTCGCCATCTGGCTCTTGTGTCTGGGATCGAGATGCTGTACGACGACGATGGCAGGAAATTCATTTCCGAGGCCGCTCAATACTGCGGTTAGGGCCGGCAACCCGCCGGCGGAGGCGCCAATAGCAATCAACTGACACCACGACCGCGGACTTCGTTTGGATTTCACAGGCAAGGCGCGCCGAACCGCGAAGCCATTGTAGTCCTTTCACTTCTGCGAGAAAGAAGATTCTGACCCTTAGCGGTAATTACTCGGACTTTCGCCGCGTAGCGCGAATTTGACGGATGAGTTCTTTGCTCTCGTCGACCAGCCGGGCCGATTGATCAACCGCCCGCTTGGCGGTCTCGCTGGCTTGTTGCGACTGCTTCAGGCGCTCAAGATTGAGCTTCTCAAATGTAGGTGAGGAGAGTGGCGGTTTGGCTTTTTGTAAATCCACAACAAGAGAAATCTAGCGCAGTGTTGGGCGATCCGCAAGCGGTTTCGCCAAAAAGAAGTTGTTCCCACGACGCGAATGTGAGTTGCTGGACTTACGCGAACCGCCTAATTGGACGTGATCAGAGCTTCCCGATTGGACTCCGTTTTCTGCGCATCCAGCAAGTCGGCGGCTGATCGAGCAGATGCGACTCGAGGCTGCGATTAGAACCTCAGAGCGCGAGCGCAGCTCTTTCGACGCCGCTAACAGGGATTCTGTTTCCAGGCACAGCGCCTTCACGCGTCTGTCCAGACTTGTTTTGCCAGCTTGCACGGTCTTCAACCGAATCATATGCAATGTCTGCTATCGAACAAAGCGCCAGGAAACGCCTGAGCGCATTTAGATTTAGCAGGTGTACAGCGGATTCCTCGCGATCTCGCAGCGTTCGACGCCTCGGAATGATACTTCTAAATAGACTCTTAGTAAGCCTTCGCTCATTCGGCGTAAATGATTTAGCTTTTACCGGCGGTTCGTCACTTTTTTCCTGACCGTCGTTTTCCCCGGTTGGCTTCCCGCGTTTTCCTGCTAGCTTCGCGAATGCGCTTCGCTTCCCTGGTCAGGTCGAGTGATTGCTTGCGAAGGATTTCAGCCTGCTGTTTCAGGTTACGCGCGGTCTGGATCAGCTCTTCTGCAACGTTGTCTTCGTTCGGCACACTAACCAGCTTTTCTGAAAATTCCTGCGCGGGCGCTTGGCCGCCGCTTCTGCTCTTTTGCGAGTGGCACGGGCGCGCTGATGGGCCGCATCCATTTGAATCTTCTCAGCTTGGTGATGGACGTCGTCTGTCAGTTCGTGAACCTTTTGCGCAGTCTGCTCCAGTCGCTTGAGCTGTTACTCTGCGATTCTCATCTTCTCTGCTACGCTCTTGCCGGTCTTTCCCGTTTTTGGCACGGTCCCCTCTATTATTCTGTGCCAGTTTGTTCTAACGGAACCTCGAGTACTTCGTCGGCGGTTTTCTCCAGCAGGTTGCGCAACACGGCGGCATCGTCGCGGCTGCATTTGGCCTTGTCGCCAAATCGCCTCGCCAGTCGCGCACGCGCTTTCTGTCGCGAACTTTTTGCCAGCCGTTCTGAGAATTCGGCCTGCTCTTCCAGGCTGCGTATCGCCGCCCATAAAGCCCGCTCGGTCGCCAAATTCTGGTCAGCCATTAAACTTTCGGGCGAATAAATGTGTCCCACCCGGCAGCGAAACCGCAGCATCTCTCCTTCCGCTGTTTCCTGCAGAACTCCGCCGCACTCGGGGCAGGGGTAGGCCTGTCCAGTCGGTTCCATGTTCTTGTTCCCGCTTGAAATCGCTTGGACTTTTTCTCCGGCCTCGGTACCCACAAGCTCAACCAGCTTTGGCCCGATCTGCTGAGCAGGCAGCACGAAATCGACAGTGGTATTTTCGATCGCACTCAGGGGCATCGACGGCACCTCGGCTTCCTCCGGGTCCTGCGCCATCGCCATGCCGCCGCGGCGCTTGATATCGGAAATGCCGGCTGAGCCGTCATCCAGATTTCCACTTAACACCACGCCGATAACATGAGCTCCGTAGGCGTGGGAAGCCGAGCGGAAAAGCACATCGATCGAAGGCCGGTTACGGTTTTCGCGCGGCCCGGGTTCCAGGCGCAACTTACCACGCTCCAGCAGCAGATGCCGCTGACCCGGAGGAGCCACGTAAACCCTTGCCGGCAAAATTGGCGCATTATGCACACCGTAGATCACCGGCAGTTTGCTCGATCGGTTCAGAATTTCCGGCAACAAGCCGGGGCTGTCCTCACTGGTGTGGACAACGATGAAAATGGAAGCGGGCAGGTCCCAGGGCAAGCTGGGCAGGATGGTTTGCAGCACGCCGATTCCACCCGCCGACGCGCCGACAACAATGATGTCTCTGCGTGGCATAGATTTTCGTGTTTCGATGCCGAAAGCAGTGCTGGCGAAGAGCAGGCTGAGGCCTGGCTAAACGTGATGTCATCCCGAACTCGAACTCCGCAGGAGGTCGAGAGAGGAACCTTACGTCCGCATCCTGTGCCGATGCGGTAGTAAGGACAACTCCGGCAGCTTGCAGCTCATGGTGATCCTGTCCACGGCGATGCTGATTCCACTCGCATCGTAGGGTCCCTCTCTCGCCTGCGGCGAGTTCGGGATGACATCAGGTTGAGAGCCGCACACGCGTCGGGACGACAGCAATAGTTGGCAGATCCGGCAGCTTGCAGCTCATGGTGATCCTGTCCACGGCGATGCTGATTCCACTCGCATCGTAAGGTCCCTCTCTCGCCTACGGCGAGCTCGGGATGACATCACTTAAGTCGGGATGACATCACTTAAAGGGGGTGGTTTACAGCGGCGTGCAGAGATCCGCACTTAGCTCTTCTTGCCGTGCAGCCGAGCTGGCGAGTAAATTCGCCTCGGCGTTGTGCTCACGGCGAATATGAGAAATCGAAAACTCCAGCGATCGCGCCAACTTACGGCAAATCCAGTTGAGGGAATACAGGCGAGGGCTGCGGCAGGTGTACTCACCCCGCATTTGCTTGACCACGATCTCTGAATCAGAGAAAACGTGCAGCGCCCGTGCGCTCATTTCAAGAGCGCGTTGCAGGGCTTCGAGCAGCGCCAAGTACTCGGCAACATTATTGTCTTGGTGACCGATCCATTTCTGGATCCGAATGGGCCCGTTCTCGCATCCGTCGATCACCACGCCAATGCCGGACGGCCCCGGATTTCCCAGCGACCCTCCATCCACATAGGCGACGAGATGCGACATTTTCGAGCTACTTTTAGATGCTGATACTGCAGGTGATGGAACAACAATGCGCGTACTCGGCGTTTGGGTCAAGCCCCTGAATTGGTTCTTTTCCACAGTGAACCCCCAGATTTCCTTATTTGCTTCCGGTTTTGCACACAGCATCCACAGAAATCTGGGAATCACTCTGGATTTGAAATTGACACAATTTAACCAAAAATTTAAGGTAACTTTCGTCGACGGCTGAAAGGGTTGGCAAAATTAAAAAAGCCAGTCCGAAGTAAGCTGAGTGATAAGCCGAGCCGGGCAACCGGAAAGGTGGCCAGACCCGAAAAAACCGACTGATCCTGCGAGGGGCAGTTGGGGTTTGGAACTGCGAAAGCAGTAATCACATCAAGGGCTGCGATGGTGCATGCCTCCACGCTGTT
>DATIYR010000053.1:0-23041 GCA_035517535.1 Terriglobales bacterium
GAAAGTCGATGCCAAGCACGACTGGCATGAACTCGATCGTCAGGATGTGACCGATGCATTAAAGCCGGGCAAGAACTCGATTGATATAACCGTAATTGTTGGTGAGCCACCCGACTCCGACCCGGATGCCGGCCCGGCAACTTCGAAGGCCGCGCTGGCGGCGCTGCTTAAGATCACGGGGCCGAATGGATCTGTTGTTCGCGTCTTTTCCAATTCGAAGTGGAAGTCACGCGCGCAAGATCAAACGAAGTGGAAGAAGGCTGTAGCGGTCGGAGAACTCGGTGACCCGAAATTCGGCGACGTTCCGCCCATCGCGCAACCAGCCGCGCTCTTGCGCCACAGCTTCTCCATTTCAAAGAGCGTGCGATCAGCGCGGTTGTACGTCACCGCGCTCGGAAGCTATCGCATGTACCTGAACGGCGAAAGAATTGGCGACGACGTGCTCACGCCCGGCTTCACCGATTACAGCAAGCGCGTGCAGTATCAAACTTACGATGTAACCCAGCAGATCGCGACTGGCACGAACGTGCTCGGCGCTCTGCTCGGCGAAGGATGGTTCGGAAGCGGAATGACCTGGGCCGGCGTTCCCTATTTCTTTCAATCCCCGCCGGTGCGTTTGCTGGCGCAACTGGAAATTCAGTATTCCGATGGCAGTCGGGACACGATCGTCAGTGATGGTTCGTGGAAGACTGCGGCTTCTCCGGTTCTGCACTCGGAGATTTATTCTGGCGAACTTTACGACGGGCGCGATGAAATAGCCGATTGGAAGAAACCCGCGTTCGACGATTCGAAATGGGCGGCTGCTACGGTCGCGCCAGATTCCTCTGCGCCGCTGGTCGCGCAAGTTGATAGGCCGGTGCGCATTGTGCAGACGCTGACCCCAGTTTCAGTGACTCAGTTCAATGGCGCTTACCTCTTCGACATGGGTCAGAACATGGTCGGCTGGGCGCGGCTGAATGTGAGCGGTCCGGCTGGGACCCGCGTGCGGCTGCGGTTCGCCGAGCGCCTCAACCCGGATGGCAGCATCTACACGAAAAATCTCCGCAACGCCGACGCAACCGACACTTACGTTCTGCGCGGGAACGGCGAAGAATCTTTCCAGCCGCACTTTACGTTTCACGGATTTCGCTATGTCGAGGTCAACGGATTTCCCGGTACTCCAACCGCAGCAAACATTACCGGTGAAGCGGTGAGTAGCGTTGCCGGCGAACCAACGGCACGCGTCGATACCGCCAGCGATCTCGTGAACCACATGTGGTCGATCGGAATCTGGGGACAGCGCGGAAATTTTCTGAGCATTCCGACTGATTGCCCGCAGCGCGACGAACGGCTTGGATGGATGGGCGATGCCGGCGTCTTTTGGCGAACTGGGACCTACAACTTTGACATCGACGCCTTCTCGCACAAGTTCATGCACGACGTGAGTGACGGCCAGACTGCTGAAGGCGACTTTACCAACGTTTCTCCGGATTCGCTTCGACCCGACAGCAGCGAAGGCGCACCCGGTTGGGCCGACGCAGGCGTAATTATTCCGTGGACAACATGGATGCAATACGGTGATCTCGAAATCGTCAAGCGTAACTGGGGCGCGATGCAGCGGTTCATGGATTTCATTGCGAAGGCGAATCCTGATTTCATCCGCAGAAATAGCGTGGGCCCGAACTTCGGTGACTGGCTCGCGCCCGACGAACGCACCGACAAGGATCTACTTGCTACTGCGTATTGGGCGCTGGTCGCGCAAATGATGCAGCAAATGGCGCATGCCCTCGGCAAGGAAGATGACGCGCGACGCTATGCCGACCTCATCGGCAATATTCGCGCCGCATTTCAAAAGGCATACATAAAGGATGACGGGACGGTCGGCACCGGCACACAGACTTCATACGTTGTGGCGCTGTATACGCACATGGCGCCGGAATCGCTCGAGCCAGCTCTGGTTAGCAAACTTGTTGATGATATTCAGTCGCGCGGCTGGCACCTTTCGACTGGATTCCTCGGCACTCCGTTTCTGCTCTTCACTTTGGCAAATCACGGACGCACCGATGTCGCGTACAAATTGCTTCTGAATGAAACTTATCCTTCCTGGGGATACATGCTTGTGAAAGGCGCAACCACGTGGTGGGAACGCTGGAATGGCGACACCGGCGACCCATCCATGAACTCTTACAATCATTATGCTTTCGGTTCGGTGGTCGCGTGGGTATATCGATATCTGGTCGGAATCGATACGGCCGCAGATGGGCCTGGATTCGAACACATCATTATTCATCCGCACCCTGATGCGACCATGAATCATGCCAGCGGAGAATATGAATCGGTCAATGGAAAAATCAGCAGCGACTGGAAATTTGATCCTGGCAAGTCATTCTCTTTGTCGATAACTGTGCCCGCGAACACATCAGCAACGATTTATCTCCCTGCAATTCCGAACGCGCGAGTGCAGGAAAATGGAACGGCGGTTGAATTTCAAGAGCAGGGCGATTCCTATGTCGTCCAGACCGGATCAGGTTCATACAACTTCGAAGTTAATTAGGCATGCCAGGCGATGTCGAACGCAGTCGACTACGCGTCTGGAAATTGCGAATGAGTAGCCGGCAGGGCCCGAGAAAAGTAACTGCCACTCACTTCATCGCTTCTTCTCGACCACCAATACCAGGCACACTCCGTCCCAGGTCTCTTTACCAGTGGCCTTGGGTGGATGATCGCCGAACGCCATCACGCCAACTCGTTTCGAACTCAGGTGAAACTTCGACTCAAGATACTGACTGACTTCGACCGCGCGCTGGCGTGAGAGCAGATACTGCTCATCGGGCAAGCCGCTGGTCGCATATCCCTCAACCACGATCGGATTATTCGGCAAGTAGCGAACCAGATCGGACATGGACTGGTCCAGAATTGCGCGACCAGTGTCCGTTAGCTCGGGAGTGCCATTGGGGCGCGTCTTGAATAACCCCGCCGAGGGAACCCATACACGAGCGCGGGGCTTTTTCACGAACTCGCTCGCCGCATACTTGCTAGGGGTGATGGTTTGCAGATTGTAGAACCCGCGACGATTGAAGAACCCGCGGAAAAAGAAATTGGTTTTGATCGCTTCCGTGTCATCGGCCAGATTTGACGTAGTCTGCTGAGCGCTGTGTATCGTATTGCGAAGGGCAACCGCGGTGTTTTGCTTGTTATTACCGGGAGCAAGAAAAGTCCCTACCGCCTGGTCTACCTGGTGTGTGAGGTCGCGTGTGTTGTTCAGAGTTCTGTGCACATCTGGCAGATCAGTCCGCTGCACGTCGGAGATCATCACGTTAACTTTTCCTGACGCTTGCTTCAGGCTGGCGCTCGTCTGTTTGGCATTCGCAATTGTCGTATCGACGTTCGAAGCAACCCCATCATCGCTCAGCAACTGGCCCGCCGCGCCGCGCCCGTGCCGGATGTTGGCAACGATCGCGTTTGCATTTCCGGTCAGGTTCACGGAATTCGAAGCCATCTGTTCGATCTTTGGACTTACGCCTTCAATCAATCCATTCACGTGCTGAACGGTGGATTGCATATTGCTCACCATATCGCTTCCCTGCCGCATCAGTTCTCCGATCGAGACCGGCTCCTGTGTTGGCAGCGTGCATCCCGGCGGGCACTCGGGAGAGTTCTCCCTTCCTTTCTTTATGTTGACGAATTTATTTCCGACCATTCCTTCGGTCTCAATGCTCGCCAGCGAATCTTTACGAACGATGGGGCGGAACTTCTCATCAACGTTCAATTGCAGGCGAAATTCTTTGGAGGGTCCCTGAGGGACTTGTATGTTCGTAATTTCACCTGCGTCCATTCCTGAGACCCGCACTTTGGCTCCGGTCGTCAGCGTATCGATGTTGTTGAATTGCGCGTAAACCGTGAAATGATGCCCGAACAGCTGCGATTCGCTCCCGATGAGAAATAACCCGATAGAAAACAGCAGGATTCCGCCGACCAGGAATATACCGACTTTGATGGGATGAGACATCAGGTTTGAGATCCCGCTGCCAAATCGCGCACCAGCGAATTCTGGCTCTGCGCAAGTTCCTCCGCCGTTCCAAGGCCGGCGATTTTGCCTTTATCCAGGACCGCAAATTCATCGCTGAATTTGCGCGCGCCCCCCACGTCGTGAGTAACCACGACCATAGTCACTTTCCGGTTCTTTTTCAGTTGCAGCAGAAGTTCGTATATTTCTCCAGCGGTGATGTGATCCAAACCACTGGTCGGCTCGTCTATCAGAAGAATGCTCGGGTCAAACGCCAGGGCCCGCGCCAGACCTGCTCTCTTGCTCATTCCTCCTGAAAGCTCGGCCGGCATTTTGTTCCCTTCATTTTCGAGTTCCACTTCCTTCAGTTTTTGGTGCACGATCGCCTGAATTTCTTGTTCGGACTTCTTGGTGTGCCGGCGCAAGGGGAAGGCAACGTTTTCCGCGACCGAAATGGAATCGAATAGCGCCGCTTTCTGAAACAGAAAACCGATCTGTTTCCGCACATCCGCCAACTTCGCTGGGTCGAGGCTCTGGATTTCGTTGCCCTGAATCACTATGCGTCCTCGATCAGGCCTGATCAAGCCAATCATGATTTTCAAAGTGACGCTCTTTCCGGTTCCGCTACGCCCGAGCAAGCAGAACGCCTTCCCTTTCTCGATCTGAAGCGAAACGTCATCTAACACCTTCCGTTCACCAAACGACTTCGAAACATGCTTGAGTTCAATCGCGGGCTGGCCATTGTCCATTCCAATTACCCCGGAAACCAGAACTGAATGCTCTTGACCAGAATTACTTCAGCCAAAATCACCATCAGCGAAGACAGCACAACACTCCGCGTCGAGGCCCGGCCTACTCCCGCCGCACCTTGAGTTGCGTTGTAGCCGAGATAACAGGAAATCGTTCCGATGATGAATCCGAAGACAACGGTTTTCAGCGTCGGAGGAACGTAATCCGACCATCCCATCGGACCAAATGCGTCATTCAGAAATAGGCGAACGGACATGTGCAAAGCGAACAGATCGGCAGCCATTCCGCCGAGTATGCCGGAAAAGTCGAGCAGCAGCGTGAGGACCGGAATGGCAATCACACAGGCAATCACTCGCGTTACCACGAGATATTTGAACGAGTCAACGGCAAGCGCTTCGAGCGCATCGATCTGCTCAGTCACTCGCATTCCGGCCAGTTCGGCGCCAATTCCGGCGCCGACACGTCCCGCTACCAGTAAAGCCGTGAGCAGCGGCCCCATATCTTCAAACAGGCCAAATGACACCGCTTGCGGAATCATGGCTTCCGCACCAAAGCTGACCATCGAGGCGCGGGTTTCGAGCGCGAGCACAACGCCGAATGCGAAGCCCGACACGATGACCAGCGGGCCAGAGCGCCAGCCGACCTCGAAAATCTGGCGCACGATTTCCTTGAATTCGAATGGCGGGCGAAAAGTGCTCCGGGCCGCGCGGAAGCCGAAAATACCAACCTCTCCCGAGGTGCGAAAGAATCCCGTCACATGGCTGCCCAGGGATTTACGAGCCATCCGATGCTCCAGTGAGTCTGGCCACAGATCAACAGATTTCTACTGAATCGCGAATACGATGGCAGGCACAGTTTCTCAGGTTTGCCGTTCAGGCAAATGTCAGGGGAACGGAGTTAAAGGCGGGCAGTTCGACGACTGCAATACGCGAAGTGTGCGAGTCGTGCTCAGGTTTCGAGGTTCAATTGCGGTGCGGCAGAGGTTGCATTAGCAACAGATTTGGAGTTGTCGGTCAGGTTAATCCCGGCCCTGGCCGGAGAAAATATTTTTCGACCTCTTTGTCTCTACACCCGGACGCGTCGTGCGCTTGCGCGGCGGCTTAGGTTTCCGCAGCGCTCGGCTGTAGGGTTTGCTCTCAGCAGTTATTTTTGGACGGCCCAGCTTCGCCCCTGACCCGCGAAGGTCGTTGACCAGTTCGTGATCGAAACCTTCAATACTTTCGAGTTCGTCCCATCTTCGAAACGGGCGCTGCTCAACGATTCGCGCGGCAAGCACGGGGCCGAGCCCGCCAATTCTGCCGAGTTCGTTCACCGTAGCGTTGTTCAGATCGATACCGCTTGCATTTCCAACCATTCGAACTCTCCTCTTCTCGAGGGAAAAACGACTCACGTTGAAGCTCCAGGCGAAGTTTTTCGTATGGCGCGTAACACAAACATGATTCGGCAGCTTAGTAAACTCGGCCGCACAAAACATTAGATGCCGGTAAATGAAATCCCGGGGAATCGGGAACGGCACTAACGAAGACGGAATTTTCGTATCGGAGCCAGCTTCGATCGAACGCGGTTCTGGCGAGAGAGAGAATTCGTCCTTGCCGAATTTTGAACTACGAGCGCAGATTGCGCCGTTCTGCCATCTCCGAGGCAATGGCAGCTTTCTCAACCTCGGAGAGCTTGCCTGCCGCGACGGGAAAAACTGCTTCGTCTGCAATCTGAATGTGCTCTTTGTAAATCGAAGCAAGCTCGGCGACTGCCTGGCGAAACCGCTGGGTCTCTGCCGCAGAAAGATGAGCTTGTTCCAGGCAGCGCCTTCCCAGAGTATCGATCTCGGCGTGGAGAGAATCGGCGCGGCGATGATCGTCTTCCAGGGCATCGAGTCTGGAGAGCGCAGATCGCGTATCCGGATCAGAAAGTTTACGCATCCGCGGAAAGAGCGACTCCTCTTCGTCGGCGGTGTGCTTGGGAGCGGCTTCGCGGAAGTAACGCAAAGCGGATTCAAGTGCGGAGCGAGCGTCATCGGTCAAAGGTTTGTCGATAAGAGACGCGACCCGTTCAAGCGAGCCGAGAAACATCTCGATGCGGCGATGACAATCAGAAAGAAGCGCAGTGGGATCAGAAAAGCTGTGGGACTTGGCCCCGATTTGTACTGGCATATGTACAGGATGCGCCAGATCAACGCCAGTCACAAGCGCCCGTGACGGCGATCACGGCCCCCAATCTGCAGGTGCCTTATCCTGAAACTGCTTTCAAGGTGCAGGTATGGCGGTCCTTGGTTTTCAGCTAAACCGCTTCGAGCGAATGCTGTTCAAGATCGCGGTAGTTCTCGCAGCCGTACTCGTCGTGGTGCGGATCGCAGCCATCATTGTTCTAAGTTTCCTTCATCACGCTCGCTAAAGGTCAGACTTCCCGGCGTCGATATCTAGATCAAAACTCATCCACCCGCACAAAATTCTGTCTAAAATACTCCACACTGAGCACAGCAATTCCTAACGGGGAGGAATCGCATGTCTTTTCGCGCAGTCTTCATCGCGGTCGTTATCGCCTTTGCGCTGATCGTTGCGGCGTTCTTGATCAATCGCGCCCGGCCGAAAGTGGAAACCGAGCAACCGACTGCCGATCTGGTCCGCGCCAGCGGCAAGTGCGCCGAGTGCCATGCGCGCACCCAGTATTCCGTCGTCCATGAATATGAAATGAGCGCGCACGCGCGCAAGGGAGTGAATTGCCTCGATTGCCATCAGCCTGCCGCTGGACAAGAAAAGAAAGACCACCACGGGTTTGTAATCTCCACGAAATTGACCGCAGGCAATTGCCGCAGCTGTCACGAAAGCATTTATCAGCAGTTTCTGCGTAGCCGTCACGCCGCTCCGGCCTGGGCGGCCATTTACGGCGAGAAGGGACTGACTACGGAGCAGGTGAATTTTTCGGAGACCTATCAACCCGGCGGCACGCGCCGGCCGCGGCATCCGTTTGTGCAGATGGAAGGCGGGTCTGCTATGGCCAGCGGGTGCGAGCGGTGCCACAGCGTCGGAAGGCCGAACACCGATGGCACCATCGGGACCTGCACTGCCTGTCACACGCGACATACCAGCTCGGTTCGCATTGCACGCCTGCCGAGCACGTGCGCGCAATGCCACATGGGACCGGATCATTCGCAGATTGAAATTTACGAAGAATCAAAACACGGTGTTATGTTCCAGGCGCAGGAACATCTGCTAAATCTGGACGCACCGCCAAAGACTTTGACCACCCGCGACATGTTCGTTCCCACCTGCGCGACCTGCCACATGAGCGGCATCAACGGGCTGGGCGTGACGCACGATCCTTCCGAGCGGCTTTCGTATTATCTGGCGAGCGCCGTGAGCGAAAAGCGGCCAAACTACGCGGCTGCGCAAGCCAAGATGAAGCAGGTTTGCGAACAGTGCCATACGCCAGCGCTTGTGGATCGCGTTTACAGCCAGGCAGAACAAGTTGTGCAATCGACCAACCAGCACGTACAAGCGGCGCAGGCAATTGTGAACGGACTGCACACGGATGGCGTGCTGAGCGGGCCGCCCTTCTCGCAGCCGATTGACTTCCTCTACTTCGATTTGTGGCATTACGACGGGCGCACCAGCAAGCATGGGGCGTTTATGGGCGGCGCCGATTTCGTGCAGTGGCATGGGAACTATCCGATGCTGCAAAAAATGGTTGAACTGCAGTCGATGGCGGCCGAGTTGAGGAGAGAACATGGCAGAGCGAAGTAAGCCATGGTGGAATCAACCCGAGCTGTGGATTGAGGCGTTTGCGATTCTGAACATCGGTTTCCTGACCTTTGATATTTTCCTGGCACATTCGGTGAATCAATTTCGCAGTCGCGCGGAATACATCCCGCTATTCTTTTCGGCTATCGCGCCAGTATTCCTGATCATCGGCCTGACCCAACGCACAAGGCACCGCAGAGTCTGGAAGGCACTGGGTTATTTCGTCGGATGGACGGCCATCGTTGTTGGTCTGACCGGCGTCATTCTTCATCTGGAGAGTCACTTCTTCTACGAGCGCACGATTCGGAGCCTTACGTACTCTGCGCCATTCGCGGCACCACTCGCTTATACAGGCCTGGGGCTTCTGCTGGTGATGAATCGCATGGTGGATTCTGAATCGGCGGAATGGGCACAGTGGGTTGTTCTGTTTACGCTGGGCGGTTTTCTCGGGAATTTCGTATTTAGCCTGGCCGATCACGCCGAGAACGGATTCTTCTTCAAGGCCGAGTGGGTGCCGGTTATCGCGAGCGCTCTCGCCGTCGGGTTTCTTTGTGTACCGCTGCTGATGCGCGTAACGCGATTTTTTATTGATGTGACTGCGGCGGTTTTGGTGGTGGAGGCTGGAGTCGGCCTATGGGGATTTGTGTTGCACACAACGGCAAACCTCGAAGGACCTTCGGTCCATGGCTTCGACAATTTCATCTACGGCGCACCGCCCATGGCGCCGCTCTTGTTCCCCAACCTGATGGTGCTGGGAATAATCGGGCTGTGGCAATTGCGCAACGGTGAAAAAACCGAACCTTCGTTGAATTAGCGATATCGAACGCATCATTCCTGAGCTTCGAAGCAGCCTTGTCCGCTACCCACACGATTGTCCACCGCAAAACCAGCAGGAAACCGGGATGGAGTTGGTCCTATGCGGCCGGTTTTTCATTTCTTCGGGCCACCGGCGGGCGGGCCACGAAGACAGGATCTTCGCCGTCGTAGTCAATTTCGCAGCCGGACTTGGCGGCCTCTTCCTCAACCATCTCCGCAGAGAGCTGCACGCCGTGCAGATTTTCGTAATAACGCAGGAACTGCGACAACTTCGCTCTGCATACGCCTTTGCTTCCAAGTTGCGTAATCATACTTGAGCCTGAGTTCCGCTTGGCGGGTTCTGCATAGCGGTCACGCGGCTCGCGTGGCAGCTGACTTCTTCCCTGCCTCGCCAGCCGGAGCTGCATTTCTAATTGCCTCCTGTCGAACGCTTTCATAACCGACGGCAGCCGAATAGGCGATACGATCAAAGAAGCGGCCGAGGGCATGCAACAAATTCAAATCTCCGAGAAGTTCGACCGGTTCTTCCAGCAGGTCCTCGCGTTCTAAAAATTCCCAAAGGCATTGTTTCGTGAGATTGATCACAGCCAGGAATTCGCTAAAAGGCACTCCCTGTCGGGCGCGCCGCACCCCGAGTCCGAGATATCTCTCCTCAATCTCGGTATCTGTTTTCGACAGCAACCAATCGCTGAGATTGCGATAGATCTCATGGGTTCGCACCCTGAGCTCTTGAGCAGGAACTTTTCGCAGCATCTCGGAACAGCTGTTGGATTTTTCGAGCTTGTACATCAATTCGTCGGCCAAGATTTCCGCGTGGCGTTCGATGAGTTGCACCATTCTGAGAGCGAACATAAACGCCTCCCGAATCGGAAGCTTTCTATCTGGATGTTTGCGCAGGGTGTGCTCGGGTGCAGTGCGCGCTCTCACAGGCTTCCGTGAGCCATGTCACACGGCCTTCTCCAGGCAGGAATTAGGGGTTTATTGGCCGGTTGAAACAGATGGACAATGCTGTGTCTCAGGGCTCGGGAAACCAGAGCCACAGTTCGGACCTACACGGTTTTAAGCACTTCGTTCGCTGGCTGTGTCTCAAGCTTCTCGATTGCTTTGACTAGCCAGTTGCGCAATACCCCTTCCGCCTGCTGGTTGGTCTTGCTCTTATAGAGACTGTCGATTGTTTCGCCTTTCTCGTTCAAGGGAATGAATCGGCAAGGCACGTTCTCGTGCCGATGCTCAAGCGGAACAAAGCCCATCAGCACGCAGTCGCCATTGGGATCGCAAGCACAATACTTCTTTTTGGGGCAGCTTGGAGAATCCTCGAAAAACAGCGGCTGTCGCCAGTTGGGGCCTGACTCCATGCAGAACAAAGGTTGTCTCGACCCAACGGTGGTTCGGTAACCGCCATGATCAAGGAATTCAAGCTCGTGTTTCAAAGTCGGAAGTGCTTTGTCTTGGTTCTTCATAATGCCTCGCAGTCGCACGATGTCTCAGTACGCCGGACGCGCGCGCCTAATCGAACCGAACCGACGCCCGCTAAGTCTCGTGTACTACAGTGAAAACAGGTTTTCAGTGATTGCAAACACATGGAGGCGTAATCGGTGGCGGCCTCAAAAGCAACTGAGGGATGAACGTGCTGGAATTAAATCCCTTAGCGGTGCCGATTGGCACGTGACCGCGTCCACAAACGCTTGTGCTTAAGCTCACATGCGTAGTTTCAGGTTTGTGAGTCAGAGCGCCGAGTTGGGAGCTCAACGATCAATGAGCCACAGGGGCCGCTGCAAGAAAATCGAGAGCCTTCTGCAGCGAGATTTCATCGTCCACGTTCAGGCACTTCTTTGAGCGATCAATCTGGCGCATGAGGCCGCACAGCACCTTGCCGGGTCCGACTTCCACCAGCGTCTGCACACCGCGCGCGATCAAGAATTGCATGGACTCGCTCCACTTCACCGATCCAGTTACTTGATGAATGAGCGCTTCGCGGGCGCAATCGGCATCTTCAACGGCGGTTGCGCGGATATTGCAAATGACCGGGAATTTCGGCGCAGAGAAGTCTAATTTCTGCATATCAACGGCCAGTCTCTCCTGAGCCGGTTTCATTAGCGAGCAGTGGAAAGGCGCGCTGACCGGAAGCAGGATTGCACGTTTGGCGCCGCGCTGCTGTGCCGACTTGACTGCGCGTTCGACCGCGGCGGCATCGCCTGAGATCACAATCTGCTCAGGAGAATTAATGTTTGCCGGCTCGCAGACCTGGTGTTGTGCAGCCTCCTCGCAAACGGCCGCAACCGCATCGAGATTCATGCCAAGAATTGCCGCCATGGCTCCGGTGCCAACCGGGACCGCTTCCTGCATGTACTTGCCGCGATTGCGCACCGTGCGCACGGCATCGGCAAATGAAATTGTTCCCGAGGCAACGTGAGCGGAATATTCGCCAAGGCTGTGTCCGGCCACAAATGAAGGTTTAATTCCCTTTTCATCGAGCACGCGCCAGGCCGCGACAGAAACGGTCAGAATCGCCGGCTGCGTATTCTCGGTCAGGCGCAGTTGATCCTCTGGGCCTTCAAAGCAGAGTTGCGAAAGGCCCTTCCCGAGCGCGTCGTCGGCTTCTGCAAACGTCTCGCGCGCGACCGGAAACTTTTCGGCAAGTTCCTTGCCCATGCCGACCGCTTGCGAACCTTGCCCGGGGAATAGGAATGCTATTGTGGAATTGCTCATACGCGATTCTTATTGAAATCGACAACCTGAAGATTGCATCACCGTGCAACAGCGGCCCTTCATGGCCGCGTAAGGGAAAGCTTGACGAACGTGGCGCTGAAGCGCCGCTCTTCCATTACACTGCCATACGCTGAGTCCGTCTCCCGCTCAAAATTATTCTAAATTCACAACGTCGAATCCGCCTCTACGGTCTCCGGCAAATGCGTTGCTGCGAGTTCCTTTTCGATGTTCGCGGTGATCTCCCGCTCCACGAACTCCGATGCAACACGAACGGCGTTCTTGATCGCATTCGCATTCGAAGATCCGTGCGTGATGAAACAAGCGCCTTTTACGCCCAATAGTGGCGCGCCGCCGTATTCCGTATGGTCGAGGCGTTTTTTGAAATCTGAGAACGCGCTGCGGGAAAGCAGAAATCCCACCTGGCGCGTGATGGTGGCGGCAAGAGTTTCCTTCAATGTGGCGCGGACAAGATTCACCACCCCTTCGGAGCTTTTTAACGCGACGTTTCCTACAAACCCGTCGGCAACGATTACGTCGACTTTGCCGTTGTAAATATCGCGCCCTTCAACATTGCCAACGAAATTGATCGGCAGTTGTTTCAGCAGCGTGTAGCTCTCGCGGGTGAGTTCGTTGCCCTTACCTTCTTCTTCGCCGATGGAAAGCAAACCTACCCGCGGACGAGCGGTTCCGAACATGCTGCGGAAGTATATATCGCCCATCATGGCGAATTGTTCGAGGTTGTGCGGCTTGCAGTCCACGTTGGCGCCGACGTCGAGAAGGGTCGAGACGGTTCCAGTTGCAGTGGGAATAATCGCGACCAAAGCCGGCCGATCGACACCGGGCAGTCCGCCAAGCACCATCTTGGCGGTCGCCATTGCAGCGCCGGTATTGCCTGCAGTGATGAACGCCGCGGCCTTGCCTTCGCGCACCAAGCGAAGTCCCACGCGCATGGAAGAATCGCGCTTGGCGCGCACGGCCTGCACCGCTTTATCTTCCATGGAGATGACTTCGCTGGCGTGGATGATGGAAATCGGAAGGCCGATCGCGAAAGGATGGCGGTTCATCTCGGCCCGCAGGGTTTCCTCGGGGCCGACCAAAGCGACTGGAATAGCAAAGCGCCGCGCCGCCTGGATTGCGCCTTCGACCTCAGGCTTGGGGGCGCGGTCCGAACCCATTGCGTCTAAAGCAATGACGCGCGACATGCTGTTTTAGCTGGATTCCTCTACTTCCAGAACTTCGCGACCCTTATAGTATCCACATTTGGGGCAGGCGCGATGCGGTAATTTGCGCTCGTGACAATTGGGGCATTCAGAAAGTGAACGTGCAGTCAGGGCATCGTGTGCGCGCCGGGTTGCGGTGCGCCGTTTCGAATGCCGCCGTTTTGGATTTGGCATGGGTGTCCTTTCACAATCAGCTATCAGCCGTCAGCCCTCAGCTAAACCAGACCAGACTTGACTGAAAGCTGAGAGCTGATGGCTGAGAGCTCTCAATGTTCCAACTTCTCTCTAATCTCTCTTAGCGCCGCCCAGCGTGGATCTTCGAGCGGCTCGGCGCAACTGCACTGCTCGATATTCAAATTCTTGCCGCAATGCGGGCACAGCCCCTTGCACTCTTCTTTGCAAATCGCGCGTAGCGGCAAGGCCAGCAAAATCTGCTCGCGGAGAACGTCTTCGAGCAGCAAACCTTCACCTCGATAATATCCGACCTCGGCTTCCGCCGCTGTTACCGAAAGCTCTTCACGGCCGGCATCCGCGCCTTGTGGCCTGTACAGGAGGTCAAACTTCTTGATGACTTCGCGTTCTACCGGTTCGAGGCAGCGCGCACAGGCGAGCTCAACCTGTGTTTCAAGACCACCCGCAATTCGGATGTCATTGATCAGTTCGTGCTTGCCATGGTGCTCGCGCACGAGCTGCGCCCTGCCGGCTGCATGTAACATCCCGTGCTGGCGAATCTCCGGGCCAAGGTCGATTACCCCCGGCCCAATCCGCTCGTCGAAATCGACAGGATGGGCCTCCAACTCGCGAATTTCAATGAGCATGGGAACCTCCGCGCCCCCTCCAAGTACCGCGCAGGCCGCGGAAGCACATAAGGCGTGTAACTGACCAAGGGAGCTAGACTTAAGGATAAAAGCCACAGTGCGGAAGTGTCAAGAAACGACGGCGGCATAGTCTTCAATAGGAGCGGATTCCGCCATGTAAGCAACTCGTCTCCTCGCGGTGAGTTATGCTCACATTACTCACACAAAATGCCTCAGATTCAGGAAATCCAAACCACGCGAGTCACAAAAAGCCGCGACGTCGTCGCGCAACTCGATTTGTCTTTCGTTCAAAACCCTAATCTCTGGGCTTATGCCCTGCTCGCCTTGGGTTTTTTGGTTCGCGTCTGGCATGCGAGCGGCACTTTCCTGAATTCCGATGAGGTTATGCACTTCTCGGCGGCGAACCGAGTTACATGGCTCGAGACATACAAGGCCAGCCTGACGATTTCGCATCCGCCGTTACTGATCTTTATTGAGCACATTTGGCGGCACCTCGGAACCTCCGACCTGATCCTGCGGATGCCCTCGATCCTGGCTGGCATCGCTTTCTGTTGGTTCACATTCCGCTGGGCGCAAATGCTGTTCACAAAGAGCGCGGCCTGGTTGGTCTACTTCTTCGTCCTGTTTCTGCCTTCGTCGATTGAGCTCTCGACCGAGATTCGCCAATACGCGCTGTTCCTCGCATTCGCCATGGGTTCGGCGTATCTGCTGGAACGCGCGTTAGAGGAAAACTGCGCCACTGCGATGCTGCTTTCCGGCGTCTCACTGTGGTTCGCCATCGGGTCGCATTTTTCCGCCTTCCTGTTTGCACCGGCGATTGGCATTTACGCGATCTGGCGAATGCTGCGTCAGCCCCCGCCGGCACGCGTGATCAGCACTTGGGTGGCGACTCAGCTCGTCGCTCTCGGCCTATGCGCTTTTCTTTACGTGACGCAGATTCGCGGCCTGAGCAAATATTTCGGCGGGCAAGACGCAACCAGCGGCTGGATGGAAAGCGCATATCTCAGCCATTCGTATTTTGAGCCGGGAAAGGTCAATCCGCTGGCGTTCATCATCGGGCGCACGGTGGGAGTTTTTCAGTACACGTTCCGCCAGCTTGCGGTGGGAGATGTAGCATTTCTCCTTTTCATCGTTGGCCTGGTAATGGTATTTCGCAGCCGGCCGGTTTCAACTCGCGTCACATCACGCCAACTCGGCTGGCTGTTGCTGCTGCCCTTTGCGATCAACTGCGCGGCGGCCATGTTGCGCCGTTATCCTTACGGTGGCACGAGACATTCGTCTTTCTTGCTGCCGTTCGGGATTGCAGCCGTCTGCGTTGCCCTCGACCGAATTTTGAAACATCGGGTCTCGTGGGGACTCGCCGTCGCTCTGGTGGCTTCGATTTTCTGCCACTTCACCACCGCGAAGGAGCTGCCTTATGTTGCGCCGGACGCGCAACGCGCCTCGCATATGCGCGCGGCGATCGATTTCATCCATCAGCTTCCCACCGATGAACCGATCTTCGCAGATGTTCAAACCAATCTGCTTCTCGGCCACTACCTTTGCGAGCAGCAACCGATCTCAGGCGATAGATCTATTCCCGGTTTCGTGGCTTACGAGTGCGAGGGGCATCGCGTGATCGCCAGTACAACGAAATATGTTTTCACCGCCCGCAGTTTCTACGACCAATGGCAGGAGATAGTCGCGAAATTCCACCTACAGCCGGGCAGGAAAGTTTGGACGGCGCAAATGGGATGGTATACCTACGTCGCATTTGAACTGTCCAACTTTCCCGAGTTCCATTTGCGCCCGCACTATTTCGGTCCGCAGATTCAAATCTTCGATTTGACGGTCGGTCAAACCATGCCCGACCCTAGTCTTCTGCCAACCACATGAGACTAGTAGAGACGATTGAAGAGATGCGCGATTTCTCGGACTCCGCACGCGCGCGTGGCCGACGCGTCGGACTTGTGCCCACGATGGGCGCTCTCCACGAGGGTCATCTTTCGTTGATGCGCGCCGCGAGAGAGAAGTGCCACGTCGTTGCGGTCTCAATTTTTGTGAACCCGACGCAGTTTGGTCCGGCCGAGGATTTCGCAAAATATCCTCGCAACCTCGAAAGCGATTGCGCGCTACTCGAAAAGGAACGCGTTGACCTGGTGTTCGTGCCTTCGGTGGAAGAGATGTATGGAACCGGCGCAATCACGTGGGTGAGCGTCGAAGGCATGAGCGATAGATTGTGCGGCCGGTCCCGGCCAGGACATTTTCGTGGTGTGACCACAGTTGTGGCCAAGCTCTTCAATATAGTCGAGCCGGAGAGTGCGTTCTTTGGCCAAAAAGATGCAGCGCAGGTAGCGATCATCCGGCGCATGGTGCGCGATCTGAATATTCCCGTTTCGATTGAAGCTTGCCCGATCGTTCGGGAGCCTGATGGATTGGCCTTGAGCTCGCGAAATGCTTATCTGAAGCCTGAAGAGCGCAAGTCGGCTCTAGCGCTCTATCGCTCGTTGCAGAGGACACGCGAGTTGTTCGAGAAAGGCGAGCGCGATTCCGCAAAACTAATCGCCGCCGGTAAGAGAGAATTCGCCAACGAACCTGGAGCGCGACTGGATTATTTTGAGGTGGTCGACCCTGATTCGCTCGCAGCGCTGACCTCAATCTCAGACCGTGCTCTGATTGCGGTCGCTGGTTTTGTCGGCAACACGCGCCTGATCGATAACGTTCTCGTGAATCCGTAACCCCATGCTCATTGTGCTCGCCTCAGCTTCTCCTCGTCGTCAGGAGCTACTCAGAAATGCGGCGCTAGAGTTCGTGGCGAAACCGGCGAATATTCCTGAAATTCCTCTGGAACACGAGGCTGCTCGCGAGTTCGCCGAAAGAATGGCTCGCGAGAAAGCGCGCGCGGTTTGGAATCAGGGATCGGAGCACAAATTAACCACGAAGGACACGAAGTTACGCGAAGGTCCGCAGGAGCAGAAGGATTTGTACGTGATCGGCGCGGATACCGTGGTCGTGGTTCAAGATCAGGTGCTGGGGAAGCCAGAGAACGAAGAGGATGCTGCCCGAATTCTCCGTCTGCTTTCTGGCCGCGAGCATCAGGTCATCACCGGCGTTTGCCTGTTAGGAAACGATTTTGAAGACGTGCGATCGGAAACAACCGCCGTCCAATTCTCCGCGCTTGGCGAATCCGAAATTAACGACTACGTCCGCTCAGGCGAGCCCATGGATAAAGCCGGCGCCTATGCAATTCAAGGAATGGCGTCGAAGTGGATTTCGAAAGTCGAAGGAGACTACTCGAATGTGGTGGGATTGCCGGTTAAGTTATTACTGCAAATGTTGCGCGAGCACGGAGCGATTCGCAGTTAGGCCTTCTTCTCCTGGTCTTTGTTGTCAGGAGTCGCGCCATCTTTCATGGCCGACTTAAAGTTGCGAATGCCTTCGCCCAGCCCTTTGCCTAGCCCAGCCAGCTTGCTGGGTCCGAAGATGAGGAGAGCAATCCCAAAGATCAGAAGCAGGTGCAGCGGTTGAAATAAGCCCTCCATAAATCCTCCTGTGGCGGAACACGTCCTGTGGAAATTCTAGGCCACTCGCCTGTTTCAGTCAAAGAGAACGGGTCAAATTCGTGTAATCAGGCCGGATAGCAGGGCAGCTCTTCGCGGCAGCTCGGAAATGACCACCGATTCGTGCTCGGCGTGGGCACCCTCGCCAATGCCGCCGAGCCCGTCGAGCGTCGGAATGCCCAATGCCGCCGTGAAGTTTCCGTCCGATCCTCCCCCGACAGCCGCTTCTGCTAACTCCCACCCAAGTTCCTTTGCAAGCGCTTTAGCTTTGCCGTACAGATCGGCAACTCCCTTGGTCCGCTCCATCGGGGGCCGATTCATGCCCCCGGAAATTTTGATCCGGCAATTCCGGTTGAACGGCTTCAGCGAGCGCAGCTTATGGTCAATGTTCAGCGCATCGCCCATTCGAGAGACACGCACATCGATAATGGCGTGCGCCTCCGCAGGAACTACGTTCGAACGTGTCCCGCCATTTACTTTTCCAACGTTAACTGTAATTCCGCGCTTCAGATCGACGAGCTTTGAGATTTCGCAAATTTGTTTCGCCAGCTCGACGATCGCGCTCTGCCCTTTTTCGAAATCCAAACCGGCGTGCGCGGCTTTGCCAGTCACCTGCAGTTGGTATTCACAGACTCCCTTCCGTGCGGTCTTCACGGCCAATCCTTGGGCAGGCTCGAGAACCAGTACCACTGCTGATTTTGTTGCCAGATTCTCCGTGATCGCACGTGAAGATTTGCTGCCAACTTCTTCGTCGGAGACAAGCAGCACCGTCACCGGCCGTGGCAACTTCCCGTCATTCCACTTCAACAGGGCTTCGATCGCATGAATCGCCAGCGCAATTCCCGACTTCATATCGAGGACGCCGGGTCCCCAGAGTCGTCCTTTCGCAACCCGGCACGGCATTTTGGAAATGGTTCCGATCGGATAAACCGTATCCATGTGGCCAAGCAAAAGCACGGGTTTCTGCTTTGCGCCAGCCGGCTTGAAGTCGATCTGCAAGTGATTGCCAAAGTTCTCCGCGATGTGCACGCGAACTCGCCCACCCAGTTCTGCGAACCTCGATGCCACTACCGTCCCCAGCCGGTCTACTGCCTGCTTCACATCGCTCGGCGATTCAATCTCGACAAGCTGGCGGATGGTTTCAACGATTCTTGACTGTTGTTTTTTGAAATAGCGAAGCTGCTCGCTCGGGTTGGGAATGCTCATTCGTAGTTGCCGTTCTCGACGTGCCTGCAAGAAGGTGCAATCAAGTATAATCTTCGCTCCCGGCCTTACATGACCGACTCGCCTCAAACTTTGACTGAAGCTCCGGCAGCCGAGCACACCAAGCTCGATATTCACGATATTCTGCGCATTCTGCCGCATCGCTATCCGTTTCTGCTGATTGATCGCGTGGTCGATCTGGTGCGCATGCAGCGGATTGTCGCAATCAAGAACGTCACCATCAACGAACCGTTCTTCGCCGGACATTTTCCCAACATGCCGATCATGCCGGGCGTTCTGATCGTTGAAGCTGTGGCGCAGGCAGGCGGCGCGCTGCTGCTCACGGAAATTCGCGACCGCGAGCACAAGCTGATGGTTTTCACCGGAATTGAGAAGGCGCGCTTTCGGCGGCCGGTTGTGCCAGGCGACCAATTGCGCATTGAAGTCGACGTGAAAGCATGGCGCGGCGACGCGGTCCGCATGCAGGGCAACGCATTTGTGGAAGACAAAAAGGTCGCCGAAGCCATTGTCACTTGCCGCCTTATTGATCGCGACCGCGGACGGAGCAATCAGTCTGAATCCGACGACAACCCGCCCGCGGAATGAGCCGAGCGCAAGCCATTGCGATGAGCCTTCACCCCACGGCGATTATCGATCCACTCGCCAAAGTTCACCCCAGCTGCAAAATCGGTCCGTATTGCACGGTCGGAGCAAACGTTGAGTTAGGCGAGAGCTGCGAACTGATTTCGCACGTCTGCGTCGAAGGACCGTCAAAAATCGGCAGCGGTAATCGCTTTTTTCCGTTTTCATCGATCGGGCTCGCGCCACAAGATTTGAGCTACAAAGGCGAGCCCACACGACTCGAAATCGGCGACAACAATGTCATTCGCGAATTCGTAACCATCAACCGCGGGACGGTAAAGGGTGGAGGCCTAACCCGAATTGGCAATCATGCGCTCATTATGGCGTACTCTCACGTCGCTCACGATTGCGTAATTGGCGACCATGTGATTTTGGCAAACGCCGCCACGCTGGGAGGCCATGTCATCGTGGAAGATTGGGCCACAGTCGGGGCGCTTTGCCCGGTGCATCATTTCGTTCGCATCGGGGCGCATGCATTTATCGGAGGCGGAACGACGATCACGCGCGACGTTCTCCCATTTTCGAAAACTGCCGCCGAGCGCGGCACGCACGCTTACGGATTGAACGCCGTCGGACTCGAACGACACGGCTTCAGTAAAGAGCGCATTCGCAAGATTCACCACGCATATAAAGTTCTTCTGGCTTCGAAGCTGAACACCTCGCAAGCGCTGGAAAAGCTGAGGTCGGAGCCGGAGCGTGGGGAGGATGTTGAGATGCTGATCACGTTTGTGGAAGCGAGTGAGCGGGGGGTGATTAAGTAGCGGAACTTTTCCATCGTTCATGAAGCGGGCCGCTCGTTTGTCCTACCCATCATCGGATCACTTAGTTTTGCCGACGAAACATTGTCATTCCGAGGCGCCGCGCTAGCGCAGCAACGAGGAATCTGCTTGTCGCCGAGGGAACAGCAGATTCCTCACCGTCTCGCAAGCGAGAAGGTTCGGAATGACAGATCATATAAATGCTCATGAGCGCTATGCCCAAACTCGGTCTCATCGCTGGCAACGGACGCTTCCCTTTCCTCGTGCTCGATGCAGCTCGCGCCCAGGGCTACGAGGTCGTTGTTGCTGCGATCAAAGAAGAAACGTTCCCCGAGATCGAATCACGTGGCGCAGCATCGGTTCAGTGGCTTTCGCTAGGAGAACTCTCAAAGCTGATTGAAACTTTTCAGCGCGAAGGCATCACGCGAGCAGTCATGGCTGGGCAAGTCAAGCATAAGCAAATTTTTTCCAGCATCCGCCCGGACTGGCGTCTGGCGAAGCTGCTACTCTCGCTCACGACGCGCAACACCGATTCGCTTCTCGGAGCCGTCGCTAAAGTTCTGGCCGATGAAGGCATCGTTTTAGAAAACTCGACAGCGCTTCTTGAGCCTCTCCTGGCGAAGGCCGGCGTCCTCACCAAACGCGCACCTACTCCGCAAGAACTCAGGAACATCGAGTATGGGCGTTCCGTCGCGCGCGGCCTTGCGCAATACGACATCGGCCAGACGGTTGTTGTCGCCGAGAACGCGTGTGTCGCGGTTGAAGCCATGGAAGGTACCGATGAAACGATTCAGCGCGCCGGGCACATTATGGCGCAGGCGTCCGCGGGCGAGGGTGCCCGCGCCACACTCGACCGCAGCCTGACGGTGGTAAAAATCGCGAAACCGAACCAGGACATGCGTTTCGATGTTCCCGTAATTGGAGTGAAGACGATAGAAGTCATGCAAAAAGCCGGCGCGACATGTCTCGCAATTGACGCTGGCAGATGTTTGCTCATCGACGGTGATGCAGTGATTCAGGCGGCTGATAGTGCCGCAATCGCAATTAAGGCTGAGCAGGAATAACTGCAACTTCAAATCAGCCACGGATCTTCAGGGATTAACGCGGATTCATTCTTTTTTGGGTTCATCCGTGCTGATCCGCGTAAATCCGTGGCTAAGGCTCTCTTTTTTGGGGCCGGAGAAACTTATGACCGAAGTCGAATTCATTGTTGATCAGCTCAAGCGCGCCTTCGACGGCGAAGCCTGGCATGGGCCTGCGCTGATGGAAATTCTCGATGGGGTCGATGCGCACACTGCCGCCGCGCATCCGATTTCTGCCGGCCACAGCATCTGGGAACTGGTGTTGCACATTGCGGCATGGGGAAGAGTCGTCGCGAAACGCATCCAGGGTCAGACCTTAACTCTCTCTGACGACGAAAATTTCGGGCACGTGAGTCGGCCGACTGAAGCCGCTTGGCGCGAAGCCGTGCAAACTCTGAGGACGAACCACGATGATTTGATCAAGCTGGCCGCCAGATTGAAAGATTCAGATCTAAACAATCGCGTGCCCGGCAAAGACTACGACATTCGATTCATGCTGACCGGCGCGGTGCAGCACGCCGCATACCATGGCGGACAGATCGCACTGCTGAAGCGGGCAAGGGCGTAGTGGTTTGTTTCTCTCAGCGTGCTCGGCGCTGATTTTTTTTGACTTCATCTACAATCTAGAATCTGCAATCAAAAACTCCCATTCCCGTCGCCGTTATTGGCGTGGGCGCCTTCGGACGCAACCACGCCCGCGTCTATCACCAGCTCGCTCAGGAATCCGGTGATGTCCGCCTTGTCGGCGTTGTTGACGAGAATCTTGCACGCGCCGAAGCCGTGGCGAAAGAGTTTGGCTGCAAGGCATTCGGCTCCATTCATCAGCTCATCAACACGCGCACGGAGGTTCAAGCCGCCTCGATTGCCGTCCCGACCACTCATCATCTCGCCACGGCGAGGGAACTCATGCTTGCCGGCATTGACGTGCTCATCGAAAAGCCGCTGGCTTCATCGCTCGCCGAAGCCGATGAGCTAATCGAGCTTTCCACGAATTTAAAGCGGATCGCGCAAGTCGGACATCTCGAGCGCTTCAATCCCGCTGTGCGCGCAACCCTTCCACTCATCACGCGGCCGATGTTTTTCGAAGTTCATCGCCTGAGCGTCTTTACCCCGCGCTCGCTCGACGTCGATGTCGTCCTCGATCTGATGATTCACGACCTCGATGCCGTGCTCGCATTCGTGAATTCGCCGATCAAAGAAATTCGCGCCGCCGGTTTGCCGATCCTCTCCAACAAAGTCGATATCGCCAACGCGCGCATTGAGTTTGCCTCTGGCTGCATTGCCAACTTCACCGCCAGCCGGGTCTCCACCGAGCGCGTGCGCAAGCTGCGGTTCTTTCAGCCGCGGCAATATATTTCAATCGATTACAGCCGCCAGGACGTGCTGGTCTTCACTGTAGGGTCAGATGAAGGTACGCCCTCGGCGAATCCGGAAATCAAAATCTCAAAGCCTGAAATCACGCCAGAGGAACCGCTTCACGCCGAAATCCGTTCGTTTCTGAATTCCGTCCGCACCCAGCAAAAACCCATTGTCCCACTTGAAGATGGCCGACGCGCACTCGCCGCCGCGCTCGGCGTGCTCGAACAAATTGAGGCCCATACCACGCGGCTGAATCTCGCCGGATAGTATTCCCGCCGGCGGCCTTTACATTTTTTGACAGCTCCCGGCTCGAATGCCCGCTAACCTAAGTAGGTGCTTACCCCGTAAGTACTTGTACTCTCAGAATTTCTGCGGCAGGCGTGAAAAGTGAGAGAATAAGCTGGAACTGCCCGACTGCCGCAT
>DATIYR010000054.1:0-14928 GCA_035517535.1 Terriglobales bacterium
CACGGAATTACAACGCGCTATGGCCACATGAAAAGCTTCGCTGTGTTTGCGGGAGAGCACGTGCATCGCGGCGACGTCATCGGGTACGTCGGTGACAGCGGCCGCAGCACCGGGCCGCATCTTCACTACGAAGTTCGAATCAACGATATTCCCGTCAATCCTCACAAATATCTGCGCACCACCTACGCTCACGTCGGCGGCTTCGAAGCGGGAAGCTAGAGCTTTCAGTCGTCGCACTGTTTAGCACCTTTCGTAACTCAGCAGTATCTTCCCACTGCGCAATTTGAAGCTTATCCTTTATCTAAATAGAAGGGCCTTGCTCCTGGGCTCTCACCCAAATCTTATGTTTCCGATTCGCCTCTACACCCTGATTGTGGGCGCGGTCAGCGCTCTGCTTGCGGCATACGTGATGTTCGGGCGCAAAAAGAAAAGCGCGGCCGAACTCGAGCGGCAGCGCCGCGAGTGGCTAAACCAGGTGGGCAGAATTACGGATGGAACTGTGATCGATGTGCAGGAGTTGTCGGCGAACGGTCATGCTCCCGCGACGCTGCTTATTTTTCAGTATGACGTGGGCGGAGTTTCCTATGAGGCATCGCAGGACGTCACGCATTTGCGCCAGCATATTAATCTGCACTCGTGCCGGCTGGGATTGCCGACTTCAGTTCGCTACGATCCACAGAATCCCGGGAATTCGATTGTGGTTTCGGAAAAGTGGATGGGATTAAGGCAGTAGCCGCGGACATCCCCGGTTCAAAGAAAATGCCTGAGTGACAGCTCAATTGATGTCGATCCGCAAAGGAATATCCACCACTTTTCGATCATCGAACTGGCTCATGCGTTTCGTGTCGCTGTCCTTGCCCTTGGCCTGCGCGTAAACCTCGTAGTCCACATTGGTAGCGAGAGCCGGAAATCGATAGGTGCCATCCGGGCCGACGATGTATGTCTTCACGGCGCGGGTGCGCGTATCGGTCACGTAGACGACGGCATCAGGAATCGGATTGTCATTACGATCGAGAACTTTTCCGGTGAGCAGGCGGCCGGGAGTGGTGTCTTTGTTTTTTGCGAACGCTGGAGTAGACGTAATGATGGGGATCGCGAGCAAAAATGCTGCGAAAATCTTGAGTCCCTGCCCAAGTCTCTGACTTATGTTCATTACTGCTCCCGATCGAAAGGTGAGTTGCTGCTATTTTAGATGCACGCCGGTATCGACTCGCTCGTCACTTTCAATATGCACGGTGACATCGGGACCTGGTTGCAAGTGCTTATATCGCGGAGATTTAAATCCCTTTAGATCCGGCCAGATTATATAGTCCCGTGGGCCCACAGGCACACGCTGTTCAAATTCGCCCAAGTGGTTTGAATAGACTTCCCAGCGCGCTTTTTTATCGCCCGCTTTGCGGATTTTTACTCGCACTCCATACACGGGCTGGTCATCGGGTCCCCAAACCGTGCCGAAGATCAGGGCATAATCGGCCGGCTTGGGGCGCTCGGCTAATACAGTAACGCTGGTTGTCAGGTAAGCAACGAGGCAAGCGAGAAGGATTCTGTGCAGTGGGAAATGTGCGCGATCAGGAATAGTCACCGTCTTCGGTTTCTTCTTCCTCTTCATCTTCCTCGTATTCTTCTTCCTCGTCGACTGGCTTGAGCTCGACGGGATTGATGGTCGTCACCTCAAAATCCATTCCACACTCAGGGCAGGAAAGAACCTCGCCCTCATCGACCTCGTCTTCTTCAATATCAAGGCTGCTTTCACACTCCGGACAATACAGCATATCGCCCTCCCGATCCTCACCAACTTTATGATTGCACGTCTGTATATTTATTGCCTTCTGAGGCGCAGGTCAAGTGGCAGGGTTGCCGGTCACGCGGAGAAAAGCATTGGAAAGCTGCCCTAGGATTCCGACCATTCTGGTACGGCGAAGGTGCCCTTCGTGGTTGATTTAACTTTCGCAACCACAAAGGACACAAGATCACAAATCTGTACGTGATTAACTGCGGCTCGGAAAGAGAATCGCTTCTTTCTGATGCCCGAAGTCAATTTCGGTTAACCTGTTGTGATTCGATGCCGTCTTGCGGGTCACTATGTCGTCTTGCGTGACCTGCGCGTCGTTGGTCTTGAGGGTTCCCCTTGCCGTCGCAACTGTTTTGCCGTTCCGCACAAAATTCACTTTCACTTGCGGACCGGGCTCCTGCCATTCCAACTTGTAATGGCCAGCCTTAAGCGGCTGATGATTTACGACCACCCGACTGGGAATATCGACAGACCTGCTGGTGTTGTCCCTGGCTAATGCGGCCGCCGGTAGCAACAACGCCATTGCTAAGAGTGCAGAACCGATCTGGAATTTCATTATCAAATCCTCCTATTTCGCGAGACAATCCGTATCGCTTAAATTTTGGTCTCAATGGAAAGGATGCGCGCCGCAGACACGTCGGTTGCAGACTTTCCAGTGTCTCTGGCGGGTTTAGAACCCTATATCCGCGGCTATTTTCATGTAGCACATTGTGATTAGCAAAATGTGCCAGGATTTTCGGCTGCGAATTTTACGGCCGCTTTACGGGCCACTGAATTACTGCGCATTTGCAGGGACATAAACCCGGGCGGCAGCAATCAATTGCGTGTTCGGCAACTCGGTTGTGAGGCGCACCCGCTGCAATCCGGCCTTCGTTTCAGGCCGTGCCAGGAAGGCGAGCAAGTACTGATTGTTGAGCCTGCGCTGTATTTCCTCCAAGTAGGGAGCGAAAGTTACAGCCGGGCCGTTAAATCCGATGTAATAAGATTCGCCGCCGGTCTCGTCGCTTACCTGCGAGAGATAAAGCTGTCCCCAATAGCTGCGCCAATAATCGTGGGCATAATGACCCGCGCCGGGGTTGTAGATGGCGTACACGATAACCCCGGCCCGCTGGGCATCGCCGATTGCGTCCCCGACATACGGATCCTGCAGGTCGGGCATTCCGTAGTAAAGATCGATTCCATCGCTGACCATCAGCACCTCGCGGCGGGCGCCGGTTTGCGGCCATTTCTTGATCAAGTCCTGCAGCGAAAAATAGGGACTCGCGTTTATGCCAGCGACCCCCAGAGGCAGGCGCAATGCTTTAGCTGCTTGCGCGTGATCGGCTGTTGGATTCTGCACGATCTGCGCCGTCCCATTCTGCATGTAAGCGAGGCCGATCTTGGTAGTTTCCGGCTGTGAGTTGATGAACTGCCGCAGGTCGTCAAACTGCGTGGCAAGACTTACGTTTGACGAGTCGTCCAGGAGAATGAAAAATTCCAGGCTGGCGTGATCGCCTTTTGCCGCGTCCCAGGACGTGACCTGATCGCGAACCTTATTTTGATAGACCATTACATCCTGCTGAGTGACAGGACCAGGATTCATGCCATGACTCGCCTCAACCGTCACGACCATATTTATCGGAGTGCCGCCGGAAGCAGAATTTTGCTGGGCTGCGGCGCCTAATGCGCTCAGCGAAACTGCAACTGCAACGAAGCATGCGAGTCTGAGGTATTTCATTTTGTTTCTTTCTCTCTTTCTATTCGTCTTTCCGTCTTCAGTGCTCAGGAACGGCTTGCGTCCCAAGCTTGTTTACCCGCAACAGCATTCCGCTGCCACCTTGCAGCCGCACTTTTCCATTCTGTGAAGCCAGAATTATTTGCCCTACCGGCTGGCTGCGACCAGCATGGAGAATTCTCAGATTCGAGTAGCCGTAAACGCCGCACGCATTCGAAGAAAACACCCACAACGCTTGTTCGCGGTCGTTGTCGTCCGCCCCTCCGCGGCATTTGGTCGATGCAACAGCAGACACGTGGACCAGCACGCCGTTCGCGGTCGGGACTCCGACATCACGCATTCCGTTCGCAACCGGCCCTCCACCGCGATACACAACTTCCCCGCCAACCTGAACCGTGGTCCAGTCCTCAGGCGGAGTGCCCCGGTCAGGGCCGGCAAGCGGCACTTGTGCTTCCTCGACGTCCATCATCGCGGCCAGGGCTCTAAGGTTTGTAGAAATCGCGATGCTCTGTTTCTTGGCTCGAACCGAATCAAATTGAAGTGCTAGTTGTCCCGGCTTTCCGTTGGCCGCCGGTTTCGCACTCACGACGCGGCCCATGACCTTGTTTCCCGCGCGAATGGGCGTTCCCGGAACGTCCTGCATCACACGGGCCGTGAATACGCGCCCCGGCTTCACTTTGCCGGAATCCAGAGATGAATTCAGCTGAACCGGAATGATCGTCCCGTCAGGAATGGCTTGTGCGGCAACCGCACTCGCCAGCGACAGCAGAAAAGGGACCAGAAGAATTCTTGTGACTTTCGCGACCCGCATCGAGGTTTGACCGGGCGGAGTGAAGGTCATACGTCACCCCTCACCTATATGGATGAGCGGCGCCGGGCTAAAGTTTCCCGCGCGAAACCTAGCGTAGCAGCAAATGCAGCACCAACGCTGCGGTCTGCTCGCTGATCCAGAGTCACTCAGGCGTTCATTGTCATCCAACTTATTAGGAGATGTGAAGAAAAGATCGGAGGGACGAACATGAAGTTCTTGAGTAAAGGAGCTCTTGCGAGTTTCGTCCTGACAGCAGCTTTAATCGTGCCCGCGTGGGGAATTAATTCGGACACAACGACAGCAATGCCAGGAACGGTGAACTACGTTGAAGGGCAGGCCTCAATTGGCCAGGAAACGCTAAACGCGAAGTCGGTAGGCTCGGCGGATCTGCAAGCCGGCCAAACGCTGACGACAGAGAACGGTAAGGCTGAAATTTTACTTACCCCGGGTGTCTACTTCCGGCTTGGCAATGACAGTTCAGCGCGCATGATTGCGCCTGACCTGACCAATACCGAACTGCAACTGAACCAGGGTGAAGCGATGGTTGAGGTGGATGAAATCCATCCACAGAACGATATTCGCGTCCGCGAAGATGGCGTTAGTACGCGGTTGCTGAAGACCGGTCTGTACGACTTCGATGCCACGAACGAACAGGTTCGCGTTTTCAACGGCAAAGCCAGCGTGCTCGAAGGCGACAAAAAGATCACGGTGAAAGGCGGACACGAACTCGCTCTGAACACAACTGGCAAGCTCAAAGCGAAGAGCTTTGATAAAAAAGAATATGCGCAGAACGACGATCTGTACCGCTGGAGCAGTCTGCGCTCGGATTATCTGGCCCAAGCAAACGTGAGCACAGCCCAGACTTACGTTGCAGATGGTTGGTATGGTCCGGGTTGGTTCGGCGCGGGATGGTACTGGTCGCCGTGGTTTGACAGCTTCACATTTATTCCCTCCGCAGGATACTTCTATAACCCCTTCGGCTGGGGATTCTACTCACCGCTCTGGGTGTATGCTGCACCCTGGTACGGCTACGGGAACTACTATCACCACTTCGCCACATGGAGACCGGAACCGGCATACAGAGGCGGCGGCGTTCGCGCGGGTGCGAGACCGGGACCGGTGTACGGGCCTGGATATCGCGGCGGCGCGGTGCATTCATTCGGATATGGCATGCATGGCTTCCATGGCGGAACACACACTGGCTTTGGTCCATCAATGCACGCTGCGCGCGGCTTTGGTGGCTTCCACGCTGGTGGGTTCCACGGCGGTGGCTTTCATGGCGGCGGATTTGCGGGCGGTGCTCGCAGATAAATAATCCACGCGAGGCTTGATCCCAGCACGCAGTGCGTGCTGGGATTTTTTGTCGAGCGGCGAACTACTTCTTCGGCTGCGGGCGGCTGGCCGGCGGAATGATTCCGTTCATGCGCAGATACTCCACCATCTGTCCGTAATGGTCGAGCGGGTGCGCAACGGCAAATGAAGCAAACGTCAAGCGAGGCCCCTTCATTCCAAATGGCGAATTGACCTCGTCGAGTTCATTCTTGTCGGTGACCGTGGCAAGGGCCTTGTGCAGGTAAGCGAAAGAATCATTCAAATACTTCATGATTTCGGCTTTGGTCTTGATCGAGTCCGGTCCGTTTTCGCTTCCCAATTCCAACGGCGGCTTTTCGGCGAGTACCACGCCGCCAAACATATAATTCGCCGTGGCGATATGCTTCACTTCCTGCGCGAACGTGCGCACGCCCTTGAAATCTCCGTTGGTGGGAGCGAAATCGTATTTGTCCTCCGGCATGGCATCGGCAGTAGGAACGACGTCGTGTTCCACAATTCCTAACGCGACGTTCAGCGCGTCGCCTGGAGTCTTTGCCGCAGGCGGCGCCGGCATTTGTGCAAACATATAACCTGAACAACAAAGCAAAATAGACATCCCGAGCAGTGGTTTTGCAAAACGCATAGAGATTCTCCTCAGATTGAAAGTTTTATTGCCCCAGAAATGTTCTTGCCTGAAGTACCCAACGAACCCAGAAATTAATCCGCGCTCACTGTAGGAGTGAGTTGCGGTTCACCGAACGTCAGCCGATAACGGCGCACGGTTGCGAGCCCGGCAATCAGGGCTGCCGCGGAACAAAGCATTGTAGTCGGCACGCCGAATTTTGTCGCCAGCGCGCCCCAGCCGGCGCTCCCGATCGCCATTCCGCCCTGCAACACCAGCAGGTACATGGAAATTGCGCGCGCGCGCATCCAGCTTGGGGTCATAATTTGCGCGGCAACGTTCAGACACGCGACAATGGCGATCCAAGCCGCGCCGGCCGCGAACAGCACGATCGAAAGCAATCCGAAGCCGTCTAACTGTCCGATTGCGAATGCAGCCAGCGCGAAAACTATGATCGCCGTAGTAACCAGTCCATCCACCGAAAGCCGAATTCGCAGCCGAGGAAGCAAACCGGCACCGGCGAGCGCCCCCAGCCCAAAAACACCCAGCAGCAAGCCGTATCCGGATGCGCCATACCGATGAGCAATGATCGGAAGAAGCGCCAAGACAGAGCTTGCCGCAACGCTAAACGCTGCTGTGCGGATCAGAACGCAGTGCACCTGCGGTGCCGACCGCACATAACGCAGACCGGCGCGCAACGATTGAGTGAGGCGTTCCACCTGTGCCTGCTCGTAACGTGGTCTCTTCCACCGGTACAGGAAAAGAATCACGCCGAAAAATCCCGCCGCATTCAGCAGAAATGCAACGCCGGAATTTGTAGCGGCGATCACGAATCCGCCAAGTGCCGGGCCGACCGCGCGAGCCACGTTAAATGCCGCCGATTGCAAGGCAACCGCGCCAGCGTGATTTCCAGGAGATGCCACTTCCGGCGTAATCGCCTGCCACGCCGGATCGTTAATGACCGCGCCCAGTCCGAGTAGAAAAGTGAACAGCACCAAAATCCACGGCGTGACATCTCCAAGCAAAGTGAGGATGCCGAGGGTTGCGGCGGCGGCGACCATCCATGCCTGAGTCGTCAAAAGAAATCTGCGGCGGTCAACCATGTCGGCGAGCGCGCCGGCAGGAAGTATCACTAGAAAAACCGGCAGCATGATCGCCGCCTGCACCAGACCTACCATGAATGGCGAACTGGTGAGCTGAGTCATCAGCCAGGCGCCGCCCACCATCTGCATCCATTTGCCGATGTACGAAATAACCGCAGCGATCCAGAGTGAACGGAAAAGCGGCTCACGCAACGGAGCCAGGGCGGAAGTGTTTGCGCGCGGCAGGCCGGGCGGCGTGGCTTGCGAGAGCTCGGACATTAGCTTGCCTGAATTTCAGCGGCGGCCTGAAGCGCCGTGCGGAAGGGCCAATCGCGGTTGCGCCACGCGCGCAGAAGGTAGAGGAATATGCCGACAATCAGAATCACAACTGCGTATCGAATCTCGCGGAGGAAATCTTTGCGGGCGAACAAAATGTAACCGAATCCGAGGATAGCGAGAATCGCCGGTACAGGATAAAACCACATGCGAAACGGCCGCGGCATGTCCGGCCGGCGGACGCGCAGAATGATGATTCCGATCGCCTGAAGAATGAATTGCAACAGAATCCGTATGACCACCAGCGCCGAGATTACGTCGGCTAAAGAGAAAAAGCAAAACAGCAGGCCAGCTCCGCCGAGTGCCAGCAACGATATATGTGGAAACCGATAGGTTGGATGAACACGCCCGAAAACTTTGAAGTAATTGCCGTCGAGCGCAGCAGCGTAGGGCACGCGAGAATAACCAAGCATCAGCGAAAAAACCGAAGCGAAGGCGGTCCACATGACGAGTACGGTCACCAGGTTCGCCGCCCACGGCCCGTAAATTCGCTGCATGAATGTCGAGACGACGTACAGGCGGTTGTTCGAACTTTGCGCGTGCAGCATCTCGCGCCAGTCGACCACGCCGAGGATGCTGATGTTCATCATCAGATATAGACAGGCGACGAGCAGAATTGATAGCAACAAAGCGCGAGGGATGTTCTTGCTCGGTTCTTTGACCTCGTCTCCGAGAAAGCAGACGTTATACGCGCCCCAATAATCGTAGGTGGCGATGAGCATCGCAGAGCCGAGGCCGAGCCAAAAATTCTTATTGAGGCTGAACGCTCCGGGTGGGAAGCTCAGAGCACGGCCAAGATTGAAATGTGTGAGTCCGGCGAAGATGATCCAGCCAATCGTGCCAACCACGCCAAACCAAAGAAATTTCGAAAGCCACCCAATTTGGGTGATACGTCGATAGAGCAGCAGCACCGCGATGAGCACGATCCCGATCGCGATAAAAGTCGCACCTGAAGCCGCCCAGCGGAATTGTAGAGTGCCGATCAGCGGAAGGTGCAGGCTCCAATTACGAGCGGTGTATTCCTGTTCAAGTCCAGGTACAAGAAAGGAAGCGTAGCCGGCAAACCCAATTGCGCCGGAAGCAATCGATAAAGGCGCGCTGAACGAAAGCTGCCAGATGAAGAGAAACGAAACCAACTTACCCAGACGGTTTGGCCCATAAATTTCGCGCAAATATTGATAGGATCCGCCCGATCCGGGCATCGCCGCGCCGAGTTCCGCCCAGACCAGGCCATCGCAGGTGGCAAGCAGCGCGCCCAGTACCCAGCCGAGCATGGCCTGCGGCCCACCCATCGCGCTGACAACGAGCGGAATCGTAATAAAAGGTCCCACACCGATCATGTCAATCATGTTCAGCGTGGTCGCGCTCCACAGCCCGATGCCGCGGATGAGCTTGGGAGAGTCGGGTTGGTCAGAGTGGGGCATTCAGCGGTTGCGGGATGTGCTCTTGAGCTTATTAGACGTTTGTCATTCCGAACCGCTTTGGGTGAGGGAATGACAACTTTGAATATTCGGTGCTATCGGGTCAACGCGTACTGATTTCCGCCCACATGCCCCGCGCTCACCAGATTCACAAACAGCCGGATTGCTCCCGGCACTCCTGCCGGCAGCTGACGGAAGAATGCGTATCCGGTGTAGATGTACAGCCCCTTTCCATATTTCGCGATCAGCAGACCGCCCTTCTGGTCCGGCTCGCCGGGGTCATGGCACGAGAGCAGCGGTTCAAAGTGATCATCCCATTTGTCCATGAAATACAGTCCGCGCTCCTGCACCCAGCCGTCAAAATCCTTCTGTGAAATTTCATTCGGATAATGAAAAATCGGATTATCGGGCGCGAGAATCTGGACCGGGGCTTCTTCCACCGATACACGCGCGCGGCTCAGCTCCGCCGAATAGGGCGTCAAATGCTCGCTGTTGAAATCGCCGATGCTGTTATTGTTTTGTACGATGAGCGTGCCCCCGTTGGAAACAAAGTCGAGCAGCTTCTGATTGTTCGTGACGAGATCCTTTTGTGTGTCGTAAGCGCGCACTCCCAAAACAATTGTTGCAAACTGCGAAAGATTTTCTGTCGCAATCTTGTCAGCAGGAAGAAGCGTCACATTCATGCCTACTTGTTTCAGCACCGTGGGGATGTCATCCCCCGCCCCCATGATGTAGCCGACCTTGAATTCCTTCGGAACGTTCACATCAACAATGCTGACGCGCTGGATTGCGGGATGAAAGTAGTAGAACGAGCCCAGGTCTTCGCGCGTGACCAGGGTGTAGTCTTCCGAGTAAGTGTTCTGCCCGGCATCAAGAGTTGCCGTGACCTTCGTCTTCTCCTGCTTCAGATTTTTGGGAAAAATCGTAAAGTCAAAATCCTGTTGATCTCCGCGTTTCGGCAGATCGACTGTTTCAGTCTCCGGCTTCGAGCTCCAGCCGGCAGGCAGCTTCAGATGCAGGACGCCGCCAGGTGCTCCGGTCAGATTTGAATCGACGGCAACTTTCACCATTGTTGAATTGCCTTCTGATGCCGGAATCACCTGCTCACCGGGTTCTATGGCGACGGAGAAAGCCGGAGTAATTGACAAATCGCGTTTGCGCGCAGCGCCGTTTGCGTCTTTATACGGTACTTCTACATCGGCAGATATTTCGCTGTGTCCGGGCTCTTTGCTTTTCCTCCGCAGAAAATCTGGCGCCGGAGAATGGAATCTTCCATGGCCGGCGATTTCATAATCGATTCTCCCGTGCAGCGGGTTTGGCGGAAATGGCAGCGTCACATCAGCTTCGTCGTCAATTGTGTTCACCGCTTCGGTTTGCGGATCGTCGCGGTGCCAGTAGGGACGCGTGATCGGCGCATCCTCGGGAATTTGCGCGAGAAAGTTTGCGTAGTAATCCTCGCCCGGGCCTATGGTCGCCTGCTCGGCATGCGTGCGCTTCACCCATTCGGGATGGTTGAGTGCCGCGTCATCGATGGTGAGCCAGTATTTCGAGCCATTGTGCAGCTTCGCAATCACTTCTATTTTCTGACCCGGCGAGACGTTCGTCAGCGCTCCACTTTCGGGCGGAATAGGCGCTGCAGGCCCTTGCGGCGGGGCAACGGTGACATCGAGAGTGAGGTCTAGAGCCAGGTTGAGCGCAGTCTCCGCCTGATCGGTCTTTTCATTGATCGCCTGCTGCAAGGGAACTTTCGCATCCGCGGAAAGATTGCTTTCGTTAATTCGATCTGAGAGTGCGGTCAACTCCTGAACCGCCGTCGAGAGATCGCCGACCGAATCCTTGGCATGATCGGCGATTTTCCTTAGATCATCACCCAGCAGTGGCGCGGCTTCTCCGTCTCCAAGCTTCGCCGGCAGCCCCGGCAAGCTGGTATCGATCCCGTCGAACAGATCTTTCTCATGACCACTTGCATCCGTGGTCTTCGGGACAACCGAATCCACCAGTTTGTAAAACGCAAAGCGCGGCCCAGGTGGAATTCGCAGATCACCGAGTCCCTGCGATTCCTGGTGACGCAAACCCTCGATCGCAAATTGGAAATAGGACATCCCGAGCAGCGGATCATCTTCGCCGGTGTTCAGCTTCACCGTCCAGTTTTCGTCAGGACAGGTCGAGGCGCCAAAGCCGCATACATTTCCGATGTAAAGCTTCTTCGCTTGCCACGGCTGCAGACCTTCTCTAATTTGCTCAGGAAAGCGGTTTGGATCTGCGGCAGCGCCAAATGCTTCTTTGGTAAGAATCGCCGACGCCTGATGATGTCCGTGTCCGTCGCGCTCGGTGCCGGAGAAGCGCGCAACTAAAACATCGGGACGAAACTCGCGGATGACGCGAACCATATCGGCGAGCGGAACGTCGTGGCCACCCCATTTCTGAAAAGTTTCTTCGGCGGTTTTGGAATAGCCGAAGTCGGCGACACGGGTGAAGCGTTGCTCTACTCCGTAGTAACGATCGGCAGCGAGCAGTTCAAGCGTGCGCAGCACGCCAAGCTCGTCCGAGAATGTATCGCCAGTCTTATTCTGTCCGCCTTCCCCGCGCGTCAGCGTCAGCAAAAGCGTTTGCACACCCTTGCCGCGTGATTCAAGCGTAAGCAGGCCGCCGTCTTCATCATCCGGGTGCGCGACCACCATCATCAATCGTCCAGTATTTTGCAGCCGGCGCAATTCTTGTTTCAGTCCAGCGCTCCCCGTGTCCTGCGGGAGAGGATCTAGATAAGTTTGCTTCGCCGGGACTGCCCCTGGCGGTTGCGCGAAGTTTGTAATCGATAAAACGAAAATGAGCGTGCAGAGCAGAATGAGACGTGTTTTGTTAGGCAAGATTTCCGAACCTGCAAGGTGCATATTTATATGTGACTGCTGCTTGCGATAGATGGGAACAAGATTTCTGGTTTCGCCTCTGCGGGAATCGCGATCAGTTGCTCATTGTCGACAGCCACGACGGTCGCTGTGAGCCACTGGTTCGCATCGCGCTGCCCCGCAAGCTTCATCTTTAGGTAATTATCGGTCAAAGCTTCGGTCCAGACTCCGCTTGCGTTTTCGGAAGAGATGTTGAGCGTAATCGCCTGCAGCTCCCGTCCGATGAAGCTGCGCATGAAGTCAACTTTCTTTTTCGCAGCTATCTCGCGCAGTATTCGGTTCCGTTCGCGAGCAATTCGCACCGGAACTTGGTTGAGCATGCTTGCTGCCGGGGTCCCCGGTCGCGCCGAAAATGTGAACACGTGCAGATACGTGAACGGAAGCTCTTCGACCATGCAACGCGTCTCTTCAAATTCAGAGTCAGTTTCACCCGGGAAGCCGACCATCACGTCGGCGCCAATTGCAGCTGTTGGCATAACAGCGCGAATTTTTTCTATCTTCTCGCGATAGTGCCACGGCCTGTATTTGCGATGCATTCGGCGTAGCACGGCATCACTGCCCGACTGCATGGCAACGTGCGCGTGCTTGGCGATTCGCGGCGACTCGGCCATTAGGCGGATCAGAAAGTCGCTCCAGTCCATCGGCTCAACAGAGGAGATGCGGAGTTTTTCGAGAGGAGTTTCGTCAAGTATCGCTCGGACCAAATCTTCGAATTTCGACGGGCGAGGACGCGCACCACCCCAAGTCGAAGACTCCAAATCCTGTCCCCAGCGGCCGAGATTGATTCCTGAAATTACTACTTCGCGGTAACCCGAAGCTACCAACTCGTTCACCTGGCGCACAACGTCATCCAGATTGAGCGATCGACTTCTTCCACGTAATGAAGGAATAACGCAAAATGAGCACCGATTATTGCAGCCGTCCTGCACTTTCAAATTTGGCCGCGTGCGTTCGTTGGCACAGTCAAAGACCGGTGCAGCCAACAGTTCGGTGTGTGCAAAAATGTCGGAAACGAAAATCGAACCAGCATCACTATCCAATGAATTGTTTCGCCGGGACAGTTCTGCGACCGGGATGAAGGTTTTGATTCCAGAGCTGTCCTTCTCAGTATGTGCATTTAGCGCAATCTGTGCCAAATTGTGTTTGTGAGAGTTGCCGATAACGAGTGAGACGCCGGGCAATTCGGCAATTTCTCGCGGGGCGCGTTGGGCGTAGCAGCCGGTAACTATTACCTCGCATTCGGGGTTCTCGCGGCGTGCTCGTCGAATCGCGGAACGGGCATCCTGTTCGGCGGAAGCTGTTACAGCACAAGTATTAAGCACCACAAACCGCGCACGGCTGGGTTGGTCGGCACGGTCAAGCCCACGCTGGCGGAACTGCTCTTCAATGGCAGCGCCGTCGGCCTGGGTGGCACGGCAGCCAAAATTTTCTACGTAAAAGCTGGGCACGCAACTATACTAGCGTATGTACTTCTCCGGATGTTCTGCCCGGAGCAAGTTGCAGTCACGCATTTGAGGTTTTCATGAAGCGCAGGATTCTGCTGGTGGACGATGACACGACCGTACTGCTGACCTTAAAGGCAGTGCTTGAGCTGAATCAATTTGAGGTGCAGACTGCAGGCTCGGCAGCTGAAGGCATTCAGAAGCTCGGAACTGGCGAGTACGACATGGTGATCACCGACTCGCGCATGGAAACCGACGACGCGGGCTTTCACGTGATCCGAGCGGCGCGCCAGCAGCAGTATGATCCCGCTACCGCGCTGCTCACCGCGTATCCTCCACGAAATGTGGATTGGCGAAACAACAGCGTCCAATCAGTGCTGGTAAAGCCGATCGGCACGCAAGATCTGCTCAGGCAGATAGAAGCTCTGCTCATTCGCCATCAGGACGAGAAGCAGTCGCGCACGCGCCTGGCGCAATTCGATACAGTCCCCGAAGCAAAAGAGCAGAAGGCGAGTTGAGACACTGCGCCTTTTGACCGCCGCGAGCAGCGAGCAGTCGAGAAATTACAGTTAAATTTTTTTCGCTTAGTTCTGTAAGCTCACGCGCTCGCGGCTTGGCGTCTTTCCCGGAAGCACTCCCGGCAAAACACCGGACGCCCCTGCGTCGGACGGAAAGGGACTGTCGTCTCCTTGCCGCACTGCGAGCACACGGCGTGGGTCTCAACTTTCGGGCGCGTCTGAAATCCCGATCGCACCGGGGCCGCTCCCAATGACGCCAGCCGCTTGCTCTTGCAGTTCTTGCAGCGTTTGGGCTCGTTTTTGAATTGTTTATCGTGGAAAAATAACTGCTCGCCGGCGGTAAAAACAAACTCCGTGCCGCAGTCAACGCACTTGAGTATCCTGTCCTGGAATTCCATCCGAGAGCTCCTTCGGCCCAGTGCAATTAAGGCGCGCGCAGCAACTGCGCCTTACGCCATTGCGTGATCGTGTCCCTCTCATGAACTGCACCCTGGGTTCGGCCCTTGCCGCACGGGGAAGTGTGCGGGTTACTGATTTAAAGCTCGGCAGGAGAATAAGTGCGCCAGACCGGCGTCTTTCTGTACTGACGTGCGGGCCGCAACCTGGTCGTTGCGGCCCTACAGCATTCATTCCTGCTCCTTGCGTTGCTTCTTGCGGCTGCGCTTGCGTGCCAGCGCTTCCTTCACCCGCTTTTTCTCGCCTGGCTTCAGGTAAAAGGAGTGACGTTTCACTTCCTTAATGATGTCCTCCTGTTGCACCTTCCGCTTAAAACGACGCAGAGCGTTTTCGAGCGACTCGCCTTCCTGCAATCGAACTTCTGCCAACGAAACTGCACCCCCAAACTGGTCCTGGTTGAACTCGTCCTTTATTGCAATTTACCCGCCTAAAGTCAAGTAAATATCGGATGGAATACACAAATCTTTGACATCATTCGCTATTAAAAACTTAGTCGCAATGAGAATTGGACCTGCCG
>DATIYR010000055.1:0-15043 GCA_035517535.1 Terriglobales bacterium
AAAAAGCTCGTGCACTGGGCAACGATCAGTTGGCTCTCCTGAGATATCGCTCCAACCTGCTCGGCGCGGACTTGCGCATTACCAACTTCGGCGGAGGCAACACAAGCTCGAAGTTCGAATTGACTGATCCATTCCCGGGAAGGCCGGTGCGCGTGCTCGCGGTTAAAGGAAGCGGCGGAGATATCGGTTCGATCACCGAATCCGGGTTCGCTATTTTGTATCTCGACCGACTGGAGCAGCTGAAGAAGCTTTACCGCGGCGAGAAGTATGAAGACGAGATGGTCAAGTACTATCCGCTTTCCGCATTTGGCGAAAATCGAGTGGCGGCGTCGATTGATACAGCCCTGCACGCTTTCCTGCCATTCGATCACGTGGACCATCTGCATCCCGACTGGGCAATTGCGCTGGCGGCAAGCGCGAATGGAAAACAGAAGTTGGAGGAGTTCAACCGGCAATTCGGCCGAAAAATTGGCTGGCTGCCCTGGCAACGTCCCGGGTTCGAACTCGCGCTGATGCTGGAGCGCGCGGTCGCGGAAAATTCCGGGGCCGAAGGCTTAATCCTCGGCGGCCATGGCCTGTTCACCTGGGGACGAACTCAGCGCGAGTGTTATTTGAATAGCATTCGCACGATCGATGAAATGGGCGAATTCGTCCTCGAACATCAGAAAAAGAAAGGAGCGATGTTCGGAGGAGTGTCCGTCACCACCGCTCCCGATCGGTCGGAGGTCACCACCGCAATATTGCCCTGTTTGCGCGGGGCCGTATCGTCCAATAGACGGGTAATCGCACATTACGCCGATCACGAAGACGCACTCGCGTTCGCCAATTCGAAATGGGCCCGCGAACTAAGCACACTCGGAACCAGCTGCCCCGATCATTTTCTGCGTACGCGCGTATGCCCGATGTTTGTTCCCTGGGACCCGCAGAAAGAAGATGCGAACGCGCTTAAGGCAAGAATCCAGGAGCAGGTTATCCAGTACCGGCAGGAATACAAAAAGTATTACGACGGCTTCGCGACCGCGGACTCGCCAAAGTTGCGCGACACGAATCCTTCGGTCGTGATCATCCCCGGCCTTGGATTGATCGGCTTTGGGAAGAACAAAAAAGAAGCTCGAATCACCACGGAATTTTTCATTAACGCCATTCACGTAATGGCAGGAGCTAACGCGCTCGAAGACGGAATCGCGCCTGACCCGTTGCCGCAAGCGAAAACTGAAGAGCAGTCGAAAGAATTCACTCAATTCCACAACTACGTAGCACTGCCACGGTCAGAGGCGTTTCGCATTGAGTACTGGGCGCTCGAAGAAGCGAAGCTGCAACGCATGCCCCCTGAGGCAGAGTTCAGCCGCAAGATCGTGATGGTGATTGGCGGCGCGAGCGGAATCGGCAAAGAAGTCGCGCTGTTGCTGGCGAAAAAGGGCGCGCACGTCACAGTTGCTGACTTCGACGAAGCCGGCGCCGAGAAGGTCGCTGCCGAAGCTGCGGTCGGCTCCTCGTCCGAACAAGTGCTGCACGCGAACGTGAATCTCGCTTCAGCCGAGAGCCTGGCCGAAGCAGTGAAATTCACCGTGCGCCAGTTTGGTGGAATCGACTGCATCGTCAACACGGCCGCCGTTTATCCGGTGCCGGGCCCTGACGGCGAACTTTCGGACTCTCAATGGGCGAACACGTTCCTGGTTAACGTAACCGGCAATTATCTGCTCGCACGCGCGGCGGATTGGGTCTTCAGCGATCAAAAGCTGCCTTCTGCCATCGTGCTCACCGGCTCCGCCAATGCCGTAGTACCCAAAAAAGGAAGCGAAGCTTACGACACAAGCAAAGCCGCACTAAACCACTTAGTTCGTGAATTGTCGATCAGACTCGCTCCGCATGTGCGCGTCAATGGAATTGCTCCTGCAACCGTTGTTGCAGGCTCGACAATGTTTCCTCGCGATCGGGTCATTCAGTCGCTTCAGAAATACAAGATCAGCTTCTCCGAAACTGAGAGCACAGACGAACTCCGCAACAAGTTGGCTGATTTTTACGCGCAGCGAACTTTAACAAAAAATCCAATACTGCCGCAGGACTGCGCAAACGCGATTGCGTGGCTGTTGAGCGATCAGAGTGCAAAGACGACAGGACACGTTATTCCTGTCGACGGCGGTCTGCCGGAAGCATTTTTGCGTTGAACACGCCTTGAATATATGAAACGAATTTGTTTCGTCTTATACGTCAAGCCGGAGCGCCTCGACGAATACAAACGCCGGCATCGCAGCGTCTGGCCAGAGATGCTGAACGCGCTCCGCGAAACTGGATGGAGCAATTACTCTCTTTTTCTTCGCGAAGACGGCATGCTCGTGGGTTATTTGGAGACTGCGGATTTTGAACGAGCTCGCGCTGGTATGGCGAAGCGCGAAGTCAACGAACGCTGGCAGCGCGAAATGGCGGGTTTTTTCGCGCAGCCCGCTGGTCTGCTTCCAGATCGCGCCATGCAGCCGCTCGAAGAAGTTTTTCACTTGGATTAAACCGAGTTCATCATGGCAGCGAATCCGGCGATTGGCGTTGTTTATCATTGGCTCGGCGGTCTCGCCTCCGGCAGCTTCTATGTTCCCTATCGCGGCGTGAAACGCTGGGCATGGGAAACTTTTTGGCTGGCCGGCGGATTTTTCAGTTGGATCATCGCGCCGTGGCTTCTCGCGGTCGTCATGACCAAAGACCTGCTGCCCGTCCTTCATGAAGCGCCGACGAGCGCACTCTTCTGGGCATTCTTCTTCGGGCTGCTTTGGGGGGTTGGCGGCCTGACATTCGGCCTCACCATGCGCTATCTGGGCCTGTCGTTGGGCATGGCCGTTGTTCTCGGGCTCTGTGCCGCATTCGGCACGCTCATGCCGCCGATTTTTCGCGGCGTGTTCATGAGCCAGGTAGTCGGAACAACTTCCGGCCGCGTCATCCTTTTAGGTATTGGCGTATGCCTCGCCGGGATTGCGGCTGCAGGTCTCGCGGGCATCGCCAAAGAAAGTGTGATGTCGCCTGAACAGCAAAGAGTCGCGATCGAGGAGTTCGACTTAAGAAAAGGAATCGGCGTCGCAATTCTCTCCGGCGTGATGAGCGCATGCTTTGCCTACGGCCTGGCCGCTGGAGATCCAATCAAGGCCCTCACGATTCAGCACGGAACTCCGATACTTTGGCAAGGCCTACCTGTGCTCGTCGTAGTCCTTATAGGCGGATTCGCCACCAACTTCATCTGGTGTTTAATACTTCTTCTTCGCAACAAGACCGGACACCAGTTCTTCACTTCCAAAGCCGACCCCCAGCTTCCCGCTCACGAGACCGAAAGCGCAGTCGATGCGCCCAGCCGGGAAGTGGTGGAACACATCTCTTCCGCGCGTGCCGTCCAAGTGCTCGAAGCGCCTCCTGCGCAAGCACAAACCATACGTGTTCCTATGCTCAGGAACTATCTTCTTTGCGCGCTGGCCGGAACAACCTGGTACTTCCAGTTCTTTTTCTACACCATGGGCGAAACCCAAATGGGACGTTACAAGTTCTCCAGTTGGACTCTTCACATGGCCAGCATCATCATCTTCAGCAGCCTGTGGGGGATTGGATTCCATGAGTGGAAGGGAGCTGGAAGGCGCGCCGGTCAACTTCTGACGCTGGCGCTGTTTCTTCTGGTCGCATCAACTGTCATCGTCGGCTATGGCAATTATCTAGGTCTTGGCACTCAATGAATCACATCACAGGGATTGCAATCGGCTGATTCGCTGGCCGGAATCTGACATCAATGCCACGGCATGTTTGAAGCCCGACAGGCATCCGCGCATGACCGCCAACGCGCTGTAATAATCGTTGTATCGAAAAAATCCTGTCTGCCCTCGCCACATTGGGTAAAAATCACACGCCTGCAGCCACTTCTCGTACACCGCTTCGATGCCCAGGTAAATGTCGGGCACAAAGTTGGTCGCATCTTCCCAGTTGTCAGCGTAAAAAATTTTGGACACTGAATGTGCTGGGCGGCTTCGCGCCATTGTTGCCAGCCCCGCATAAAAGATGGCATCGCGAACGATGAGATGGCAGTTCTGATGGTCCTTGTGCCAGCTCCCGCTCCAGTGAGTAATCACCACTTCCGGCTTGTATTCCCGAATAAGGTCGCAAACCGCAAGAGTACTTTCCTCGTTGAAAGGAATTTCTGCATCCGGATACGCTATAAACATGGCCTCCGCCCCGATCAGGTGAGTTGCTTTCTCGGTGGCGGTTCGCTGCATCTCTCCATAACGTTGAACATCGATGTCCTTCGGCGCGCCTCGCTCTCCTAATGAGAGGCTCAATAAAGCGCCCGCTCCGCCACGCTCGATCTGCTGAGCCAGCGTCGCTCCCATGGTGAAGAGACCGTCGCCGGGATGGGCGGCAATGGCCAGAATCCTGCCTGGGGTTCTGTCGGACGCCGACTCACCCGTAGAAGAATTTGCCAACGCTGAAAGTGCCATCGCACCACCCATGGATTGAGCAAACGAACGCCGGTTCACTGTGCCTCCTTGTGAGTTCGAGAGCTTTTTTTGCCAGAACTCCTGGATCTGCGTTTCTTCATTTCCGATCTCACTTCGGCGTGTTCCCAAGCCAGGCGCGCACAACCAAGCAAGTTGGCGGAGTCCGCAATTTTGCTTACGACGATATTTACCTTCTCCGCAGCCAGCGGTTGCGCGCGCTCAAACATAGCTTTTCGAAGGGCGCCAACGTAAAGGTCGGCCACCACAGCCATTCCTCCGCCGAGAATAATGACTTCGGGGTCAAGAATGCTGATGAGGTTAGCTACTCCAAATCCAAGCAACCGGCCTGCGCGGTTGAAGATGTCGAGCGCTAACCCATCGCCTTTGCGCGCAGCGGCCGCAACATCGTGGGCCGTAATTGTCGGCAGATCCAACCGCCCTAAACTGCTCGCTTCGCCACGCCGGAGTCGTTGCTGTGCGGCCCGTGCGATTCCTGGCCCTGCGACTAGAGATTCCAACTCCCCACAACCCTGAGCCGTCGGGACGTCTTCGCGTGTAACCGTGAGCCATCCTGCGCACCCGGAAAGTTCGTGCGCGCCTTGAATAATTTTGCCGCCACTCAGGATTCCAGCGCCAATTCCGGTTCCGATCATCAGCACAATTGCATCCGATTTGCCCCGCGCCGCTCCGAGCCAGCACTCGCCCACAACTGCCGCATTGCGATCGCTTTCGACCTTGACCGGCACAGAGAGTGCGCGCGACAAATCGCTCCCCAGCGGCATCTGCTCCCATCCAGGCAGGTTAGGGGCCCAGACCGTGCCCTCACGGCGAACCAACCCTGGCACGGCCACTGCGGCAGCGGCGAAAGCATTTTTCGGCTTCTCACTGCCGGCAAGATCCTTCGCCAGCTGAACAATCTGCGAAACGGGCGCAGAGTGCGAACTGATATCCACCGGCACGGTGCGGCGCAAAAGAATTTTTCCCCTGCGGTCGACGACCGCAGCCGAACATTTCGTGCCGCCAAGATCAACCGCTAAAATGTGCCCCACTTCATCTCCACGTTTCGCCGAGCTGAGCGAAAATGTACTCAATCTTTTGCAGCTGCAAGTGCCTTACGCTCCCGGAATAGAGCTGCAATCGACAAACCGATGATGCCAACCGCTCCCATTGCCGGTACTATCATGCCCGCGCGAACGCTGATATGCTGCGAAACTTGGCCAACCATCCACGGGAACGTCATGCCCCCGATTAGTGCAATCGAAAACAGCAAGCCGAAGACGGTCCCCGCTCGTTGCGGCCAACGGTCACCCGCAATCGCCAGCGTCGTCGGGAAAATCGGCGCGTAAGATAATCCAATCAATGCTGTGCCGGCAAAAAACATGATCAAAGATCGCGCGGAGAGCAGGACGACGCACCCTGCCAGCGAAAGAAACGCCGCGCTCACCACAAGTTGCGCTTTTCCGAACCCGCGGAGCACTCTTGCCGCAAGTAACCGGCTCAGCATAAGTGCGCCCCAGTAAGTTGCTAATACAAGTGTCGCAACTCGCGAGGAGTATCCTGCCGCGTCCACATACGTCGATGTCCAACCAGCGATACACGCCTCATTGCCGGATTCAAAAAATAAAATCATGGCGAACAAGAAGAGGCCACTGTATTTCGCAACCTCAAGAAGTTCACCCCAGGAAAATGCCTGTCTTGTCTTCGGCGGTGGAAACGAAACGGCCGCGTACCAAACGGCGCAAAGAGCGACCAGAGCAGCGCTGAATAGAAATAACTGAGGAATGGAGAAGCGTCCTTCTATGCTGGATGCGGTGAGAGGAATGCTGATAGCGCCCACACCAAAGAAAATTCCAAGCAGATTCAGCATTGGTCCGCGCTGAGTTGCGTAGAGATCAGAGACCAACACGTTTGTCCCAGTGTTCAAACCGCCTCCGCCAAGGCCCAGCAAAATGGCGGCCGCGCTGGCGCTCGCAAACGAGTGTGCGCCCGCGAAAAAAATCATGGCAACAGCAATAATTAAAGATGAACCCAGGAGGTTCGCCTTGCTTCCCAGATGATCGATTACCGGTCCAACAACGAGAGAAGCAAGGAAAATGCCGAGATACAGCAGGAGAAATAAAGTTCCTTGCTGCGCAAGCGTGACCTGCACCCGCGCGCGCATTGCCGGCAAGCCAAAAACGGTTCCCAGGATTGCGAGAATGATTCCAAAGACGAGGATTCCCGCGCATGCGCTGACAAACAGTAATCGCGGCCGAAGAGTTTGGTTCAAGGTTATCGTTTCAGCAAGCGTTCGTATTCTTCGTACACGCGATTATTGTTGTCCGCCGGAATGCCTGCCACATTGGGCGAAACAAACACGGGAGGATTCTTCCCTTGCTCCGCCAAATCAGCGGCCACCTGCGCGATAATTGCCATTGCAATCGTGACCGTCGAAACCGTCGAGCCTGCGGCTACAGGCGCCTTCCAGCCCTGCACCGCGACCAGCGCGTCTTCAGCCGGCACGCAATTATCAATCACGTAATCCGCAACGTCGGCCAGTTTCTTTCCGGATGAATGACTCGCCTGACGCTTGCGGTAGTTGTCCATCGAAGTGATGGCAACAGTTGTTAGCCCACGTTTTTTTGCCTCCTGCAACACTTCAATCGCCGCTGCATTCAGTCCTCCGTGCGAGAACGCGAGCATTACGTCTCCACTGCGAATAGGTTCATTTTCGAAAAGTACGTCAGCGGCGTACCCCTCGCGCCGTTCCAGCCAGAGCAAACCTTTTGCTCCGCCGGAGCCGATCACGTTTGTCCACATCAGGCGCATGTCCATGAGTGGTCGAAATCCCGGGAATGCGCCATAGCGTGGAAACATATCCTGCACCGGAAGCACGGAGTGCCCGCTGCCGAACATATGCACCAGGCCGCCGCGCCCAATACACTCGGCCATTACTGCCGCAACTTTCTCAATGGTGGCTGTCTGTGTGGTCCAGATTCGATCCAGAACTTCGGTGATGCGTTCGCGATAGCGGGCAACGCTCACAATTAGTCCTCCGCAATGAGATGAAGCGATTTGCTGCACTCGCTTAATTCAGAAATCAATTCTGTATATACGCACGCTCTGCGCCGGAACATCTGTTCTAAGACTCAAATGCGTTCCTGTATGAGCAACTTCTTGCCCGGTTGTGATTTCTCGAATGTGCAAAGCAGGCTGTTCGAGTATTCGTGAAAACTCCACCAATGCCGGGCTCTCCGCGTGATTGAAGAAAAACACCCATCGTCCTTTCGCCGCGTACATTTGCCGAAGCTCGAGCCGCCGCGGAGCTCGTAATTTTGGTTCCGATAAGCCTGCCCACTGCGCCATTATTCCGGCGAGCGGGTGCATTGCGACCGGATGCTCATAGTTCTGCTGCCCAACAAACCCACCGAAAACGATCGCGCTTCCTTTCTGGTATTTCTGCTCGTACGCAATCGGTGTCGCTTCCGCGGTGAACGCGACCGGCCGCGCGCTATGATCTTCTACTTCAAATTGCTCCTCGAAAGTCGCTGCCTTAAATTGCACGGCTCCCCATTTCACCGCGAACTCTTTATTTGGAATCAGCTGTTTTTCGCGAACTCCCAGCATTTCATCCCAACCGAGCCCTGGAACCCTCGGTTCAGCATGTCCCCTTTCATCCACCCAGCCTGCGCGTGCTTCGACAAAAAGATGCCCTCCATCGGCAACATAATTTTTCAAGACGCTCGCTTCCTCTTCGGTCATCATTAAAGGATAAGGAACGATCACCAGCTTGTATTGCGGCAGATTGTCTTTTGCAAGTTCGCGAGAACTGAGCACGTCCACCGGCAGGTTCCGTTCAAAGAACATTCTGTGGTATCCGGCGACGGATTCGTGCATGGTTGTGCGGCTGCCTTCCTCGTCGTATCCGCCCACCAACGGGGCCAACGGACTGAACACGATTGCCGCTTCCGCCCGCTCCGGATGCGATTGCAATAGCAGATCAGAATTTTCCTCGATGCGGCGCGCGATCTCGCCTGCGTGACGGCTTCGGTCGGTGAGCGTGCCGTCGAGCGCAATCATTCCGTAGCCACCCGATTCGTATCCTGCATTCATGGGATAGAACGCGTAATAGTTGATGGCCCGGGCGCCGCGCGAGACCATTCCCCACGTCCACATCTCCAGGTCGCTGCTCGTCACCGGCGAACTGACTATAGTCCCGTGCACGCCGTATCCCGCTTGCAGTTCCCCAACGTAAAATCCCCGTCCGCCAGTCATGTTGTTGGTCAGGTCCATGGCCAGTACGCGCCGTTCCAATGTCCAGTTGTGCTCAGGGGCAAGCAGCTTCGGATAAAAGCTGGTTCCAAAAAAGTCGACGGAGTTTTTCATCAGGAAGTCATCGGTCGGATCATAAGGATCGGCCAAGGTGCGGACCAGAGGAGAAGGATTCGGCGCATGGCTCGTGGTCACATGATCCGGGTCAACTGCTTTCACCGCCTGATTGCGCATCGCCAAATCTTCGGCCAGTTTGTACCCGTAATAAACCCGCCAATCCATGAAATCGGTATAGGTGAGAATCGTCCCATACCGCGGAGGCTCGACTTGGCTCCAATCAGTGAACGTCCTGTGCCAGGCCTCGTTCAGCCGATCGAGGGTTTGGTATTTCCGCTTGAGCCATTGGCGAAATCTCTCCTGGCTGCTGGGGCAGTAACAGAACATGGGCTCAGATTTGTAGCCGATTCGCGCCCAGTTCAGCGCAGCGGGCTCGCTCCATAAATCCCACCCATAAAAAGCGGGACTCACGGCAGCATGTCTCGCCACTTCCTGGAAGAAGTCGAGAATCGCTTTGCGAACGCCAGGATGATCGAAGCAATAACCGGGCGCGGCTTGAGAAGGAATCGGCTGTCCATCTTGTGCAGCATATCGCCCGTCGGGAAATTTCTGTCCCACCCATTCCGGAGCTGAATCGACATAAACCTGCACAATCACTTTCAACCCGACTTCGTTGGCCAGTCGCAACAACAAGTCGAGATTCTCCAAGTGATAATTGCCCTCTTCAGGTTCGGCGACATTCCACTCGACCCAGGTGCGAACCGTATTGAAACCCAGTTGCTTTATCTTCGACAGGTCTTCTTTCCAAAGTCGCGGCGAATCTGGAGTGATGGTCTCAAGCATCGGCGCGCGGGCCTTGCCGCCGCTATACCAGACTGCAACCGGGAAAAATGCTGTTTCAAGACTTTTACCCTGACTGCCCGCAGACGGGACAGCATCCTGTGAGTCGGGTGTGTGAACCCGCGCTTCCGTCGAGGCAAGTAACGCTATTGCCATGGCGAGGAGAGCGAACGATAGCAGCTTGCGGGGCATATAGTTTCGTTTCATCGGCGGCTTTGAAACCAGCCATTGTACGTCGAGGAGCGAGGAACCGCGCCAACTCTGGTGTTCGGTCAGCGAAAAAATTCGGAAAACATCGACGACGATAGCCGTGCTTTAACCCGGAACACTGGCCGGCGCCCCGAAACGTGGCAGTGGTTCCGCGGTGGAGAAGGCATTGAGTCCGTGTTAGACTGCTCGGGACTTATGCCGCAATTTGTTATCGAACGTGAGGTCCCCGGCGCGGGCAGCCTCTCCGAGGCTGAGCTTCGCGAACTCTCGCTGCGTTCGCTCGGCGTCCTGACAGAGATGGGTCCGCAGATCCAGTGGCTCCACAGCTACGTCACCGAAGACAAAGTGTATTGCGTTTATCTCGCACCGGATGAGAACAGCATACGCGAGCACGCTCGGCGAGTTGGAATTCCGGCCGACCGCGTCTCCGCCGTGCGCCGGCTTATCGATCCTGTGAACCTGCAATAGTAGAGCGCACCTCCAACGAATATTGGACTGCCTTCTCGAAGCTCATCGCCGATCCTTCCTCCCATGCAGCCTTGGCTTCCGCTTCAGTCATCAAATTCCGCGCCCGCGACAGATTTTGTTCCAGCTTCGACTGCTCAGCCTCCGGCAGTGGTGCGCTGATCACGCGTCGTAAATGTGCCGCAGCAGCAGCGAGTCGGAGCGCTCGCTTGGCGTCAGCCCGCGCCGCAGCGAGGCAGGCGTAGCCTTCGAGCGCCCTAGCAATGCCGCGTCTGTAACCCAGCTCTGCGAAAATCTTCAGTGCTTCCTGATATGCCGCGTGCGCGTCTTCATACTGGCCCTGCTCGCAGTAGATGTAACCCAGGTCCGAAAGCGAACGGGCTGATCCCCAACGATCGCCAACTTCGCGGAAGGACGACAACGCGCGTTCGTAAAATTCGCGGGCAACTTCGGCTTGTCCTTGGTCCCGTGCTATGTCTCCCTGTTGATTCACTGACCACGCTGCGCCGCTGCGATCTCCCACTTCTTCGAAAATCTCAGTGGCCTCACGCAACGATGCCTGAGCCCGTGCATAGTCGCCTCGGACCCTGACTACACTGGCAAGGTTATGCAGGCAACGGGCCGTCGCCACCCGGTCCGGCAGAGTGCGCCAGCAAGCCAGGCTGCGTTCGAAATGATTTTGCGCGGCATCGTAAGCGCCTCGGTCACGTGCTGAAACGCCCAGCGCGTTCAACGATGCTGCGATGCCCCATCGATCACCCAGGCCTTCATACAACGACAAGCTCTGTTGCAGGAACTCTTCGGCGGCTGCAAAATCGCCCAGCGCGGTCGCCAACGCCCCGAGAGCGGTATCTATTTTTGCGCGTTGGGTTGTGTAGCCAGACCCGGCAAGGCTCAAGATCCGTTCGAGGCGCGCGCGACCCTCGATCAGGTGCTCCCGCAGGTCCCAGAAACGAAACAAGGCCATGCATAGCCGCAAGCCCCATTCAATCTCGTGATTTTCAAAAAGCCAGTCGAGCGCTGAGCGAAAATTGTCGATCTCGAGATCGCAGCGCGCCAGCCACAAACCGAGCTCGGTTGCACTCAATTCCGGATTGCCTTCCTCCGCGAGCACCAGGCAATACGCCGCATGCGCCCGCCGGACCGCCCGCTCCTCACCCGCAGATGCAAGGTGTTCACGGGCATACTCGCGGATGGTTTCGAGCATGGCAAACCGTGACTCGGTATCCGGCCGGTCCATTCGCTGAACCAGGTTTTTATCGACGAGAGACGATAAACCTTCGAACAAATCGATGCCGAGGTCACGGCCCGTATTGCACACCGCCTCTGCTCCCTCGAGCGTGCAGCCCCCTATGAACACCGAAAATCGGCGGAACAGTTTCTGCTCCGCATCTGTAAGCAGGCCATGGCTCCAGTCAATCGTGTTGCGGAGGGTCTGCTGGCGTTCCGGCAAATCGAGCGCGCCGCCAGTCAGCAACTGCAGTCGGCTCTGCAGGCGGTCGAGAATCGCGGCAGGTGAGAGCACCTTTGTTCGCGCTGCGGCCAATTCGATCGCTAACGGCAATCCATCCAGCCGCGAACAGATTTCGCGAATAGCGGCTGAGTTCTCGGCGGTGCTCGCAAAGTTCGGCCGCACGGCGGTCGCCCGCTGTACGAACAGCTGCACGGCTGAGTTCTGTTCAAGCGGTGTTACCGGAAACTCTTGCTCGCCATAGATCCGCAAGCACTCGCGGCTGGTGACCAGAACTTTGAGGGTTGGGCATTTTGCGAGAATATCGGCAACCAGGGTCGCAGCCGCGAGCACTTGTTCAAAGTTATCCAGCACGAGCAGGAATGGCCCCGAGCCCTGTAGTCGATCGCTTAGCAATTCTGCAAGGGAACGGCCGGGCCTCTGTTGCAGATCCAGCGACTTGGCAATGGCCGTTCCCACCAGATCCGAATGCATGATGGATGCAAGCCCCACGAACTGAACTCCGCCAGCAAACGTAGGCGCGATCGCCGAAGCCACAGCAATCGCCAGGCGAGTCTTGCCCGCGCCGCCGGGTCCTGTCAGGCTCAGCAGCCGCGCATCGGGCCGTTCTAGAAGTCCTGCCGCTTGCCGCACTTCTTTTTCCCGGCCGATCAGCGAAGTCCGGGGCGTGGGCAGGTCAACCATTCGCGGGACCCTTTTCCCAACGGCTTCCCCGCTGGCTGCCGAATCGGTCGATTTCGTTTGGTGGTGCGCGGCTGATGCGGCGCGTGATTGCGTGACTTTCGCAACGAACAAATATCCTCTGCGCGGTACAGTTTTCAGCAGCTGCTGCTCACGATCGTCGAGTGCACGTCGCAGTTCGACCGTGCACTGCACCAGCGAATCATCGGTGACGAAACTGTCCGGCCATACCGCCTGGATCAATTCCTCTTTTCCGATCAGCCGTCCGGGGTTCTCCACAAAATACTTGAGCGCCTCGTACACCTTGGGGCGCAGCTTGACTTCCGCGGCGCCCTTAAGCACAGCGCCACGCCCTAGATCGAGCGTGAATTCGCCGAATTGATAGATGGAGCCGGCGGTATCCAAAGGCCTCCTGCGAAGCCGAACGCCTGGTTCGTGACAATTTTGGCGTTCTTTTGGCGTTGTTTCGTTACGCCGTCAACCCACGCTTGCTACTTTGAGCCTGCCAGACGAGATCCGGCGCACAGTGCGGATTTTAGCAAAGCCGGAATCGTCGATGAAGGCGAGCCGTGGCACAGCAGACATTCCGCTAAATAAGGAGATTTTGACATGAGTACAGCACAAACACCCGCCCTCAATATGGACAAGCTGAACGCCTTTATTGGACAGTTCGTAACCGACCTTGGCGCCTCGGTCCACGCCGGCATGGTGGTGATTGGCGAGAGGCTCGGCCTTTACAAAGCCCTTGCCGAAGGCCCCATGACCACCCGAGAGCTGGCCGCGAAAACCAAAACCGACGAACGCTACCTGCGCGAATGGCTGGCCTCGCAAGCCGCCGGCGGCTACATCACTTACGACGAAAAAACCGACAAATTTAAGTTGAGCGAGGAGCAGGCCTTCACCCTTGCGCGCGAAGACAGCCCAGCCTATCTGCCGGGCGCCTTTGAGCTTGCGCTAGGCTCGCTGGCGGCCGTACCGCGTATCACCGAGTCGTTTCGCACCGGCGCAGGCATGGGATGGCACGAGCACGAAGATGGCGTTTTTCACGGATGCGAGAAGTTCTTTCGTCCGGGCTATGCCGCCAATCTTGTGAGTTCCTGGATTCCCTCGCTGCACGATGTAAAACAAAAGCTCGAGTCGGGCGCACGAGTCGCCGATGTCGGTTGCGGACAGGGTGCCTCGACTGTCTTGATGGCAAAAGCGTTTCCGAACTCGCGATTTTTTGGATTCGATTACCACGATAAATCAATCGAAGCAGCGCGCGAATCGGCCCGGCGCGAAGGCGTAGCCGACCGCGTCACATTCGAGGTTGCGAAGGCGAAAAGCTATCCCGGCAAAGATTACGACTTCGTCGCCGTGTTCGACTGCTTGCACGATATGGGTGATCCAGTTGGAGCTGCTCGGCACGTCCGCAACTCGTTGTCCAAGGACGGCACCTGGATGATCGTCGAGCCGTACGCGAACGATGAACTGAAAGACAACTTGAATCCCGTCGGCCGCGTGTACTATTCGTTCTCGACCCTGCTGTGCACGCCCTGCTCGCGGTCGCAGGAAGTACAGCTATGTCTGGGGGCACAGGCAGGCGAAAAACGCATTGGCGAAGTTGTAAGTTCAGCCGGCTTCACCCGTTTTCGCCGGGCGACCGAAACCCCATTCAACATCGTGTACGAGGCGCGGCCGTAATTTCCGCATTGGGGCTGGGCGGCTGCCTGAATATTGGCGGACGCTCAGCCTTTCGGCTGTAAAATATGCGGCGTTCAGAGAACCTTCCGAGAGGCGAACCATGAGCCCCGTTTCAAAATCAACCCTTGCCAAACAATCTTCAAAGGTTAGCAGCGGCCCTTCTAATCCGATAAAGGCTGCAAACACTTCGCGCTTTTTCAAGTCACCTCTCACACCGGAAATGCTGGCGCGCTTCGAATCCCGGGCCGCCACGTATGACCGCGAGAATCGTTTCTTCGAAGAGGATTTCGAGGAACTGCGCGCGGCAAAGTACCTGGTCTTGCCCGTGCCTCGGGAGTTCGGTGGTCCTGGCTTGAGTCTCGCCCAGGTCTGCCGCGAGCAGCGGCGTTTGGCCTACCACGCACCCGCAACCGCTCTGGGCGTGAATATGCACCTTTATTGGGTGGGCGTTGCGGCCGACCTCTGGCGGCGCGGCGACACATCGCTCGAATGGATGCTGCGCGATGCCGCCGCTGGCGAAGTCTTCGCCGCCGGTCATGCCGAGAGTGGTAACGATATTCCCGTACTGCTCTCAACCACAAAAGCGGAACGTATTGACGGCGGATACATTTTCACCGGCCATAAACAGTTTGGCAGCTTAACGCCCGTCTGGACCCGTTTCGGCCTGCATGGCATGGATTCAACCGATCCAGCTCACCCGAAGATCGTGCACGCATTCATGCCGCGCGATAGTTCCGGATACATCATCAAGGAAACCTGGGACACGCTGGGAATGCGCGCCACCCGCAGTGACGACACCATTCTGGAGAACGCATTTATCCCAGACCGCTATGTGGCGCGCATCGTCCCGGCTGGAGGCGCCGGCATCGACGCGTTCGTGCTTTCGATCTTTGCCTGGGGGCTGATGGGCTTTGGCAACATC
>DATIYR010000056.1:0-4243 GCA_035517535.1 Terriglobales bacterium
CGCCATGGGCAAGAAGAAGCCGGAAGAAATGGCGCAGCAGCGCGAACGCTTCATTGAAGGCGCGGTACAGCGCAGCTTCCCGCAGAAGAAGATCGAAAAGATCTTCGACCTGATGGCGCAGTTCGCGGGTTACGGATTCAATAAATCGCACTCGGCCGCTTACGCACTGCTCGCTTATCACACGGCTTATCTGAAAACCCATTATCCCGTCGAATTCATGGCCGCGCTGTTGACATCAGTCACGAGCAGCACTGACGACGTGGTCAAGTACATCAACGAATGCCGCGAGATGGGCATTCCGGTCGAACCGCCGGATATCAACGTCAGCGATGCGAATTTCACTCCTCACGGGAATGCGATTCGCTTTGGGCTCGCAGCAGTGAAAAATGTGGGACACAATGCGATCGAGTCGATCGTTGCCGCCCGCAAAGATCTGGCGGACCAGAATGTCCGCCCCACGCAAGCCGGGAGATTCAAATCCATTTACGAGTTCTGCGAGAAGGTTGACCTGCGCCTGCTGAACAAGCGGGTGCTAGAGTCACTTATCAAAAGCGGCGCAATGGACTCACTCGGCCGTCGCGCTCAGCTGATGGCCGTCCTCGATAAGGCCATGGAGCACGCGCAGAAGACCCAGCGCGACGCCGAATCGGGCCAGCACGGTCTATTCGGAGTCTTCCAGCAGGAGCAATCATCGCTCGAGGAAATCAAACTGCCCGAGACGCCGGACTGGGACGAACACACTCGACTTGCCAACGAGAAAGAGATCCTCGGGTTCTTCATCACCGGTCACCCTCTCGATAAATATCGTGAGAAGCTCGAGGACTTGCGCGCGCTTTCGACGGCCGAACTCGCAGCCATGAAATCTTCGACTGGCAAAGATGAAAGCTTGTGCACGGGAGGCATCATCAACAATTTGCGCGTGCAGAAATCGAAACGTGGCGAGTTTTGGGCGCAAGGGTCCTTAGAAGATCTTTCTGGCTCGATCGACCTGCTCATCTTTCCCGAATCTTATCGCAAGCTTCAGGAGAAACTTAAAGGGTTAGTTGAAGTCCCCGTGCTTGTGCGCGGCGGAGTGCGCATAGAGGAAGGAGCGAACCCTAAGCTCACCGTAAATGACATTTCTTCGCTCGAGGAAGCCAAGGTACCGCTTCCCCGGTCTTTGCGCATTCGTATTCCCCTCGAACGTGCCTCTGAATCGACGGTGGATGAGCTGCATCTCCTTTTCTCTCAACGCAAAGGCGAGGCCCGAGTATTGTTCGATGTGGAACGCGGCGGCGATTTCATGGTGGTAATGGAAGCGGAAGGCTATAATGTCCTGCCAGACCGTGCCTTCATTGCTCGCGTGCAGGAACTCTGCGGACGGGACGCGGTTCGAGTGATTGATTAATCGGGTGATCGGCTGATCGGGTCATCGGGCGATCGCAGAGGGTGACTTTGTTGATTGTTAAGTTGCTGCTGGAGAGTCGCTGCAAATCCGTGAGATTTTAGATCACCAGATGACCCGATCACCCAATGGCCCGATCTCAGTGAGGTTTCTATCGCGACGGCGAAATTCCATCTGATGAAGACAGCCGATATTAGCGCGGTGCTTACGGGCGCTCAACTCCTGGTCTCGATGGTCGAGGCGCGACGCGCTGCCCGCAACGGCGACGGCATCGGCGATGAAGCCCCGCAGGAACTGGAAAAAATTGAGCAGCAGCTTGGGCATCTGGAATCGCTTGAAGGGCAGAACGCAGAGGTTCGGAAGGAAATTGATGATCTGCGTGAACGTGTTGCGGCCCTGCGCAAGGAGGTTATGCACCGCGAAGCCTGGATTAAGACCGAACTGGCTCGCCATCCCCAGCGTCCTTACTTCCTCGACTACGTAGAGAAAATCTTCTCCGATTTCAGTGAAATTCACGGCGACCGCCGTTACGCGGACGACCCCGCCATGATCTGCGGGATGGCGCGATTCCATGGCGAGGAAGTTCTGCTGATCGGCACGCAGAAGGGCCGCGACACGAAGCAAAAAGTCCTACGAAATTTTGGGCTGCCGAATCCCGAAGGTTATCGCAAAGCGCTGCGGGCAATGCAGATTGCAGAAAAGTTCTCGCGTCCGATTTTCACCTTCGTCGACGTCACTGGCGCGAATCCTGGGCTGGGAGCGGAAGAACGCGGCCAGGCAGAAGCGATTGCACTGAACCTGCGCGAAATGGCTCGTCTGCAGGTTCCGATTGTGACCATCATTACTGGCGAAGGCGGCAGCGGCGGCGCGCTGGCAATTGCCGTCTCGGATCGGGTGCTCATGATGGAGAATGCGATCTACTCGGTCATCTCGCCCGAAGGTTGCGCCTCGATCATGTGGCGCGACGCGGCGAAGAAAGAGTTGGCCGCTGAGGCATTGAAGATCACGGCTTCTGACCTGAAGGAACTCGGTTGCGTTGATGCAATCGTCGCCGAGCCGCCCGGCGGCGCGCATACCGATCATGATGGCGCGGCGAAGCTGGTTGACGAGGCGCTGGCGCGGAATTTAGCCGAGTTAAAGTGCGTACCGGCGCAGGAGCTGGTCGCGTCACGGTACGAAAAGTTCCGCACGATGGCGCAATTCTTCACGGAAGGTTGACGGGGTTTCGGTTCATCGGCGCCCAGACGCTCTCCCAAGGTGCTGTCATTCCGAACCGCTTCAGCTGGGGACGGACGTGTAGAGCGGCCATTTATGGGCGGCCCAGCCCGTGGATCTTACGCGGCCTGAGGAGCCGCTCTTCCACTGGTAAGCATACCCAGTCAATGGAATTGCATATGAAATCCAGCCGCTGAGTTCCTGCCTGGTCATCCCCGCACCCTGCTGCCACCTACTTACATCAAATTACCTGCCGTATAATTTAACCAGTCCCGCCAGAACTGCACATTACACACCGCCAGAGCAGTTCGGATTGACGAAATTTAAGGGTGGGACTTCGGGCACTGCACAATCGTTCGTGCGGACGGAATGGCAGGAAGGAATCCCTGGTTAATGGCTACAACTGATGTTGGGCTGCACGAGGCCTCAGGACGCGCCGCGCAAGTTCCGGTTGTTAACAACATGAGCATTCAGGTTGCGACGGTGAACGGCAGCGGCTCGCAAAGCTCGAACACTGTTCTTCTGCGCAGTATTTTTCAGATGGGCGTGCCGGTTTCAGGTAAAAATCTTTTTCCGTCGAACATCGCCGGATTGCCGACCTGGTATACGATTCGCGCCAACAAAGATGGCTACATCGCCCGCAAAAAAGAAATTGACTTTCTGGTCGCGATGAACTCCGAGACTGCGCGCGACGACGTAATGTCGCTGGCGGCTGGTGCGGCTGTTTTATATGACGAGCCGCTGAACCTGAGCTCGTTACGCAACGATCTGATTTTTTATTCGGTTCCGTTTGACAAATTGGTCGCGCCGGTCTGCCCCGAGGCCAAGCTTCGCAAGCTGGTCAAGAACATGATTTACGTTGGCGTCGTGGCCAAACTGCTCGAGATCGACATGGGCGAAGTTGAAAAGGCGCTGCGCAAGCAGTTTGCGAAGAAGGTCAAAGCTGCGAATCTAAACTTTGCCGCCGCGCAGGCTGGATTCGACTATGCGAGCGCCAGCCTGGCCAAACGCGATCCCTTCCGCATCCAGCGGATGGACAAGAACCGCGGCAAAATCATCATCGACGGAAACTCCGCGTCGGCACTGGGCTGTGTTTTCGCGGGATGCACGGTGCTGAGCTGGTATCCGATTACGCCGTCATCTTCTCTGGCCGAGAGCATGATTGAATACCTCAAGCGCTTCCGCATCGGCCCGGATGGCAAAGCAACATTCGCGGTTATTCAAGCCGAAGACGAACTCGCCGCAATTGGCATGGTGATGGGCGCCGGTTGGGCGGGTGCGCGTGCCATGACCACAACCTCGGGTCCGGGCATTTCACTGATGTCTGAGTTTGCGGGGCTGTCGTACTATGCCGAGATTCCCGGCGTGATTTGGGACATCCAGCGCGTAGGCCCATCAACTGGTCTGCCCACCCGCACATCGCAGGCCGATATTCTTTCGACGGCATTTCTCTCGCACGGCGATACCAAGCACATCATGCTCTTCCCTTCGTCTCCGCACGAGTGCTTCGAGTTGGCGATAGATGCATTCAATCTTGCCGAAAAATTTCAGACGCTTATCTTTGTGATGTCCGACCTCGACCTCGGGATGAATAACTGGATGTCCGATCCATTTCCTTATCCTGATCGGCCGATTGAGCGCGGA
>DATIYR010000057.1:0-5152 GCA_035517535.1 Terriglobales bacterium
CCGTTTCAGCCGCTTCATCGGCGCAGAGGCACTGGCAGGAATTGGCGCGGAAAGTGCGCGATTCTACAGCGGCGCCTACACCAACTGCGACTATTACGGAAATTGTACAAATTACGAGAGCACCAACCATTTCATGGCGGACTTCGGCGGAGGAATTCGCCTGTACGCCTATCACAACTTTTTTATTCGGCCGGAAGCCCGACTCTACCTGATCGCCAACAACGCAGAATTCAGTTCATCGCATGCTCTGCACTATGGCATCTCGATCGGATACACGTTCGGCGGAAGCAGCTACGGCCCAGGAAGTTTTCGCTGAGCCTTGCGAATAATTTCTCTGGTATAGAAACGTCAAATTTCGGAGGTCTTATGAAATTCGTAATTGCCGCTTTGCTTATGATCGCACTGAGCCCGACGTACGCTCAGCAGGTCTCGTGTGTGCGCGCCACTTGCCCGGCAACTCCAGCCAGCATGTTTCAAGGAAAGCGGAATAAACAGCTGCTCAAGATTTTCCCTCGGCCAACCGGCCTACATCCCCACAAACTGCTGGCTCCATTCGAGCTTTCACCCGCTGTGCGCCAGTTCTTTGGCTTTTCAAGACCCGCCAAAAGCACCGCGCTTCCGAGCTTCGGCGGCTCTGGGGTTAGTACGAACGCATTGGTCCCGCTGCCGGCTCTACCTGCAATCGGCGGTACTAACACCTTTTCAGTCGCAGGACCGCAGTTCTCGGGTGCGCAAGGAGGATTGAGCTTTCATCCATAACGTCGGGGTTTACCTGGTGGACAAGTGCCCGGGAAGTAAGTAAGCAAACCTGCGCCTTCAGCGCGAAGCCGACACTCGGGATGGTCCTGCTTTTCTGATCGGCAGGTTTAGTTCTATTTGTTCTCGAATCTTTGCATTGGGATTGAAGGCTGCGGGTCTGTCATCGCTCATTGACAGCGCCACTCTCCGGCCGTCGCCCTCCGGACTTTTTACTGCCTCGGTTCTCAAACCCAAAGCAATGGCAGTTGTTTTGACTCCCCAACCGAATAAATCTTTAAGAAACAGCTCCAGAGTCGGGCAAAGTCTCGCATCTAACCTGGAAAGCGCTTCCGCAAGAACTCCTGATTACAATAGCTGTCGAGCATCTGTGACCCCATAATAAGGAGAAGCCATAAAGAGCTTGAAATCGGGCAAGTTCTTGAAAACTTTGAGAATTAGGGAAAGGCTCGCCGCTTCGAATTTAAAGGCCATCCGCTCGCGGCCGGTCACTGACCGGCAATTCGGAAGCTGGCGTGGCGTGCGGCTCTTTTCTTCCTGTTCACCGGAACCGCATTGGCACAACGACCGACGCTTATCACCCTCGATCAGGCCATAGACTTGGCGATGGCTCACAACCATGCAATGAAAGCCAGCCGCACGCTGATCCTGCAAAACCAGGCTGAGGAAATTACCGCCAATCTACGCCCTAACCCGACGTTAGGAGCGGACAGCCAGTTCGTTCCCGTCTTCAGTCCACAATTCTTTCCAGCGATAACCTGGATCAGACGCAACAATTCGATGTGGGTCTTAGCTATCTTTTCGAGCGCGGCAAGAAACGGCAGCATCGGCTGCAAGCCGCGCGCGACCAAACCGCCGTCACCCGCGAACAGGTTTCCGATTCGGAGCGCACGCTCGCCTTCAACGTTGGCCAGCAGTTCTTCAGCGTTCTGCTTGCGGAATCGACATTACAATTCGCGCTGCAAGACTTAAAGAGTTTTCAGCAGACCGTCGACATCAGCGAAGCCCAATTCAAAGCTGGATACATCGGCGAGGGCGACTATTTAAAAATCAAATTGCAACTTCTGCAATTTCAGACCGATGTTTCATCTGCGCGCCTGGCCAAGGTGCAGGCGCTTGTTGGACTTCGCGAGCTGCTCGGCTACGATGCAGTTCCAGCTGACTTCGATGTCATCGGCGATTTGGCATATCAGCCACTCAAAACCGGTCTCGATGACCTTCGAGCACAGGCGCTACGCCTCCGTCCCGATTTCCGCGCCGCTCAACTCCGGGGTCACGGCGGCGCAGAGTCAAATTGGCTTGGCTAAGGCCAATGGCAAAGTGGACGTGACCGGAACCTATGACTTCACCCACGTCTCGGGCGAAAATACCGCGTCCATCTTCGCGAATTTCCCGCTGCCGATTTTTGATCGGAATCAAGGCGAAATTGCGCGAGCTCAGTACGCGCTCACGCAAGCGCAGGAACAGCAGTACTCAGCCAGTGATACTGTACTTTCCGATGTTTCAAACGCTTACGAAGCGGTAAAAAGCAACGACGAAGTCGTGCAGCTTTATGCCTCCGGTTATCTCAAACAGGCCGAAGACTCGCGCGACATCAGTGAATACGCATATAAACGCGGTGCAGCAAGCCTTCTTGATTTTCTTGACGCAGAGCGCAGCTACCGTTCGACGCAGCTGGCCTACCGCCAGGCCCTGGCTTCTTATATGACCGCGATCGAGCAACTGAAGGAAGCGGTAGGAACGAGGAACCTGCCATGAACGGGTTCAGCTATTTTCAGCGACAGGCGCTCGCGATTGGAGCGCTGTGTATTTTGTTGATATTGGCAGGTTGCGAAGGCGCTGGCCCAAGCTCCACCTACGCCAAGAATCCCAGCGATCCGGAACTATTCACCATTCCGCCCGAGCAAATCTCGCACGTGCAGGTTCTGACCGTCGAACCGACAACCTTGACCCGCACGCTGCGACTCACGGGAGCCGTCGCCTACAACAATTTTCGTACTACGCCGGTGATCACGCAGATCAGCGGCCCGGTCAGCCGGGTGGTTGTGGTTCCTGGAGAGCACGTGAAGCAGGGCCAACCTATGCTGTTCGTGGCCAGTCCGGATTATTCCCAACTCCGCACCAACTACCTGAAAGCCAAAGACGCTTATTCCCTAGCGGAAAAGGCTTATGCTCGCGCGCAGGACCTCTATCAGCACAAAGCCATCGCTGAGCAAGCTCTCGAGCAGGCCGCCTCTGCTGAAGTGCAGGCGGGCGGCGACCTGGCAGCAGCTCAGGCAGCGCTCAAAGTTTTGGGAATTACCGATCCTGATGCTCTGGTGCAGGCCCCGCCTACATTTGAAGTTCCGGTGAAGTCGCCAATTAACGGAGAAGTGGTCGAACAGGACGTTTCCGCCGGCCAATTGATTCAGCCGGGATCAACACAGTGTTTTGTGGTTTCTGATACCAGCAACGTATGGGTCCTGGTTAACGTTTACCAAAAGGATCTTCCGTACGTACACGTAGGAGACCCTGTCACCATTCAGACCGAAACATATCCGGACGTTTTTCATGGGCGCATTTCCTATATCGCCGCCGCGCTCGACCCGACCACACGCACTCTGCAAGCGCGCATTGAGACGAACAATCCCGGCGAAAAATTGAAGAAGGACATGTACGTGGTGGCGACCGTGAATGCCGGGAAGATTTCACGTGCCGTTGCCGTACCCGATGCCGCCGTACTGCGAGATGCCGAGAACCAGCCGTTTGTGTATGCGGAAGAATCGTCAAACCAGTTTGGCCGCCGCTCCGTAACGCTGGGCGAGAGCATGAATGGGCAAACTGAAATTACGAGCGGGCTGAAACCCGGAGATCGCGTTATTGGCAATGGCAGCTTGTTCCTGCAATTCGCGAATTCGCTGCAACGCTGATGCATCTCACAAATGAAGAACAATTCTCAATTGAATTTCGAGAGTTCCACCATATCTGAATGATTCATCGAATAGTCGGAGCGGCGCTGCGTCAAAGATTTCTGGTGTTGATGCTGACCGCCTTCATCACCATCGGCGGAATTATCTCGTTCCAGCGCATGCCCGTCGATGCTTACCCTGATCTGTCGCCCCCGCAGGTCGAAATCATTACGCAATGGCCTGACCACGCGGCCGAAGAAGTCGAGCGCCTGGTAACGCTTCCACTCGAAATCGAGATGAACGGCGTTCCCCACATGGAGGTGATGCGTTCGATCTCGCTTTACGGACTCTCCGATATCATTCTCACTTTTGAAGAAGACACCGATGATTATTTCGCCCGGCAAGTGGTTTTCGAACGGCTTGGGCAAGCGACATTGCCCGCCGGGATCACCCCAACTCTGGCGCCGCTCTTCAGTCCAAGCGGCCTTGTTTATCGATATGTGATCGAAAGTCCCGACCGCACTCCCCAAGAACTGAAGACAATCGAAGATTGGGTCGTCGAACGCGCATATCGCTCAGTTCACGGCGTGGCCGACGACTCCGGCTTCGGCGGCACTGTAATGCAGTACCAGGTGCTTCTCGATCCCGCCCGCATCTACGGCTATCACTTGACGGTTCCGCAAGTGACCGCTGCTTTGGCTGCCAACAACGCGAATGCCGGTGGCGGATTTTATTCGCAAGGCGGACAGTTTTATTACGTTCGCGGCATCGGCTTGGTACGCACCACTGAGGACATTGGAAATATCGTGGTCGGGGTAAACAAGGGTGTGCCGGTCCGGGTCCGCGATGTCGGCGACGTTGTCATCGGCCATGCACCGCGACTTGGCGAATTCGGTTACGAGAAAAACGACGACGCTGTGGAAGGCGTCATCCTGATGTTGCGCGGCGAGCAGACGCAAAACGTGTTGAAGGGAGTGGAAGCGGAAACTGACGAACTGAACCGGCAGATCCTCCCGCCCGATGTAAAAATCCATCCCTATTACGACCGCAGTGAACTTGTGGAGTTGACCAAGAACACGGTTGAAAACAACCTTCTTCGCGGCATGGTCCTGGTCCTCATTGTGCTGATCTTTTTTCTCGTCAGCATTCGGGCTGCGATCATCGTAGCGCTCACCATTCCACTTTCACTTCTGTTCGCGTTCATCGTCCTGCACGCTCATGATGTAGCCGCCAACTTGCTTTCTATTGGTGCTATCGACTTCGGCATCATCATCGACGGAACCGTGGTGATGATGGAAAACATTTACCGCGAACTGGCCTTGCGCGAAGGCCAGGAATATCGGCTCAATGAGGTGATTCTCGCGGCTGCAAAAGATGTCGACCGCCCGATCTTCTATTCCGTCGCTGTCATTCTTGCGGGATATCTTCCGATCTATGCTCTCAAAGGTCCATCCGGAAAGCTGTTTCACCCCATGGCCGAAACAATGTCGTTCGCATTGATCGGCGCC
>DATIYR010000058.1:0-6227 GCA_035517535.1 Terriglobales bacterium
AGTGCTCCCGGGTGCCACTTGCCAGAGCTGCAGCGGGATATAATAAGAAATCTCTGTGCTCTCCTATTAGCCTGCCTGGGAAAGCGCTCCCGATCTGCAACTATCTTAGACTCTCGAAATTCACAGGAGATTTCAAATGGCGACTGTTTTGAACCAAAAAGCCGGAAGTTTAGGCTCGATTCTCGCCCAGCATCGAGATGAAATTCTTGCGGAGTGGCTTCGCGAGATGAGCGGCGCAACGCGCCGCAGCGACTTGATGAACGACGTGGAGGTCAAAAACCAATGTACGCGATTTCTGGATCTGCTGATCCAAACATCGGCCGCCGGCGGAGCTAACGGTACTTCGAAGAGCTATGACCCCATGCGCAACATGCTCGAGGAGATTTCCCGTACCCGCGCGCTGCAAGGTTTTACGCCGACCGAGACGGCGACATTTGTGTTTTCACTCAAGCGTCCTTTATTTACTGCGATACGTGAAGAACTCGGCACAAATGCTGGCGCAGTAGCGCAAGAAATGTGGGCAGCGACGGAACTGTTGGACAACCTCGGGCTATACACAACCGAGGTTTACCTGAAGTCGCGCGAGGAAGTGATTCGGCGGCAGCAGGAAGAAATGCTGGAGCTTTCAACTCCGGTCGTAAAGCTCTGGGAGGGCATTCTGGCCTTGCCGCTCATCGGCACGCTCGATAGCGCCCGCACCCAGGTAGTGATGGAATCTCTGCTCGAAGCCATCGTAAAAACGAACTCGAAGGTCGCGATCATTGATATTACCGGCGTACCAACCGTGGACACGGTTGTCGCCCAGCATTTGCTCAAGACCGTAACCGCAGCGCGACTGATGGGCGCCGATTGCATTATCAGCGGCGTACGTCCACAGATCGCACAGACGATTGTGCACCTGGGCATCAACCTCCTCGACGTCACCACCAAAGCAACGTTATCCGATGCCTTTTCTTTGGCCGCCAAGCGCACTGGCCTGGTACTCGTTCGCGAGCAAAAGCAAAAGAAAGAAAAACAATACAAGCTCGAAGACGTTGAATAGGAGGACAGCGTGGACAAAATTCCTATCCTGAGAATGGGTGAGTTCCTGCTGGTCACCATTCAGGTTGACATGCACGACCGTCTGGCGATGACGCTGCAAGACGATTTGACCAATCGGATCAGCGAGACCGGGGCGCGAGGCGTGCTCATTGACATCTCCAGCCTGGAAATTGTGGATTCGTTTATCGGAAGAATGCTCGGCAACATTGCCGCAATGTCGCGCGTGCTCGATGCGGAGACGGTGGTGGTGGGAATGCGACCGGCTGTAGCCATCACTCTCGTCGAGTTAGGAATGTCGCTGGCAGGCGTCAAGACAGCGCTCAATGTAGATACCGGGATGGAGCTACTGCGCACGTCACTGGACAGCAGCGAGGAAATGAATGGCAGTTACGTCTAGCGAAACGATTTCTGTGGTATCGGAATCGGATGTTGTCAACGTCAGGCAGCGGGTCCGGGAGGCAACTTCGCGCCTCGGTTTTTCTCTGGTCGATCAGACCAAGATGGTGACGGCTGCGAGCGAATTGGCCCGCAACACGTTAATTCATGGCGGCGGCGGAGCGATGGATCTGATCATGCTCAATGGACCACGATTGGGGTTGCAGCTGGTTTTTGCGGATAAAGGTCCGGGCATCGCCGACATTTCGTTGGCATTGCGCGATGGTTTTACCACCGGGTCGGGTTTGGGCCTGGGGCTTGGCGGCGCGAAACGGCTGGTCAATGACTTTCAAATCGATTCGAAGCCCGGAACAGGGACAAAGGTTACGGTCACACGATGGAAGTAGGCGAACAATCCGCTCGTCAGGTGGTTCTGCAGATCAGCGACGCCAGCCTCGCCGGTGAGGCGCGCAGGGTTGCAGTTCGCCTGGCCGAAGAGATTGGGATGGAAGAAAGCGATCGCGGGGCTGTCGCCATCGCCGTCACCGAGATGGCGACCAACATCGTGAAGCACGCCGGGACCGGGAGCATTGTCTGCGAGCAACTCGGAACGAACGGCGCGCGAGGAATTCGTTTCCTGGCAATCGATAAGGGACCAGGAATTCGGAATGTCAGCTCTGCCCTTGAGGACGGTTACTCAACAGCCGGAACCAGCGGGAGCGGATTGGGCGCGGTGCGGAGGTTATCGACCAGTTTCGATATCTACTCGACCCCGAACCGAGGCACTTGTGTCATGGCGGATTTCTGGCCGCGCAAAAAGGCGCACGCGGATAAGAATCTCCAGCTGGGAGTGGTATCGATTGCTCTGCGCGGCGAATCGGTCAGCGGCGACGGTTGGTTTTTTAAGACGAATCACAACACCTCATGGCTCATGGTTGCCGATGGCCTGGGTCACGGGGTGTATGCGGCGGAAGCGGCGCGGGAAGCGGAACGCGTGCTTGCCGAGTCGAGCTCAGATTCTCCCGCGGCAATCATGGCTGATGTGCATGGTGCTCTAAAAAAAACCCGCGGCGCGGCCGCGGCGATCACATCGATCAATCGGCGGACGGGAACACTCTCCTTTGCCGGTCTGGGTAACATCTCTGCAATTCTTGCAACTCGCGAAAGCAGCCGGGGTTTAGCCTCTCACAACGGCACGGTTGGGCACCAGATGTCGAGGCTCCAGGAGTTCACGTTTCCCTGGAGCGAAGACAGCACGCTGATCATGCACTCGGATGGTCTGGGGTCCCGGTGGAATTTGAACGACTACCCTGGTCTGCTTAACAAACATCCGAGTGTGATTGCAGCCGTACTTTACCGAGATTTTTCTCGCGAACGCGACGACGTAACCGTATTGGTGGTTAAGAATTCTGTTCACTGAGTCAGCTATGGCCTTGAATCTGTTGCGAATGGATGTCCGTTACGAGCACGATGTGGTACTTGCGCGCCAGCGTGCGCGGCAGGTCGCGGCCGCTCTGAAATTCGACACGCAAGACCAGACTCGAATTGCCACGGCTGTCTCTGAAATCGCCCGCAATGCGTTTCAATACGGCGACGGAGGGCTGGTTGAGTTTCGAATCGATAAGAGTGCGGAGCCCACACTTACGATTTCAATAATCGACAAGGGAAAAGGTATCGGCAACTTGCGCGAGATCCTCGATGGCAAGTACGTTTCGCAAACCGGCATGGGATTGGGCCTTCTGGGCGCGAAACGGCTGATGGATTTCTTTCATGTCGACACTGCGCCGAGCAAAGGCACGACCATCACGCTGGGAAAACTTCTTCCGGGCAGGTATCCAACGTTCGCAAAAAAAGACCTGGATTCGTTATTGTCCACTTTCGAAACCAGAGTGCCGCAAAATCCCTATGAAGAGCTGCAGCAGCAGAATAAGGAGCTGTTGAATACTCTGGATGAATTACGCGCGCGCCAAGCGGAGTTAGCGCAACTCAATCAGGAATTGGACGAGACAAACCGGGGCGTAGTGGCTCTGTACGCCGAACTGGATGACAGAGCAGATTTTCTGCAGCGCGCCTCCGAGCTGAAGAGTCATTTCTTGTCGAACATGAGCCACGAATTTCGCACGCCTCTGAATTCGATCCTGGCGCTCAGTCAGATTCTGATGGATCGTCTGGACGGAGATCTTAGTGGCGAGCAGGAAAAGCAAGTCCGGCTCATGCGCAATTCGGCCCAAAACCTTCTCGATCTTGTAAACGATCTCTTGGATCTGGCCAAAGTCGAAGCCGGAAAGGTAACCATACGGCCGGGCAATTTCAGCGTGAATGAAATGTTTGCGGCATTGCGCGGCATGTTGCGTCCCATGCTGGCGCAAAATTCTTCGGTGAAACTCGTCTTCGAGGATCCTGAAGATGACATCGAGATTTACAGCGACGAGGCAAAAGTTTCGCAGATTCTCAGAAACTTCATCTCCAACGCTCTGAAGTTTACCGAACGCGGAGAGGTGCGCGTTTCTGTGAGCCAGGAGCACGACAATACTCTGCATTTTGTCGTGAGTGATACCGGAATCGGAATTGCCGAGGGCGATCAGGAGCGTATTTTTCAGGAGTGGACGCAAGTCGAAGGCAAGCTGCAAAAAGTCGCCAAAGGCTCGGGCCTGGGACTGCCGCTTTCGCGTAAGCTGGCACAGTTACTGGGCGGAAACGTTTACGTCAAGAGCCGGCTTGGGCTGGGTTCGACCTTCACGGCAGTTATACCCATGACTTTCAAAGGCGAGACCGATGTCGTCTATGTGCCCGAGGTCAAGCGCGAACTCGACGCCAATCGGCTACCGGTTTTAGTGGTAGAAGACAACCGCGAAGCTCTCTTCATATATGAGAAATATTTAAAGGGCAGCCGCTTCCAAGTCGTGCCCGCAAGAAACATAGTGGAAGCTCGGGCTTCGCTGAAGTCGTTCCAGCCCATCGCCATCATTCTCGACGTCTTGCTCGAGGGCGAGCATTCATGGGACTTGCTCCGCGATTTGAAACAGGATTCGTCGACTCGCGAGATTCCGGTTTACGTGGTGACGGTTGTTGATAACCGCCAGAAGGCCCTCACGCTGGGGGCCGATGGATTTCAGGCAAAGCCCATTGACCGCATTTGGTTGCTCGACCAGTTGAACATAATTGCGACTGGAAAAGCGCATCCACGCGTCCTCATCATCGACGACGACGAAACCTCTCGCTACCTTGTGCGGACTGTTCTGGCCAACAGCGGATGTGAGATGTGGGAAGCAGGCGGCGGAATCGAAGGCGTGCGGCTGGCAAAAGAATACGAACCCGACATCGTCATTCTCGATCTCGCGATGCCGGACCTGGACGGTTTCGAGGTGTTACGAGAACTGGATCGCGATCCTCAAACCAGCAAGTCACGGGTCATCATTCACACTTCCAAATCTCTGGCCGATCAGGAGTACTCGCGCTTCGGCCACGCACTGGAAGTAATTCCCAAGGACGTGATGAAATCGAGAGATAAGGCAATCGCGCAATTTACTGAAGCTTTTCGGAAAGCCGGCGTGAACTTAAGCCTTTTGGCGAAAGACAATTCTGTGGCGGTGAACCATGTCTAACGATTCGACAAAGAAGCTCACAATTCTATGCATCGACGACGATCAATCGGGCCTTCTATTGCGAAAACTGTTGCTCGAAGCCGAGGGCTATGACGTTCTGACGGCGGACGGCGGACGCAGTGGGCTATTAGTGCTTGAAAACCAAAGGGTAGACGCGGTCATCCTGGATTACGCGATGCCCGCCATGAATGGAGGCGAGGTCGCAGGTGTGATCCGCCACAAGTGGCCCAGTCTTCCGATTGTCATGCTGTCCGGGTACACCGAAGACGTGCCGGGCGAAATCCGGGCTCTGGTGAATGCCTTCGTATCCAAGGGAGACTCGACTCCTGAGCTGCTGAATATCATCCAGCAGTCGATGAACGGACGCGACACGGCTCGATTGACAATCCTGAACGTCGACGACAATCAAGGTCATCGCTACGCACTTACGCGAGTGCTTAAGGATGCGGGATTCGATGTAATCGAAGCCACCACCGGAAACGAAGCGTTGAACAGGGCGTTGTCGCGGCCGAACCTCATCCTCCTCGACGTCAATCTTCCGGACATGCTTGGCTTTGACGTGTGCAGGCACTTGAAGTCCAACCCCGTGACTCGTGATATTCCGATCATTCACATTTCGGCGACTTACCCCAGCGAGGTGGCTCGGGAAGAATCTAAAGGCAGCGGAGCTTCACGTTTCATTCCTCACCCGCGAGACGTTTATGAGGTGGTTAGTGTCATAAATCAGGAGCTCGGCAGCTCGGTCAAAAAAAGGCACGCCTGAGCTGACTTCCGCAGTTCGCGTAGAACTCGGAAGCGGCTCTGGAAGCGTCATTTCGTGAATCGCACTTCATTCCTGCAGTTCACGATTTGGGAAAATCCCTGACAGGCAAAAATTAGTAGCGATGCCATTCTTGGGGAATGAAAACGCGCTTGCTCAAGATCGTGCAGTACGTAGACCGGTCGCCCTCCCGCGGGGTCTGCAGCTTGTGTGGCCGTGAGTTCCGAACCCCGATGTCTGTTCTTCACAAACCCGATGAAGCGTTGACTTACTTGACGGAAATGTTTGAGCGGCACTCCTGCCCGGACAAAGCTCGCACCACCGATAAATAAATACAAATAATCAGCCTGCTTTCGTATCGCCCGTTATTTAGCTGAAATTGGAAATTAATTTCACTAAATGATTCCGCGAGTGAAGTCCCTGCCCCAAGGACGATTGCATTGCTT
>DATIYR010000059.1:0-6324 GCA_035517535.1 Terriglobales bacterium
GATGGAACCTTCCAGAACCCGCAGTGGCTGGGATGAACAGCTTCGAAGTGTTCTGTTGAGCGGGACGGTTTTCCGCGTCTATCTACGCTACTGTTAGACTGAAGCTGTCAGTGAGCGCTGGGCGGGTCCCGCTGCGTTTTCCATGCACACCCTCGAAGCCATTCGTCTCTCGCTGCAATCGCTCTGGGCGAACAAGCTGCGCTCTGCGCTGACTTTGCTCGGAGTCGTGATTGGCGTGGCGGCGGTGATTGCCGTGGTCACTTTCACCAGTGGCATCAACGGCTACGTAGCGGAAAAGGTCTTCAACCTGGGTGCAGACGTTTTCATCATCAGCAAGGTTTCCCCGGTCATAACCAACATCGATCAACTGCTCGAAGGGCAAAAACGCAAAGACCTGACCCTCGAGGACTACGACGCCGTGCTCCAAGCCTGCCACCAGTGCACCATGGTGGGCGCTTCCATTCTTAATCCCACAGGTCACGTCAAGTATGGTGAGCAATCCATCACCGACACCTGGGTCCGTGGGATGACCCCTTCGATGTGGGAGATCTTCAACCTCGATCTAGCTGCAGGCAGGACCCTCAACCAGAACGACCTGAATAATCGTTCGAACGTGGCGGTGATTGGCACCGATGTCGTGGACACGTTGTTTCCCGGTGTGGATCCGCTGGGCAAGGAAGTTCGGGTCGAGGGTCAGATCTATCGCGTGATCGGCACGGGCGTGAAGCAGGGAACCACTCTGGGACAAAGCCGGGATAACTACGTTGCCATTCCGATTACCACTTACGAAAAACAGTTCGGATCGCACAACAGTATCCGGATCTCGGGCAAAGCCAACGGGATCGGCAGCCAGCTGGATTCGGCAATTGACGAAGCCCGCGCGATTCTGCGGGCCCGGAGGCACGACCTTCCCGGCCAGCCCGACAGTTTCACGGCGGAAACCAATGCCAGTTTTCTGAGTTTGTGGTCGAATCTGAGCGGCACGTTTTTCATCACCATGGTCGTCATCGCTGCCATCTCGCTCATCGTGGGCGGTATCGTCATCATGAACATCATGCTGGTTTCAGTTACTGAGCGTACGAGAGAAATCGGTATTCGCAAAGCCATGGGCGCCCGCCGTCAGGACGTACTGCTGCAGTTCCTGATCGAGTCCGGCATCATGGCCCTGGTGGGAGGGGTAGTCGGAGTGCTGTTCGGGATTGGACTCGCCAAAGGCATTACTGCGCTGATCGGGATGCCCTCAAGCGTCAAGTTGTGGGCGGTGGCCGCGGCGCTGGTGGTTTCGAGCAGTGTGGGCGTATTCTTTGGCGTTTATCCGGCGAAGCGGGCCGCGAGGCTGGATCCGATCGCAGCCTTGAGATTTGAACTTTGATTTATTGAATCGTTGTAATGATTGAGCCATTGAATCATTGAGCCATTGAGAGATTGAAAAGTTCCTGATCTGACAATGAATCAATGACCCGATGAATCAAAGATCCGATGATTTATTGAACCGATAAACATGATGCGCAGACGCGATTACGGCGAAATTCTCCGGATGGCGATGGACACCATCCGGAGCAACAAGATGCGCTCCGGCCTGACTGTCCTGGGAATCGTGATCGGCGTTGCGGTGGTGATCGGCATTTCCTCCGTGGTCCGGGGGCTCAATGACAATGTGCGCGACATGATCAGCAGTATGGGCTCGAACATCGTTTTTGCCTTTCACCTTCAGCCCTTCACCTTTGGGCGTCCGACGGAAGAAATGCGTACCCGCAAGGAGCTTACCTACGAGGACGCTATGGCTATGAAAGAGTTGCCGCACGTACTGGCGGTGACCACCGGACTCCGTTACTTCCGCCCCGAGTTCGGCGCAGGCACCTACGTGGTGAAGTACGGCGATCGCAAAGCCAAGAGCACTATTCTGGAAGGCGACACAGCGACGGTAAAGGATGTCTTCGACATCCGCATGTCTGCAGGCCGATGGTTCAGCGACATTGACAACACGCAGCACTCGCCGACGATTATCCTGGGCTCCGACACTGCGGACGAGTTGTTCGGTAACGCCAGCTCGCTGGGAAAGGAGATCAACATCGATGGCCAGTTGTTTACCGTGATCGGCGTGGCCGAAAAGCGCAAGAGCGTATTCGCCGGGGGCAAGAATCCGGACGACAACATTGTTTACTTTCCGCTGACCACGTTCCGCAAGCTGCACCCTGAACTGAAGCAATACTGGATTAGCGTCAAGGCCACATCGCACGACGACATTCCCAAAGCCATCGACGAGATGCGCGAATTGCTCCGCCGCCGCCGCAAGGTTGCGCCTGACAAGCCGGACAATTTTGCGGTCTTCACCCAGGATTCGCTTTCCGATGTCTGGAACCAGGTGACGGGCGCGGTGTTCATTTTCATGTTCGCGGTTTCCAGCGTTGGCTTGATCGTGGGCGGCGTCGGCGTGATGAACATCATGCTGGTTTCCGTGACCGAGCGTACCCGCGAGATCGGTGTGCGCAAAGCCATCGGCGCCCGCAAGCGGGACATACTTTTGCAATTCACGCTGGAGGCCATCACGCTGACCGCAATGGGCGGAGTTCTAGGTGTGGTGGCAGGCGGAGTCATTACCTGGATTATCCCGGCCATCTGGAGTTCGCTGCCGGCGCGGATGTCGGTGTTCTGGACCACATTCGGCTTCAGTGCAGCGGCTGCCGAAGGCCTGCTGTTTGGCATCTATCCTGCCTGGAAAGCCGCGAATCTGGATCCGATCGAATCGCTGCGGTACGAGTGATTGAATGCATCGTGCTATTCTGCGCGATTGATGATCTCTCACATTCTTTGGGCTCTCGAAATCATCGCTGTTCTGGGCGCATGCTCGAGCGTGGCTTACTATCTGCTCTGCCTTTGGAGTGCCACGAGTTTCCTGCGCGCACGAAGGAGCGCGGAGAAGGGTGGTCTGACCGAAGTCGATGGGAGTGCCCGCGCCACCCCGGCGCCGGTTTCCCTTCTTAAGCCGCTCAAAGGTATCGACCCCGGAATGTATGAAAGCTTGCGCAGCCAGTGCATGCAGGACTATCCCGAGTACGAAATTATTTTTAGCGTGAGCGATTCGGCCGATCCTGCGGTTGGACTCGTGGAACAATTGCAGACTGAATTTCCGCAGCGCGCGATCCGGCTGAAGGTTTGCAGTGACAATCTTGGCGCCAACGCCAAGGTCAGCAATTTGGTGCAAATGCTCGGAGAAGCGCGTCACGAAACCATCGTTGTGAGTGATAGCGACATTCGCGTTGAGCCGGATTACTTGCGGCGGGTGATCCAGCCTCTTACCGACCCGAAAATTGGTTTAGTGACGTGCCTTTACCGTGGTGTAGCAGCATCCACGCTCGGCTCCCGCCTTGAGTCGCTGGGCATCAGTGCTGACTTTGTACCGGGAGTGTTGGTTGCGCGCCAGATCGAACGTGGAATCCGCTTTGGGCTGGGCTCCACTCTGGCCTTTCGCCGCCGTGATCTTGCCGCGATTGGTGGATTCGAAGCGATTGCCGACTACCTCGCCGATGATTACGAATTGGGAAAACGCATCGCCGGGCATGGGCTGAAAGTTGAACTTTCCGATGCGGTCGTCGAAACTTTTCTGCCAAGTTATACCTTCGCCGAGTTCATCCGGCATCAACTGCGCTGGTCGCGGACGATTCGCGAAGCGCGTCGAGGAGGTTACGCCGGTCTTCTGCTCACTTTTGGACTTCCTTGGTCTCTGCTGGCACTCCTCGTTTCGGGCGGCGCGGCGTGCGCGTGGGGGTTATTGGGGGTGGCGGCGTGTTTGCGGCTGGCTGTGGCCGTTCTCGTCGGTGGTGTTGTTTTGCGGGATAGGCACACGATTCGCCGGTTGTGGCTGCTTCCTCTACGCGATTTGCTCGCGGTTGCCGTATGGAAGGGCGGCCTTGTTGGGCATACGATTACGTGGCGTGGTGAAAAGTTCCGATTGAAAAATGGCAAGTTGGTGCGGTTCGATAGCGAGGAGCGAGTGCCACAACCGGGTCGGACAGGCTAACCTTGGGGGTTGAGATCCGAACGCGCGAACTGGCCGTCTGGTAGAACTCGATACCGCCGGCCACGCCATGTGATTGTATTCCCGAAAAATCCGGCGATCCAAACGGCAAAGCCGATCAAATCCTCCAAGGGCAGCAGAAGCCAATTGATTCTTGCCCGCAAAACTTTCGCCGAAACAACATAAGCTGCCAAAAAGCGCACTAACAACGCGGCGGGCAAGATCGGCCACCATCCGGGGCGCGCCGCCACCAAAAGCAATGCCAAAGGAAAAGGCATCGTGAACAACTGCCCGATGTAGCCTGCTGGGCGTGAGCGACGCGTGCTGCGTGCCCAGCGCAACCGATGAGCAATATTTGCCTGCAGATTGGCGCTACCGATGTGGTGCTCGATCACGTAGGAAGAAAGAATCACGCCGTATCCGGCTTCGGCGGCGAATTTGCCCATGACGAAATCTTCGGCTAGATAATCTTTGAGCCGGTCGAAGCCGCCAATGGCTTCGAGCGCGCGTTTGCGCGCGACAATGGTTGGCCCAACGGCAAACTTCATGCCTTCGAGCATCCGCGCCACGAGAATTCCAGCGATGAAATCCGTGTTCATTCCCGTAGCTTCCAAACGTGACCAAACGCTTGGGCCGGGCACAGCCCGGTAAGGACAGGTGGCCACGCCCAGGTTGGCTGCGCCAAACTCGACCGACACTTTGCGCAGAAAGTCCGGCGTGACTCGAATGTCGCTATCGCTCATGACCACCAGATCGTTTTCCGCCGTGGCTAGCATTTGGGACAGACTGAAGACTTTGGCATTCGGATATGGTGGCTCTCCAGTCACCAGCAGGCGCGTGGGGATTCGCGGATATGCTGCTTGCAGTTTTTCGACAACGCCAACTGCGGGATCCGTTCTTTCCCGCACCGCAAACAAGATTTCAAACGAAGGATGATCCTGTTCAAAAAAAGTCCGCAGGTTCGATTCGAGTCCATCGTCGAGTCCGGCGAGAGGCTTGAGAATACTGACTGGCTCTGCTGAGGTCGCGCCTGCTGGCAACGCCGAAAGATAACGGAAAGCTGCCACGACTGAAAGCAACGAATACACCAGTGCGCCGGCCAGCAGCGCGAGCAACACGACACTTGCCTCAATCACTTATTTGCCTGTTGGTGAGAATTGACTTGCCTCCGCTGCGCGCAAGCACAAATCTTGGCCTGCCGCGCAGTTCCTTAGGTTCGTCCTGGTCAGTCCACAGGAAAACTCGTTGCGGTCCGTCCCAGAGGGCATCGAACGAAGCTGCGGTTTCCCATACCTGTGGCGCATCGGGAAATTGCGAGCCATACCATAAGTTGCCGCTGGGAGCGTGCAGGATGCGCAACGGAATTCCGGTATAGAAGTTCAGGGTAGAGGCCTGGTCATACTGGCCGTCCACCACAATCACGTCCCCGGGCCGGTAATGGTGCTCAATAGCCACCGCCAGCTGATGGGAGGAAAGAATGGGCGAGAAGGTGACGAAGGCGGCATGCACGCAGGTCAGTAATCCAACCATCATGAGCGCCAGTGCAGCATTCCCGAGCGCTGGTTTCGCACCTCGGCGGAAAAACCAGTTCAATCCCGCTCCCAGAGACAGAGCGATCACGGTCCCGAATAACGGAACCCGGAACGCTCCTAGCGCTTCGGGCGTGAGATCAAAGAAATGTCCAAGCGAAAAATCGTATTCTTGCGGATTTTTCCTCAACAGATCGGCGAGGTCAACTCCGGGTGCAGGAGGGTGTGAGGAGATCACCAGAAAGATCCCAATCGCGGAGCCTGTGAGAGCCAGCGCAATCAACACAGATGAGGAAATTCTTCCCGCGTGCCGCTCTTTCGATCCATCCGGAGACGCGGACTCTTTCCCCAACCAATTTCCAATCAACAACGCCAGGCCCGGCAAGGCTGGAATCGTGTAGTACTCCTGCCGCGTGGAGAAGCTGAAAAAGCCGACAATCACCAGCGCCCACAGCGCAAACAGCAGATTGGCTTTTCCCTGCAGGTCGAGCAGACCACGCAGTTCGCGCCAACGCCACGGCACCTGGCGCAAGGCCTGCGGCAGAAACACGCTCCACGGAATCAGCCAGAGAATCACCAGGCCCCAGAAAATCAACAGAGGCACAGTGTCATATCCCGGCGGCACGCGTTTGTTGACGTAGCGCAGAAAGTGCTCATTCACGAAATAAAACCAGAGAAAACCGCGAACCTGGCCCTGTGCCGGATTGCGCAAAGCTGCCAGGACGTGCCATGGGGCTGCGACTGCCAAAAACACCAGCAAGCTGGAGACAATCCGCA
>DATIYR010000060.1:0-2114 GCA_035517535.1 Terriglobales bacterium
GCTCGGCGTTAAGCTCGATCCCGCTGGCCGCATGAATCTTGAAATTGGGGAATCAAAGTGGCATTCGCGGCGAACCGAGGTCGTCGGCACCGCTCTGATTCCCGACCATGGCCATCTCATGCATCTTTTCCTGGTGCGCGCGCCTGCGATGGACCGTTTCTATCATCTTCATCCGGACCGCACCGGTACGATGACTTTCGATGAAGGTCTGCCGCCGATGGCCAGCGGTCATTACATCATCTTTGCCGACATCGTCCGTGCTTCCGGATTTCCTGACACGCCTGTCGCTGAAATGGATGTTCCAGACCTCGCCGGCAAGCCGCTAGCGGGCGACGACGCGGAAGCAATTGCGCCCGCGCTCGCTGGCGGAGCGCAATTGAGCACTGTGGCGCCACTCTCAAACGGAGCGCGCATGATTTGGGAGCGCGATTCGACCCCGCTCGTTTCCGATCGTTTGTTGTGGTTCAAATTCCGCGTCGAGGACGCGAACGGCAAGCCCGCGGTGGATCTCGAACCTTATATGGGCATGGCAGGCCACGCCGAATTCGTCCGCTCCGATTTCAGCGTGTTTGCGCACGTACATCCGGACGGCTCGATCCCGATGGCGGCGTTCAATCTCGCGGAAGCGACTCTCGGCTCAACTACATCGCCGAACCAGTCGCACGCACCAGAAATGCCGGGAATGGCAATGGCAGGAATGTCTTCGAGTCACACTTCTTCGGAAGTCTCGTTCCCGTACGGTTTCCCCAAGCCGGGTTTGTATCGAATCTTCGTCCAAGTGAAGCGCGGCGAAAAAATCGAAACCGGCGCTTTCGATGCAAACGTAAACTAACCCTCAGATTCCCGGCACTCTCGATTCGCTGCGGTCGGTGTCCATCCGACTCTTATTTCAGTGGACTTCGCTGCGGAGTCTCGCGCCATCTTCCGCAAGCTCTCTTCGCGGCTGCGCGACAAGCGGTCAAACCAGCCAAGTCCCGGCAACTTCGCGATGGTCTGGTCGATCCGCGCGGCGATTGCCGCTCCCATCGGATCGCCCAGGATGAAGCTCAGAATCCAATCCACTTCAGCATCTGGCTTCACGCCGCCGCCGACTGGCAGCCAAAAATGCTTGATGATAAATGTGGTCAATCGCTGCGCGTTGCGGTGCTGCAACTGAATGCGCGCTTTGTTGTAATAGAAAGAAAAGTGCCGCCGCTCGTCTTTCGCCAACCGGCGCATGATCTCCGCAAGAATCGGATTCTCCGTCCGTCGCGCCATCACGCCGTAGCCTTCGAGTGTCGACAGCTCGGAGATCGCGCCATACGTCAGATACGCCGAATGAAAGTGGCGCGAGAACTGGCACACCAGCGACGCCCCCATATCCTTCAGCCACTCCTTGTACGAGGTGGACTTCTGGACTTCCGCCAAGCGGTCGCGCGAATGTTCGATGCCGCACGCCGCCAGGAATTGCCCAATTGTGCGGCCGTGAAAATGCTCTTCGTAAGCCCAGCAGCTCAAGAACGCAGTTGTATCCGGGTCCTCAATCGCGCAGGTCGAAAGAATGCTGCGCAGATACACGATCGTGTGCGACTCGATATCCATCATGTAAGTGAGGCTGCGAATCTCCGCCGCGCTCAGGGGATAATTCGCCGCCTGCGACAAATCGATATCGCTGATATCCACCTTTTTCGAATTGCGAACGTAGCGCTCCAGATCGAAATTTCCGACCATCGCGGATTTGGCTTCTGCGCTCACGGCACCCTCACTCGAGAATGAAATAAACGTCGAATGGAGTACGCAGACGCTTGCAATTTGGATTTTCAGAAAAGGAAATAAGCCGAAGAGGTGATAGGGGAGGGTCTTGAGACCCTCCCGCATTTCGATCTTGTTGCCGAGCTACCGGCTAGGATTCCAGTTGTGGCGCTAACCGCAGAGGCCGCGCGAGATGCATCCACGAAAGGATTTTCACCACTACCCACGAAGGATCAAACTCCCCGCGCCGAATGCTGAACTTCGCCGAAGTTGGATAAGCGTGATGATTGTTGTGAAGCCCTTCGCCGGCCGTGATCCATGCAACAAACCGCAGATTCGTCGCCGTGTTGTCGAAGTTGCGGCTGCCCAGCGCGTGATTTGCG
>DATIYR010000061.1:0-7319 GCA_035517535.1 Terriglobales bacterium
CGGCTGCACCACAAGCGTAGTATGAATACCCGGCGAGGCAGAAAGATGCGGAACCACATTATGCAGGTAAGTGATTCCGGAGCCGGCGCTGGCCGCGAGACCATTTAGGAAGATGCGCCTCATTGCACTGGAACCGAAGGAACCATCAATCCGGGGGAGATTGAAGGCTGCGGATCCCGAAAAGAAACGGTGCTCTCGATCGCATGGCTCGCCCGCATCGGCTGGACAAGATCGGCGAGGATAAACGCCATTGCCCAGAAAAAAACGGAAACGTAATATCCCGATGCGAAAAGCCAGTCCTCGAAGGCCGCCCCAACTAGGCCGGCTATAATGATCGCCGCCGCGGGAACCGCCGGCGCCCATATATTCCGCGTGTGCCCTAGATTAACTAATGCTTTCCTGGCATGGGTTGCGGCGATTCCAACCAAAAAGTAAAACGGAAAAACGCCAAACAAGCCCGACCATTCCAAAATTGCCAAATAACTATTTCCGTGCTCGCGAACCATTCGTGAATCGATAAAGCGCGACCGGGTGAGCTCAAAGTACATCGCACTGCGGTCGGTTACGCTGGTCCCAAAGCCACTTCCAAACCACGGGTGCGCCTTGATAACAGCAATGGTCCGGTCCCATGTTCCCTTCCGTGAACCGAGAAGGCCCTGATTGGGTTTGCCCTTGTAGAGGAACAGCGAGGTCAGCGTTTCAGATTGCGCCTCTTCTTCAATCTCTGGGGGGCGAGGAGCGAATGCCACCGTCAGGACCGCGATGATGAGCGCTGCCGCAGTTCCTGTAACTATGACTCGATATTGACGAAGCGCGATCAAGATAAGCAGGCAAGAGATCGCAGCCGCGGCAATTCCCGCCCGCGAGAAGCTGCTCATCAGGAGCATGGACGCAATGCAGAGTTCAACACCCAGGCGGCGACGGGTCACGACCGCGTCGGCACAGAGAAACCCCCAGAAAATTACCGGCACTACCACGACACCCATCACCGCGCCGAGTGAGTTGGGATTACCAAACAGGGGGAACCGCAATGCAAAATAAGTGAAGCATGTAATGTAGGTCGTGATTTCACATCCCAAGAGCAGTTTGTGGAAGAATTTCTGTGGCTCGAAAGCCGGCACTGCAAGCCTTGCCCCCATGGCCCCATAGAGAAAAAGAAGAAACAAACTTAGCGATTTGAGGAGGGCTTCCTGAGGATAAGCGGACGCCGATGACGAGACCAACGAGGACAAGACACAGAAAAGCGCAAACAGGTGAATGACACCAAAACGGTGATCGCGCTCGCGCATATAAATCGCTGCGCCGACTAAAGCGCCGATGGCGAGCACAATCCACCGGCCCTTTAGCCAGGCAACGTCCATGGGTAATCGCACTCCGGCCCAGAGAAATGCCAGCATCAGTACCAGGAAGAAGGTTTTTTTGTATTTGCAAACGGACGCCAAGATGATTTGCGCAATGATGACCGAGCCCAGCACCTCAGGAGTCGCTAAGTAGCCGGGCAAAAAAAACAGAACCAAGCCCAAAGCGGCTAAGCCGACCGAGAGGATCAGCAACGTTTGCAACCTGGTTTCGTACATGCTGAGTCGACATCCTGGCGCGAGATATCTGGAATCATAGCGGCGCTCGGCAGTGATTGCGTTGTCGAAGAAGGTACTGTGAGCGCTACACGTTTTGGGTGAAATGCGTTTCAGTTTGAAATTGCGTTGAAGTTTCTGCATCGCCGCCGCGCCGAATTGCGGCCACGGTCGCATTCGCGATGCCTGCTGCACAAAGTTCGGGAGAGTAGTTGCGAATTAGTTCTTTGCTCCGCGAAGACATTTTGTTGGCAAGCGCGGGATTAGTTGCAATCTCCTCGAGCGCCCGCGTCAACTGTCTTGTGTCGGCCGGCGGCACCAAAATGCCGTTTGATCTGATCAAGTCTGCGGCACATCCTGCAACCTGGCTGCAAATGACCGGCAGACCACAGGCCATAGATTCATTAACGACCAGGCCCCAGGGATCACTGTGTGTTGGGAAGACAAAACACTCGGCGAGCGCATAGTAGCTGGCGAGCGCGTCGCGATGAACGAATCCGGGGAAATGAATGGTGCCTGGATAAATCGAATGCGCCATAGATTCGAGCTCCGCGCGCAATGGGCCGTCTCCGGCAATAACCAGCCCGATTTGAGAACGAAGCTTTTCGCTAAGGCCAGCGTAGGCTTGAAGAAGATCAAAAACCCCCTTGGCTTCTACCAGCCGTCCAACGAAGAGAAAATAGCGAGAGGGCAAACCCAAGGCGCCCCGGACTCGTGAAGCACTAACACGGGCAGAATCTGCGCCGGATGCAAACAGATTGATATCGACGGCATTGGGAGCGAGGAAAATGCGATCGGGAGAAGCTCCCATTTGCTCAGCATAGTGGCGGGCCGAGGTTCCAGGAACGACAAAGCCATCACAGTTCTCAAAAAATGTATGCTTGAGTGATTCGATTAACGCATGCCCTCTCCGCTGATCATTCGATGTGCTTTCCGACCAGAGAAGAAAGGGAACATTATTCCGTTTCGCCCAGCGTTGCGCTTGCCATGAGGCGAGATAGTTGTAGCCGCCGCACAAAATGATTTCCGGCGCCAGATGTTGCAGGGCTTGAGAAACATTCTGGTTGAGCAGCAGGTCGTATTTCCCCAGCTTTGTGCGCCAAGAAGGTAGTACCTGGTAGGAGAAGCGAATTTCATCCTGGTAGATTCGCCACTGCCTGACCGAAGGGTTCGTTTCCGCCAAAAACAACACGTGCAGATCAATTTCTCCATGGCGCGCAAGGGCATTAAAAACCGGAATGCGATAAGGCGCTATCAGTTCGGTAAGAATTGCCAGCCTGATTTTCATGCAATGCACTCGCGATAGATCTGCGCTAAAGACTGCGCCTGATGATCGAGCGTGAACTTTTGAAGCACAAGGTTGCGCGCGGCTGCTCCCATGCGACGCCGCAATTCTTCATTTTGCAGCAGCATCTGAAGCGATTCGGTCAACTCGTCTTCGTTTTCGGGTGCTACGAGCAAGCCCGTTTTAGCATGCTCAATAACCTCATCAATTCCTTGGCCCCAGCAGCCAATTACCGATTTAGCGCAGGCCATGGCCTCAAGGTAAACGCAACCTAGTCCTTCATACGAGCTAGGCAGAGCGAAGACGGAACAGCGGCGCATTGCATTGGCTACACAGTCTCTACTCTGTCGTCCCGCGAATTGCACCCGGTTAGCGATTCTCAGCTCATCTGCGAGTCGAATGAGCGTTGCGCGTTCGGGTCCGTCGCCAATGATCTCGAGAAAGCAATTGGGAACGGAAAGCGCTATTCGCGCAAATGCACGCAGCAACAGCGCGTGCCGCTTGGTTGGGGTCAGGTTTCCAACACTGAGAACGATCTGGCGCGAGTGCGACTCCGGCGCAGGCGAGAAAAATTCCGGATCAACTCCGTTGTAAACGACAACCGTGTTTGCCTGAACTTCGTTCAGGACTTCACTGCGCACCTTTTCGCTAATGCAAATCACCCGCCGTGCCCGGCGGTACACATTTTTTGCAACGCGGCAACACCAGCGACTGACGACTGGCCCGGTTTGCCGGATAAAAAATGCGTCTCGCCCATGGACCGTCACGACGAACGGGATTGACAGGCGATTGCTGAGAATTTCCGCAGCGTGCCCGCAGGGCAGCGCGGCATGTGCGTGGATCAGATCAAACGGACCAAACGAGCGTTGCCTGAGCGTTCTCATGAGGTGAGCTGCGAGAAATTCGCCTGCGGACGGGAGTCCACAATTGCCCGGGACAGAGAAATGCCTCATCCATTTTGCCGGAATATGTTCGGCGGACCGAGCGTGGCCGCGATAAAACGGCTGGACCGCAATCGTCTGGTTGGAAACTCCAACATCTTTCATGCGGCCGATGGGATCAGAAACGAATCTGCCTTGCGACGGACATTGTGCGGAGGGATAAAACGGAGTGAGCGCAAGGATTTCGGGCTCCCGCTGCCGGTGTGGAACCTCTTCAATCGTGGCAGCAACTGAGAAAGAACTCGTCAAGATGCTTTCCTCGCGCAACGTTGTTGAGCCAGTTGTGTGAAAGCGCTCTCCCATTGAAGAGTGATCCGGTCCCAATCATACTTTTCACTGAGCTGTCTTCCGTTTCTGCCAAGCTGTTGCCGCAGTTCGGGATTTTTGAGCAGACAGTCGAGGTAAGAAAAAACTTCTTCATTGGAACCGGCTTGATAGCCAGTCAAGCCATGTTTCACGGTTTCAGGTGAATAATCGGTGCGCACGATGACAGGCAATCCGCACGCCGCCGCCTCAAGGATGACTTTCGGCGAGCCTTCCCATTTGGACGGGAAAAGAAAAATGTCTGCGGCTTGATATTCCTCGCGAAGCTGCTCGGCTGAGAGCATGCCGAGAAACGAGACATTGCTCAAACGGCGTTCGATCGCGAAGTTACGAAGATCTGCTGCGAGCGAGCCATCGCCTGCGAGCCGGAAATCAGCTTCAGGAAAGCGAGCTGCAGCTTCTACCACGACCTGCGGCTGCTTGTAAGTGCGGAGCGATCCGACGAACAAGACCTGTGCTCGACTGCTGCGTGGCCGGTTCCAATCCGGTTTGAAGACGTGCGTATCCACCCCGGTCGGAATGATCTCGCTTTCCAGGGCATATTCGCGCTGGAGACTTTTTTGCGCAGAAACGGCGTTGCTGTACAAATAATCGCAGCGAAGAATGGTTTGTTCCCACAGCCGAATTGCTTCCGGCGCAATCGTGGGTTCGTCCCTGCCATTACATTGAGATTCAATCGTGCCGATCGTAGTGCGGCGGTCATTCCATCTTCGTCGCAAGCTCAAATACCAGTGGCTTGCGGGAGAAGACTTCATATAAAAGAGAAGCTGGTGATCGCCCCATAAGAATTCGCGCAGAATCCTGACCGTCTGCCGCTTTTCGGGAAGCTGAATGAGCCGGGTATTGGGGCGGGCAAAGATTCGCGTATCCGGTCTGCGCAATACAAACATGCTCACGTGGAAGCGCCCGGGATCCAAACGAGATACGATCTCGCGAGCGTTGCCCATTTGCGCGTTTGGCAAGCCGTCGTCGGCAAAGCTATCGACCAGAATGCGGATAGGTTTCATACAGCTTGATGCGTGCTCTCGCCTAATTCGGCCCGAGCGCCGCTGAATTCGTCGCGCTAAGCCGGAATTGCTCCACCTGCGCAGCCCCGCGAAGATCGAAATCCCGCGATTGGCCCGATTTTGCGATATGCTTCTTCGCACACTGCAGCAACTCCTTGCGAACATCCTTTGCAACTTTTTCCGGCAGCCGCATGAGTTCGTTCGGATCTGACTTGAGGTGGAACAACTCGTCTGTCGCCGAAGCAAAATTCATAACCAGCTTGTATTCGCCCTTGCGAACGGCAAGTAGCCGCGCGCCAAGGCGCTTTTCAGGGTCGAAGGGGTTGGTGCATCCGTAGGCGCACTCGGTAAAAACTGGTCGATTCCAGCTTCTATTCGCGACAAGCTCGCGCCAGCAGCTGGATCCGCGGAAATTCGCAGGTGCAGGGATTTCGAGTGCATCGAGCAAGGTCGGAGCAAGATCAATCATGCCGAACGGTTCCGCCGAATCATGCCGGGCCCAAATTCCCGGAACTCGTAACAGCAATGGAACGCGTATTAATTCCTCGCTTAACTTCACTGGCGCGTGAAATCTACCGCCATGATCGAGAAACTCTTCACCATGGTCGGCGGTGACAGCCATCACACAATCATTCCAGCGGTCCAGGGCAATCAATCTTTGCGTCAGTCTTTGAATCTGCAAATCGACGAAGCGAATTCCGGCGTCGTAGAGGGCGACAACTGCGTCGCGTTTGTTTTTCAGCCGCTCAAGACCGACATCGCCTCTTGCCCAGTAGGAGTTCAGATATTTTGCTTCGGCCGGGCTAATGTCACTGTGCCCGGTTTCGGCCAACGCTTCCTCTGTAGGGTAGTAAGGCGCGTGCGGATCCATGAAATGAAGCCAAAGAAAAAAGGGAGTGCTGAACTGCTCATTCAGCCACGAAATGGCGGCATCGACGATCACACCGGCTGAGGGAAATTGCCTCAATGCATCGAAGGATTCGTTGCCCGCTGAATAATCACGAGAGTGAGCGCTTCGCTGACAGTAACGAAAATACAGCTCGTCGTAAGCTGCGCCGAGCAATGGAAGCGTGCGGCAGGCGATGGAAAGTATACGATTGCCATTCGTGCGAAGCTTCGCGGGTGCCTTTTCAGCGATAGGCTTAGCGTCTCCATTTAAGAAATCCCGGAAGACATCAAAACCGCCGTCGTAACCCCATGCAGGAGAAATATACGGGTTGGCTGCGACGAAAGCCGCGGTGTTGAATCCGGATGTCTTCAGTTCGGTTGCCAGCGTGTTTTCGCCGGGAGCAATTCCGATTACATCCCGGCCTAAAGCGAGCGGATATCGCGAAGCGAGAAGCGCAGGCAAAGCGTAATAGGTCGGAATGCCGGCAGCGATTGCGTTGTGAAAAACAAAGCTCTCGTCGGCGAGCGAATCGAGAAAAGGAGTCGTCGAAGCTGGTCCCACAAAGCCAACGTGATCAGCACGCAGGCAATCAATCGTGATCAGGACGAGAGATCGAGGACGCATCATAGCGCCGCCTGGGGCGCGACCCGCGGGTTCCAGTCCTGCTTCGCAACTACAGTGACGCGCTCGTTCTGACTATTAAATACGCCTTCGGTCACGATTCCATAGAGGTCTTGATCGTGGACGTACAGCAACTCTGGATATTTCAATTCAAGTGCCGTGAGCAGTGAATCGAGCGCCGCGAGCGATGATGTGCGGAAATCCTTGAGCGTTGAATGAAAATTCACCGAGTGGGTGGAGATAATTACCGGCAAGCCGAGCGCAAAGCAGTTACCGGCAATCTCCAAGTATTTATTGACATCAAGCTCACGATGGCTTGGTTCAAGGTCAATTGTGCGGTGAAGTTGCAGGATGCCGAATTGGTCGATGTATGGGGCGTGGAGTCCGTCGCCGCTGCCATTTTGCGCGACGCGAATTCCGATTTCTGACCACGCGCGACGCGTATCGCGGTTGGAAAAATACCCGGGCGCGCAGGCGGAAACCGGGTTCATCTCGAACAATGCTGAGAAACATTCGCGAGCTTTCCTGACCTGTACCCGCTGAAGCTGCGCGGATAAGAAACCCGCGTGCGGCGGTTCCGGGTTCCAGTATTCGTAGCCAATCCAGGGCATGCGCCAATAGATGTAAGGCGTCTCGGCTTCCCAGAAGATTCGCAACATTTCCCGCCGTTCGTTGCTG
>DATIYR010000062.1:0-18336 GCA_035517535.1 Terriglobales bacterium
GGAACTTATCTTCCCGTCGATCTTCCGAATCCGCCTATCTACAGCAAGGTGAATCCTGCTGATGCTCCGATTCTGACGCTTGCGGTTTCCTCGAACACGTTCCCTCTGTCGAAAGTCGAAGACCTCGCCGATACCCAACTCGCGCAAAAAATTTCGCAGGTCACGGGTGTTGGGTTGGTTTCGATCAGCGGAGGGCAGAAGCCCGCAGTCCGCATTCAGGCGAATCCAACTGCATTGGCTTCTTACGGTCTGAGCCTTGAAGATGTTCGAACCGCGCTGGCTGCGGCAAACGTCGATCAAGCGAAGGGAACACTGGACGGCCCTCGGCAGTCGTTCACTATCGGCGCAAATGATCAACTACTTTTAGGAGCGCAATATGCTCCGATTGTAATCGCTTACCGCAATGGAGCTCCGGTACGACTGGACGCCGTCGCGAAAATCAGCGACAGCGTCGAGAACTCTTACCAATCGGCGTGGATGGGGCAGGGCTCGACCCTTTCCCCGGCGGTGATTGTCAACATTCAGCGGCAGCCCGGCGCGAACATCATCAGCGTCGTCGATAAAATCAAGCGGCTGCTGCCGCAACTTCAAGCCTCATTGCCCGCCGCCGTGCGCGTCAACATTCTTACCGACCGAACCGAAACGATCCGCGCTTCGGTCAAGGATGTTGAATTCGAGCTGACGCTCACCATCGGCCTGGTCGTGATGGTGATTTTTCTTTTCCTGCGAAACTGGCGCGCCACGATTATCCCGAGCGTCGCGGTTCCGCTCTCGATCGTCGGGACGTTCGGGGTCATGTACCTGCTCGGTTACAGCCTGAACAACCTCACGTTGATGGCGCTGACAATTTCGACCGGCTTCGTCGTCGACGACGCCATCGTGATGATCGAAAATATCGACCGCTTTCTTGAAGCTGGCGAATCACCGCTCGACTCAGCGCTAAAGGGCGCAGGGCAAATTGGATTCACCATCGTTTCGCTGACCGTTTCTTTGATCGCGGTTCTGATTCCGCTGCTGTTCATGGGCGATATTGTCGGCCGCCTGTTCCGCGAATTCGCGGTTACGCTGGCGGTGACCATTTTGGTTTCGGCAATCGTTTCGCTGACGCTCACGCCAATGATGAGCTCACGGCTTTTGAAATCCAAAGCCGAAGAACAAGAAGGACGCTTTTACCGATGGTCTGAGCACGTTTATGAACGCATAATTCAGGCCTACGGGCGCACGCTGAAGTGGGTGCTTAAGCATCAAACGGCCACGTTGATCGTCACCGCCGCGACGCTCGTCTTCACTATTCTGCTTTACATCGTAGTGCCGAAAGGCTTTTTCCCCGTGCAGGATACGGGCGTGATTCTCGGTATTTCTGAAGCCCCGCAGAATGTTTCCTTCAGTGCCATGTCGCAGCGCCAGCAGCAACTGGCAAGAGTGATTCTGAAAGATCCCGACGTGCTCAGCCTGTCATCGTTCATTGGCGTTGACGGCACCAATTTGACGATGAACAGCGGGCGAATTCAGATCAATTTGAAGCCTCGCGATGAGCGCAAAGCCACGGCTTCTGAAATTATTCGCCGCTTGCAAGAACCGCTTTCGCAGGTGCAAGGGATCACGCTTTACATGCAGCCGGTGCAGGACCTGACCGTGGAAGACCGCGTCAGCCGGACGGAATTTCAGTACTCGATGGAGGACACGGACCCGAAGGAGCTGGCGGTTTGGGCGCAGCGGCTGATGGACAAGCTGAAAGCTTCTCCCGCGCTGCTTGATGTGGCCAGCGACCAGCAGAATGGCGGACTGCAAGCTGATCTGGTAATTGACCGCGATTCCGCGTCGCGGCTGGGAATTTTGCCGCAACAGATAGACGATACCTTGTACGACGCTTTCGGCCAGCGGCAGGTCTCGACAATTTACACGCAACTGAACCAATACCACGTGGTGCTCGAAGTCGATCCGCAATTCCAGCAAAACCCGACTTCGCTTGACGATTTGTATGTGAAGTCAAATACAGGCACGCAGGTCCCGCTTTCGGCGTTCAGCCATATCGAGCAATCAAACGCCACGCTGGCAATAAATCATCAGGGGCAATTCCCGGTTGTGACGCTTTCATTCAATCTTGCTCCCGGTTCCTCGCTCGGTGAAGCAACGAAAGAGATTGATACCGCTGAAGCCGCTATTCACATGCCGGCCAGCATTCACACGAGTTTTCAGGGCACAGCGGCTGCGTTCCGCAATTCACTTTCGAGCGAGCCGCTGTTGATTCTGGCTGCCATTATCACCGTGTATATCGTGCTCGGAGTTTTGTATGAAAGTTACATCCACCCGATCACGATTCTTTCGACACTACCGTCGGCGGGAGTCGGCGCCTTGCTCGCGCTGATCATCACCGGCAATGATCTTGGCGTGGTGAGCTTGATTGGAATCATCCTGCTGATTGGCATTGTCAAGAAGAACGCCATCATGATGATCGACTTTGCCCTCGAGGCCGAGCGCGACGAACACAAACCGCCGGAGGAAGCGATTTATCAGGCTTCCCTGTTGCGGTTTCGGCCGATCATGATGACGACCATGGCTGCGCTATTCGGCGGATTGCCACTGGCCCTGGGCACAGGCACAGGCTCCGAATTACGGCATCCGCTGGGCATCACCATCGTCGGTGGCTTGCTGCTGAGCCAGTTGCTCACGCTCTACACCACCCCGGTCGTCTATCTCTGGTTTGACCGCTTGTCCCATCGGTTTGCCGGAGTTGGGTTCCGGCACTTTGAGGAGCAGCCCGTAACGGGAGATTAGCATTGAGCGTCTCAGCTCCATTCATTAAACGGCCCGTCGGCACATCGCTGCTGACCGCGGGGCTGCTGCTCGCGGGCATTCTCGCGTTCCAGTTCCTGCCGGTTGCTCCGCTGCCACAGGTGGAATATCCGGTCATTCAAGTATCAGCTTCACTGCCGGGGGCAAGTCCAGAGACGATGGCATCGGCGGTTGCTACTCCATTGGAACGTCAGTTCGGGCGAATTGCCGGCGTTAATCAAATGACCTCATCGAGCCAGATTGGCTCAACTGGCATCGTGCTCCAATTCGATCTCAGCCGAAACATTGACGCCGCTGGACGCGATGTGCAGGCCGCGATTAACGCCGCGCGCAGCAACTTGCCTTCCTACATGCCGAATAACCCATGGTGGCGTAAGGTCAATCCCGCGGACGCGCCAATCCTCATCATTTCCCTTACCTCCAACACCTACACACTTCCGGAAATGTATGACGCGGCCGATTCGGTGCTGGCACAGAAATTGTCGCAGGTCGCCGGCGTCGGTCAAGTTTACGTGGGAGGGGCCGCGCAGCCCGCGGTTCGCGCTGAAGTAAACCCGAATCTGCTCAATCAGCTCGGAATCGGCCTTGATGCGGTGCGAACTGCACTGAACAACGCCAACTCGAACAGCGCAAAGGGTACCGTAATGAATGGTCTTCACACCTGGACCATTCAAGACAATGACCAGATCAAAGAGGCCGACAAATACCGGCCGCTGATCGTGGCTTACAGGAATGGCGCGCCGGTGCGCTTGAGCGACGTGGCCGATGTGGAGGATTCCGTCGCCGACACACGTGTGATCGGCTTGGCAGCGCACAACTCCACTGATCCTAATGCGCAGGGCCAGCCTGCAGTGCTGATGATCGTCTTCCGCCAGCCTGGCGCGAACATCATCGACACGGTTGACCGGGTTTACGCATTGATGCCGCAACTTGCGGCCTCAATTTCTCCGGCTATCCATCTCGATGTGGTCATGGACCGAACCACCACAATTCGCGCCTCGGTCCGTGACATCGAAATCACGCTGCTGATCTCAGTCTTCCTGGTGATCATGGTGGTCTTTGTGTTCCTGCGAACCGTGCGATCGACCATCATTCCCAGCATTGCCGTCCCGCTGTCGCTGATTGGGACCTTCGCCGTGATGTATCTGCTCAACTACAGTATCGACAATCTGTCGCTCATGGCGTTGGCGATTTCGACTGGTTTCGTGGTGGACGACGCGATCGTAGTGCTCGAAAACATTACACGCTACCTCGAGCGCGGCATGACGCCCATTGCTGCGGCATTCCGCGGCGCAAAAGAGATCGGGTTCACCGTGCTCTCGATGAGCACATCGCTGGTCGCGGTTTTCATTCCCATTCTGATGATGGGAGGCCTGGTCGGGCGCATATTCCGTGAATTCGCCGTCACCCTCAGCATCGCCATTGGTGTTTCGCTGATGGTCTCCCTCAGTACCACCCCAATGATGTGCGCGCAGATTCTCAAATCACTCAATGAGGAGAAACACGGCAGGTTTTACCGCGGTTCGCAGGCGGTTTTTGATTGGGTCCTGGGGAGATATCGCACCTCGCTTCAATGGGTATTACGCCATCAGCCTCTGGTTCTAGCGATGACAATTGCGACTGCTTGTCTCACGGTTTATCTCTACATACAAGTCCCCAAAGGCTTCTTCCCGCAACAGGACACGGGGCGCGTAATGGGATCTGTTCAAGCTGACCAGGACATTTCCTTCCCGGCGATGAGGCAGAAAATGGAGCAGTTCGTCAAAATCGTGATGCATGATCCGAACGTGCAGACCATTGTCGGGTTTGCCGGCGGAAATACGGCGCGAAATCAAGGCCGCATGTACATTACTCTGAAACCGAAAGGCAGTCAGAGAAGACTTACCGCCGATCAGGTGATTGGAGAACTGCGCCGTAAGTTGACAGCGGTTCCGGGGGCGACGCTCTATATGCAGTCCGCGCAAGACCTGACGGTTGGCGGACACATGTCTCAGGCGCAATATCAGTACACCCTGCAAGGCGAAGATTTGAGCGAACTAAACTCCTGGTCTCCGCGACTGTTACAGAAACTCCGCACGTTGAAGGAACTGCGCGACGTTAATACCGACCAGGAAGACCGCGGCTTGGAAACCAAAGTGATCATTGATCGCGATACGGCATCGCGGCTGGGTGTAACGCCACTGGCAATCGACAATGCGCTGTATGACGCCTTCGGCCAGCGCGAAGTTTCGACAATTTACGAGCAGCTGAATCAATATCACGTGGTGATGGAAGTTGACCCGCAATACCAGCAGAGTCCTACCGTGCTCGAAACCACTTACGTGGCTTCGCAGAACGGAAATATGATTCCGCTCTCGGCCATCGCGCACTTCGGCCCCGGGAACGCCGCATTGGCGGTAAACCACCTGGGACAGTTCCCTTCAGCGACGATCTCTTTCAACCTGGCGCCCAATGTTTCGCTTGGGCAGGCAACTCAGGTCATTGAACAGGCCAAGAACGAGATTCAATTCCCCGCCACGATTCACGGCAGCTTCCAGGGGACGGCTGCGGCGTTTAAGGAATCGTTATCGAACGAGCCGATTCTGATTCTCACAGCTCTGCTGACGGTATATATCGTGCTTGGCATTCTCTACGAGAGCTACATCCACCCCATCACGATTCTCTCCACCCTGCCTTCGGCCGGGGTTGGCGCACTGCTCGCGCTGCTGCTGACTCACAACGAACTGAACGTTATGGGCCTGATCGGGATCATTTTGCTGATCGGTATCGTGAAGAAGAATGCGATCATGATGATTGATTTCGCGCTTGATGCCGAACGTAAGGAAGGCAAATCTCCTCAGGATGCGATCTTCGAAGCTTGCACGCTGCGTTTTCGGCCAATCATGATGACGACCATGGCTGCTCTGCTTGGTGGATTGCCGCTGGCGCTCGGTAATGGGGTCGGATCGGAATTGCGACGGCCGTTGGGCATTACCATCGTCGGGGGATTGATTCTCAGCCAGGCGCTTACGCTGTTTACCACTCCGGTTGTTTACCTGTACCTTGACCGCATGCGCTGGGCCTGGAGCCGCAAGCGCCGCCTTCTCCATCGTCAGGTCTCCCCCGCTGGATCCCAGGCGGACTAGGGTCCCATTCCTGAAACGGACAATTGCCGGTTACTCCGGTTACTTGCGCGCGAAAAATCCACAGCTACGATTTGGTAAGGGTTGCGAGACGGAGGATTTCTCATGTGCAAGCATTTTTCTATTGCGGCCATTGTCGTGATGCTCGCCGCAGCACTGTCCGCGCAAGATTATCAAGTGATCTCAGTTACGGACGGTGGCACCATTCGTGGAACGGTCAAGTGGTCTGGGCCGACGCCACACCTGGCGCGAATGCTGATCACCAAGGACCCGCAAATTTGCGATCCCAATTCGGAGAAGACTCGTGACCTGGAACGACTGGTAATCGGCGACGGCGGGGGAGTGGCCAACACGGTGGTTTTCTTGAGAGACATTACCCGCGGAAAAGCCATGGATTTGCCCGAGCAACGCCGTTTCCTCGACCAAAAGCACTGCCGCTACGAACCGCATATTCTTCTCGTCCCGGTCGGCACGACCCTGCAGATGAAGAGTTCTGACGCCACGCTGCATACGATCCACATGGATGGAGCGGCTACGTATAACCTGCCATTTCCATTCCCCAACCAGGTTATTAGCCGCTCAATGCCGACGGTTGGCTTGGTTAATCTGAAGTGTAATGGCGGCCACACCTGGATGAATGCCGAGATGTTTGTGGTAAACCATCCCTATTATGTAGTGACCGACGAGAGCGGTAAGTTCGAGCTTTCGGATGTGCCGGCAGGAGATTATGAGATTGTCGCCTGGCACGAAGGCTGGAGCGTTGCGCATGAAGAGTCGAGCTTCGACGTTTTAACTGAGAAGCGCGTCGAACGGCCCGTTTTTGGTCCACCGCGTACGTGGGAAAAACGGGTCAGCGTGCAGCCGAATGGGAACTCGGTGATTAACTTTGTGTTATCGGAGAAGTAACCTCCGAACTGCCCGAGTTAATTGATGACTCTGAAGTAATGGCTGGTCATCCTCCCGCAAACTAACCACCGCGACCGCTAACCGCCATTTTCAGCCACTTGAATCCGCACACCCCGTCGTCCTATGACCTCAGTAACGTGCGCGGGTGTGTCTTTCGGCTTTAGGCTAAGGCATAAGTTCGGGGAGTACTCCTATTTCCAGCGCCGGCACAAGCAGAGCAGCGACACAGGCCTCGGCCCGTCCCTTTATTCACAGCCTGAACATTCTGGTCAAATACGTGCGCCTATATGGCTTTGACCACAAACGCACACAGACGCAATTCGAGGTCGCGTGGGCGGAACTGAAAGACGCAATTCCGTTCGGCAAAGGGAGTTTTGTGCTCGGAGTAAGTGGTGATCGTCTGCTGCTCGACGGCGTTGCCATCGAAACCGGGCAGGCAGAACGGGGCTTTGCCCAGTTGCTGACCGCTTCAGGGATCGCCAGCATTCAGTTCTCACGAGATGTAACTCCTGAAGAGTTTGAAAGGCTAGTACGGGCATTTGCTTTCAGCGGTGGCAAAGCGCAGGAGTTTTCGGAACAGATCAAGAATGCGTTTTCCGACCCCAAAGGCAGCATTCGCGTCAACGAAGTGAAATTCGTCGCAGCCGATCCGGCGACGGCCAGCATGACCGTTGCGGCGCAGATCGCAGCCCAATCGCTCGGCCCCGAGGCTAGGGATTGGCTGAACGATCCCACCAAATTGGTGCAGGTGATCGCTGCAGCGGAAGGTTCGCAGAGCCCGAATCCAACTTCTCCAGGCGTTACCCCAACAACCGAAGGAGTTGGAACTTGGAGCAATGCGCCTTTTCTGCTGAACAACAAAGAGACTTTGCAGGCGTTGCATCTGCTGACACGTTTCGGTGAACTGGGCGGCGGAGCATCGCCCAAACCGGAGCTGATCGGTTCGGAATTACATCGCACCGAGGAGAAGATCAAAAATTCGGTGCTCATGCTGCTCGACGAGCTTTCGAATTCCCAGCCTGATCCGAAGGCGGCCAAACCGATCCTGATGCGTGCTGCTGAGCAAATGGCGATTCGCTACGCTTTGGAACGCTTCGAAAACGGCGACCTGAAAGTCAACGCCGTGCACGAACTGTTCCAGCAGATGAGCGATCAGATGGGCAATCTGCGCAAGATTCTGCAGGCGCAAGAAGAAAAGATGAGCCGGGCCGGCATGCTCGTCGATTCGCATGCCGACATTCTCGACCGTATGTTTTGGTCAGAGCTTCCAGAGAGCAGCAAGAAAAAGGCGTTGCTCTCGGAAGATGCCGCTTGCGTTCCGGCGCGAAATGTCCGGCAATACGCAGAATTATTAATTCAGCGCGGCGATCGTGAAACCGCTTCCGCGGTACTGATGAATTATGCCGCCGGCATTGCGTCCAGAGACCCCGAGTATCGTTCGCAGGTGGCAGATGGAATTGCTCAACTTTCCGATCTCTATGCCGTCGTCGGCGGAATTGTGCTTGGCGAAACTGCACAGAAATTGGGCGATGCGATCGCGAAGGAATCGAATCCGGAGATTGAAGCTTTGTTGAGTGCGGCGTTCGTCCGTTTGAGTTCCGAGGCCGCGCAGCGCAAGCAATACCGCTCAGTGGCGCAGACGTGCGAGACCATGGATTACGTGGCCAGCCGCCGGCCTGCGCTTGAAAAGGAACTGCGCACGCGAATCGCGATCGAAGCACGGTTACCGGAGTTCATTGAAGATGCGCTGCGCCAGCAGCATTTCAACTCTGATTTGATTGGAGTCTTGCGGCGGAATTCGCAAGCCGCCGCCGAGCATCTGGCCGAGCGTTTCTTTCGTGCCATGCGTCGCGAGGATTGCGATCGCATTGTGGAGCTGGTACAGGAACTCGGTATGGGCGCGCACAATTTTCTGCGCGAAATGCTGCGCGGCGGGCCACAGCGGCAAGCGGTTTCTGCGGTAGGACTGATGAGCCGCCTGGACGCGGCCAGCCTGCTGGAATTATTGCCGGTGCGTCTACCGCAGCTGCACCGCTTCTATCACGATTTGATTGTGCGGCAGATCTCATACGGCGCGGCCCTCGACCGTGGACGCACCTTGCTGGAAATTCTGGAATTGCTCGACCCCGTCGTGATCCCGCAGGCGCTCGATGAAATTGGTATGAGTGGCGACCGCAGTGCTGCGCCTCCACTGATCGTGATGGCGGCAGCTGGCGAAGCGGAGGGACGCTCGCCTCTGCTTCAACTAAAAGCCATTGAAGCCCTGGGCAGGCTCCGCGAGCCGGACGCAGTCCCCGTTCTGCGCACGCTTTTTGAGTCGAGAAAGATGTTCAAATGGCAGCATCACCGCGAGCTGCGCATCGCCGCGGCGCAGGCGCTGGCGAAGATTGACGTCGCCTATGCCACACAGATCATGGCGGAAACCAGCATCGAACCTGGCGAGCTAGCGATCGCTCCGCTCGATTCTGCGCCCGCCTGCCCATGGGTCCGCCAGCGGCGTTATGAACGGGTCTCGTTGAAGCGGCCGATCCCTGCCGTCATTAGCAGCTCGTGGGGAAAATCGTTGATTTCGGTTCACGAACTCAGCTTGGGCGGCGGCATGGGAACGAAGGAAGATGCGCTGCGCGTGGGCTCCGATGCCGATATTGAGATGACCGTAGGCATGCGGCATATCCGGGGTCAAGTGGTTTTGCGGCGCGCGCATGTCAACGAAGTGGGATTTGAATTCGTGAATATCGATCTCGAGAGCCGGCATCGTTTGCGGCGTGTGCTGATGTCGGCACTCGAGCGCGCTCCAGGTTTTCGCGGTGCCCACCAGCGCAGTTACGACTCGTAGTGTTCTGAGTTAGGCAAGCTGCCCGCGCGGAAATTTCAGTTGGTGCGGAGTCGATTCGCAATCTCTTCAACCACTGAATAAGGATCGCGCTTGTGCTCCGCAATTTCCGCAGCCAAGCGCGCAAGTTCGCCTTCCGGCATCATGGCCTGAGCGCGCTGCAACATCGTGTCGCGAAGCATCTCGACCAGACGGGTTTCCCAGTTGTGAATCCGGCGTTGCGCAAGCATGCCGCGGGTTTCTAAGTGAGATTTGTAATTTGCAATCGCCGCTGCAAGTTCCTCTATCCCCTGTCCGTCAGCGCCAACGGTCTTCACGATCTCAGGAACCCATTCATCTAGGCGCGTGGCCAGCGACTGCAGAGCGCGAATCTCCTTTTCGACCCGCTCCGCGCCTGGTTGGTCCACCTTGTTGATGACGAAAATGTCAGCGATCTCCATGATTCCGGCTTTGATCGTCTGCACGTCGTCGCCCATGCCGGGAACCAGAATCACGACCGTCACATCGGCCAGGCGGACGATATCAACCTCATCCTGACCGACTCCGACGGTTTCGATCATGATGAGGTTGCGGCCGGCGGCATCGAGGACGAGGGCCACATCAGCCGTAGTCCGTGCCAATCCGCCAAGCGAACCACGCGTGGCCATGCTGCGGATGTAAATGCCAGGATCAGAGAAATGCTGCTGCATGCGGATGCGGTCTCCCAGAATTGCTCCGCCGGTATAGGGGCTGGTGGGATCGACGGCGATGATGCCTACAGTGTATTCGTCGTCATCGGATGCCCCACCTTTCGCGGTTTTCGAGAGGTGGGGGTTAGGTGGCCCACTCAACGCGGTTTTCGTTGAGTGGGGACTTTTCCCCTGTCGATAGTGTTTCGCCAGTTGATCAACCAGCGTGCTCTTCCCCGCTCCCGGAGCGCCGGTCAGGCCGATCGTCAGCGCATTCCCGGTATGGGGAAACAATTCCTTGAGCAGCTCGATCCATCCCGGCGCATGGTTCTCGACGGTGGAAATTGCTCGGGCGAGGGTGCGAGGGTCGCCGGAACGAATAAGATCAATATTGTTTTTGGCGCTGGCGCTCAAGCCATCCAGTGTAAAACAGACATTTACCCGCGGTGCGGATCGCCCCAGCAAGCCGTAATGCCCTGCCAATTGAGAATTATGGCGCTCACTTAAAACTCGGTAATGCTAAGCATGTGGCGATCGGGCTCTTCGATCATCGGTTTTTTAAAATCGCACTACCAGTCCGGTATTGATGCGCACATTCTTGTTGTCCGTCACGCCGTTGAAGCGCGTAGACATCCAGTCGAACTGCACGAGGCGCCAAGCGAGAATTCCGTTTCCCACATCAACGCCGCCGCCAACCATCATGTCGAAACCGTTCGTCGCAGTTCCAGCTGCTGAAGCCCTTGCACCACCGAAGAGCGCATGAGCAAACGGACGCACGATGGGTAAGTGAATCGACAACTCGGGACCGGCCGTGTACGTATAGAAGTTGAATCCCGTGGGATACACAGCACTGAAGTCGGCACGAATTCCCAGCCAGCTATTAAAGCCCCCCGTCAGCGCAGCATTCCAGCCGCTCGCGTTCGGACCGCCATCGAAGCGAGTGTATTGATAACCGCCAAATAGCGTGGCATTGGGAGCGGCGTGTGCGGCCACAGCGGAAATAATGACTACAAGCGCACAACCGAAAAACTTAATGCGCATTTTGACCTCGCGTCAGAATTTGACAACAAACAGTTCAACCCACGGTAATGCGTTGCTGTTTGATGCCGTATCCTGCGCTAATGTTCGTTCTTCTGCGCCCAGTTCCACGCAGTGCGGATAATCTCGTCGAGCGAATACTTGGCTTTCCACTTCAGCAATTTCTGCGCCAGGGACGGATCAGCAACCAGTTCAGGCGGATCGCCGGGCCGGCGAGGACCAATGTTGATTGGCACCTTGTGCCCGGTGATTTTCTTGACGGCAGCCACGACTTCGGTTACGGAGTGACCTTTTCCGGTGCCAAGATTGATGGCTGCTGATTCGCCCTTGCTGAGATATTCAAGGCCTAAGACGTGCGCTTCTGCTAGATCGGTCACGTGAATGTAGTCGCGAATGCAGGTGCCATCGGGGGTGGGATAATCGTCGCCAAAAATTTCGAGCGCTGCGCGCTTGCCTTGGATAGCTTGAAATATGAGCGGGATCAGGTGGGTTTCCGGGTCGTGGATCTCGCCAATTTTTCCATTCTCGTCTGCGCCGGCTGCGTTGAAATATCGGAAGCTCACGTAGCGTAGCCCGTAAGCACGGCCATAGGCCTCAAGCGCATTCTCAAATGCCAATTTGGTTGCGCCATAGGGATTCACCGGCTGGCGCGGATTGCTCTCTGTGATCGGCACCTTTAACGGATTTCCGTAAACGGCGCAGGTTGAAGAGAAAATAAATTTGCGCACGCGCGATTCGATAGCCGCGTCGAGCAGCGTCAAAGCCGCAATTACATTGTTGTGATAGTACTTTTTGGGGTTTTGAACAGACTCGCCGACATATGCGTGCGCGGCGAAGTGCATGACGGAATCGCAGCGCGAAAGTACTTTCGCGAGCTTTGCCGAATCGCCAATATCGCCAACGACGAGTTCGAACCCTTCCGCCAGCTCTCGATGGCCGGTGGAAAGATTGTCATAAATGATGACGTCGTATCCTTTGCGCTGAAGAACGTGCGCAGTGTGGCTGCCGATGTATCCCGCTCCCCCAACGACCAGAACGGCCAAGTTTCCCTCCTGTGGAACTCAGCTTTGATCATAATGGAGAGAAGCGGATTTGGATTTCGTGCACCTTCAGCACGGAATTCCTTGAGGATGGCTCTCCGATACTCGCGGGATGATTTCCTGCTCACAATCTCATTGCTGATCAGCCGCTTTGCAATGCCTGGCTACGATGCGAATGTCTTTACGTATGTCGTGGACCTCAAGCGGCACCCCGTCGATCCCGTGCGTGGTGTCGCTCGGATTGTCCCCTGCTTTTTCGGGGCGGACGCCCGTGCGCACGCTACCCGGCTTGACTATGCCTGTGACCTCAACTTCTTTGCGGCGAAAGCCGTTGAGTTTGTTTCCGACGCCTTGCATGGCGTAAACGGCTCCGGTCCGGTCTTCGATCACTATATAGTTTCCCCGCTCGGTGCGAAGGCAGCCGCGAACCGTGATTGGAGTCGGGGGCTGGTTCTCGCTCGCTTCCTGTGCAAGGGCGCCTGCCGAAATCAGCAATAGAAGAAAACCGATTAGGTTTGCGATGCGGTACATGAGTCCTCCGTGAAGATGCAACAGCAAGCGCATCAGTAAGTGTAGACCAGGTCAAGTTGCAGGCGAGTAAGCCAAGGCTCTCGCTGACCGGCAGCAGAAATCGTGCTCTTCCCAGCGACCGCTGCATTGCTGGTGAAACCACCCCAGTTGTTGTAGAGTGCCGCGTTATTTTCAAGCCAGGTGTTGAGTGTTCGCCCATACCACCAGGTGAAACTGGCAAGCGTATTCGAACGCACCTTCCAGTTTGCGTAAACCCGGTTTTGCAGAATGTTTGTGGGAGCGCGTTGATCGCTCTCTGCAATTGAAGCCAGGACTGCATCTTGCTCCTGACGGAGCCAGGCGTAGCCGAACAACAGATTGTTTCTCTTCACGGTCCGTCCCAGGCTGATATCTGCGCCGTACTCTTTATTTTGACTGCCGAGATTCCTCAGCACAGGATTGCTGCCCAATGCCGAGAGCGGATGAGCGGCTGCGTCGAGATTGTCTTCAAATTCGAGGAGCAGGTTGATCGGGAATTGGCTTGCGCCGGTTTGGATCTGATTATTCAGGATGAAATCTGCCAAATCAAAACCGGAGTAGAAGTGCGGTTTGCCGGAAGCATCGAGATAAGTTGCATTCGTCATTCCGTTGGGCGCGAACGCGCACGGCGCAAACTTGGGCAGATTGCCTACAGTTGAGCAGCCCTGACCTTCGCCGGGCGTAGGAAACGAAACTGTGACTGGTTTGTTGGTTCCTACAGTTACGGTTCCGCCAGTCGTGGTTGCGCCAACTTCGAAGGCGCTCGCTTGTAATAGAGCATCCGGAGAATTCCAATGCTCATTCAGTACCGAGGCGGTTGCCGACCATGGTCCAGCCTTGAGAGTTGCTTGGGCTTGCGCACCCAGAACATACGAATCGGGCCCGGTGGCGTTTTCGCTGTAAAGCAATTCAATCGCCTGCGCACTAATGTTCTGAACGAACCCGTTGTTGTTGAAGGAGACCCTTTGAACGAAACCTTCAGGGTTCAAGTCTGGATCGCCGGTAACGGACGTGCGCTGCCAAAGGTATGGGAACTTTCCTCCGGTTAGCGACAACCACGGATGGGCAACAGGGCTATAAGTGATATAGCCGCGGTCGAGCGCAATCGTTTTGCGATCGAAGGCGTTGGTCAAAGTTTCGTTTGCGCTCGTCGGATCGCCCATAGATCCGGTGGCGAGCGCGAAGCTTCCGACAAAATCTTCATTCAGCTGACCGTCAACACCGAAGCGGACCCGAATGCGAGCGCGGTCCCGGTCCTGGGTTCCATCCTGCGTGAAATTCTCGCCCCGAATCCGCACGTCGCCAGAGAAGCGAAAACGCCCGATCAGGTTTTGAAAAGCCTGTAGCTTAGTGTCCTCTTGCTTCGCTTGCGACTGGAGCAAGCTGGTCTGCGACACGGCTGAAGCCGCGGTGCTGTTGGCTTGCGCAGCCGCTTGTTGCGCCTGGGTAGCGGCCTGCTGGGCCTGAACGGCGGTGGCTTGCGCCTGTTGGGTGCCGGTCTGCAGCTTCTGAGCGGTCGTGTTCGACTGTTGCACGGCTTCGAGCACCTGCCGCAGCTGATTCTGCATTTGCTGCATTTGTTCGTTCTGGGATTGAATCTGACGTTGTTGCGCCTGCACCACATCGCGAAGGGCTTGAACTTCTGCCTGCGATGCAGCAGGCGCCGGGGACGTTTTGGCATGTTTCTTTTTCGGCGGAGGAGCGGTTTGGGCGAGCAATGCTCCGTTGAATGCAGCAACAGCGATGAAAATTCCTAACCTGCGGAAGCTCGATCTTCTCACTCGTACTCTCCTTTCACTTTGCGGGCAATCCCGCAGGCTATAATCTACTTAGTTGACCTATTTAGTAGACTTTATACAGAGAACAAGACGCTTATGGACCTGAACAAACTTAGGCTGCGGCGGCGACGCCCCAGCGTTGCTGAATCCGGCGCTCGAGTGCGTTGAAGAGCAGCCGGTCAACCAAAGAACCGAGCGCGATGATGAGAATCATGACTGCGACGACCTGGCTCATGTCATTCAGGTCGCGCCCCATCATTAACAACTGCCCTAGGCCCAGAGTCACAAAGATCATTTCGCCTGAGATCAACGACCGCCAAGCAAATGCCCAACCCTGCTTCAAACCGGCGACCAAGTAGGGCAAACTCGCTGGCAAGGTGACGTGCCAGAACAGCTGCAATCCGCGCGCGCCCAGATTGCGGCCGGCCATGCTGTAAATCCTGGGAAGCTGTTTCCGTCCGGCCTCCATGCTGATGGTCACAGACAGCAATGAGCCCATGATCACGACGAAGATGATGGCCTTTTCCGTTAATCCAAACCACAGCACCGCCATCGGCAGCCAGCAGATGCTCGGCAGACTCTGCAGGCTGACGAGTAATCCGCCCAAGGTCTGCTCCAGAAATTTATTGCTGGCGATGCCGAGCCCGAGAACCAAGCCGAGGCCAACCGAAAGGCCATATCCGATCAACATACGCCGCATGCTGACCGCGATTGCGATCCAGAAACTGTGATCCGCGAATCCGGCTCGGAGAGTTGAGGCAACTCCCCACGGCGTGGGAAAGATATAAGACGGCCAAATTTGCAACTTTGCAAGGAGCGCCCAGATGCCGATCAGCATGGAATAAAAAAGGATGTACTTAGCGATTCGCATCAAGTCCATACTCCTCGTCCAGAGACTTATTGATTTCTTCGCGAAGATCGTCCAAGATTTCGCGTGCATTGGCGGCTACGTGCACATCTTCGAGGTGTCGTGGCCGTGGCAACTCAATGTTGTACTGGCGCTTGATCTGCCCAGGACGAAACGTGAGAAGAACAACACGCTCCCCGAGCCGAACCGCTTCCCGAACATTGTGAGTTACAAAGATGATCGTGCGCTGGGTCTCCGTCCAGATTCGTTCCAGCTCATCGTGAAGCAAGTCACGGGTCTGAGCGTCGAGGGCGGCGAAAGGTTCGTCCATAAGTAAGACATCCGGTTCTGTGGCGAGCGCGCGGGCCAACGCAACCCGCTGCCGCATTCCCCCGGAAAGCTGGTGAATGTAGCTGTCTTTGAATTGCTGGAGATGGACCAAACGAAGATATTCGCGGACTTTTTCTTCGCGCTGGGATTTCGGAATGCCGCTCATCCGCATCCCGAACTCCACATTCTTCGCGACAGTGAGCCAGGGAAAAAGGCCCAGCTCCTGAAAAATGAGGATTCGGTCCGTTCCAGGGCCTTCGACAGGTGCGTCATCTACCAGCACCTCACCTGAAGTCTGCCGATGAAGTCCGGCAATCAAGTGAAGCAAAGTAGATTTTCCGCAACCCGACGGGCCGACGACGCACAGAAACTCGCCAGGCTGAACCTGCAGATTGATATTCCTCAGCGCAGTGAGCTGCTTGCCCTTGTTCGTCTCGTAGCTTAATGAAACATAGCGCAGTGATAGCTTGGGATTTTCAGGCTCTCTCTCAACAGGTGCAATAGCGAGACCAGACTTACGCGCGCGATGGAGACTTCTATGTCTCTCCGAAACTGCGGTCGCGAATTTGAGAAATGGTCGCGTCATCGGACTGTGGGTTTTCCTTCGTGGTACAAAACTTCGTTCAGCAGGGTTAGATTGTAAAGGTGAGAAAGATCGGGCATCTGCCGTCCCAAAACGCCTGCCTCGAACGCCAATTGCGCAGCATGAAAGAGCGGCACGCGCAGCGGGTCGTAAGTGACTTGCATCCGGCTGAAAGAATCATCCAGCACTACCGGCGAAAGCGGTTTACCGGTTTCCTTTTGAATCTGCTGGTTCAGGATCTGCTTAGCTTGCACAACGTGGGTGTTGATCCAATTGGTGAGTTCAACGTGCGCCCGCAGCCAGGTCTGAACCAGATCCGAATGCGCTTGGAGAAATTTGGTGCTGACCACTAACTCGGTTGTAGGGAACTGACCGTTTGGCCAAAGGCTCCGTTCATCGAGAAAAATGCGCCCGTTCGCCTCGTAGACCAATCGACTGGCCCAGGGCTCAGGTGCCCAGGCTGCATCGATCTGTCTTTTTAGAAACAGCGTGAGTTGATCGGGATTCGCGACCGGCATTACTTCGACGTCCCCGCCTTTGTCGCGAGTCTTGAGGCCGTTTGCTTTTAACCATGCGCGGAGAGCAATGTCCTGGGTATTTCCGAGTTGCGGAGACGCGATGCGCTTCCCATGAAAGTCTTTCGGCTTGTTGATGGTCTCATCGCCTCTTACAACCAGAGCCGCTCCACCACTGGTTGCGCCCGCAATGATGCGCAGTGCTTCGCCGTCCGAGCGCACATAACCATTAATGGCGGGATTTGGACCGACATAAGTCATGTCGATTGCACCTGCGAAAAGTGCCTCTATCGCGGACGGTCCGGCGTTAAAGCTTCTCCATTCAATCTTGACGTTTGGCCCAAGAGCTTTCGCGAACCAGCCGTTCGCTTTTCCGATCATGGGTTGGGCGTGGGTGACATTTGGAAACGCACCGACCCGAATCACGGACTGCGCGCAAAGCACAGCTGATGCCTGCAGAAGCAACCAGAGTGAGATGAGGCGCCCGAGCTTCATCTTCAATTCCGGCTGGCGTTTTGTACCAGCATGGGCAGGACGCCGGGCTGGGTCTTTTTGCCACGTCTTTGCCGTGGCTTCGGCGAGGGATTCGCAATGTCGGCGATCGACGTACTCTCGAGAATTTTCGCCGCGGCATTGCGAACGTCCAGAAACACCTGGTACAGAGCGCGATGTTCAGCGTCGCGGTCTATCAAGCTACGCAGCTGCTCGGCGTCGCCGAATGGAGCAAGAGGACCGTCGATAAGACGGATCACTTCACTGAGGCGAATCTCGGAGGGCGGGCGGCGAAGCTGGTATCCGCCTTTGGCGCCGCGGACGCTTTCGACCAGACGCGCGTTTTTCAGTTCGAGCAAAATCAGCTCGAGAAACTTTTCCGGCAGTTCCTCTTCATAGGCGATGTCGCGGATGCGGATTGCACCCTGGTTGTAGTGCCGGGCCAGCATCATCATGGCCTGCAGGGCATAAAGACCTTTCTGGGAGATTTTCATGGTGCTTACATTACCATAAAGTCTATTTAATTAATAGACTTCTAGTGGTTGACGACGAAAAATCCCAAATTACATGCCGGGACGGTGCATCAGAAAGCACCCAAACTGCAAACTTTTGTCACTTTCTCCTGGATTCAGAGAAGGCTTCGGCGTGGGATGTCGAGAATGCGCATGACCTGGAGAGTTATATTGTCGGGTCCGCCGCGGTCCTTGGCCAGTTGCACGAGAGTATTGCATGCGGCAGTGGCGGATTTGGAGCTCAATATGTTCTGAATCTCGTCGTTGTTCACTTGTCCCCAGAGTCCGTCAGTACACAGCAGAAGCACGTCTCCTGTCCGGATCATG
>DATIYR010000063.1:0-10257 GCA_035517535.1 Terriglobales bacterium
TTCCTATGAAATTGTTTCCTTGCGTGCGGACTATCCGCAGCGGGAAATAGATAAGTGATCGAGAAATAAAGAACTGAGCTTAAACAGACCTGCTTCGCGGTTCCTCAACGGTGAGTACACGGTCTACGGCCACGTTTTGTAGCCGCTGCCGCACTCCACTCGGCCAGCGAATCGTAATTTCTCGAATAAGCTTGTTAGCTCCTAACCCAAAATGCACTCGGCGGTCACTGGACGACGCATAGCCGACGGCCGTTGTCACATGGTTCCACTGCGAATTGCCATCTGCAGTCGTGATTCGAATCTGTGCGCCGATCCCCATACGATTGCTTTTCGTACCTACAAGTCTCAGCAGAATCCAGTGATTCTCATTTTGTGAGATGTTGCGAAATAGCTTGGCCGGACCGTTTAAAACGCTAACGACAGCATCGATTCGTCCATCATTATCTAAGTCTCCAAATGCTACGCCACGATGAGCGGATTCCAATTGGAAGGCAGGCCCCGCTCCAGCGCTGACGTCCTGGAATCGGCCATTGCGCAGGTTGCGAAAAACTGAGTTCGGCTCTGTGTAGTGGCGATTTGGATAGATCACGTCGATGTTGTCAATCACATTCGAGCGTGCAACAAACAAATCCTTCCAGCCGTCATTATCGAAATCGAATATTCCATTTCCCCAACCTGAGATGTTCGCCGTGGCCAAGGCGAGCCCCGAGGTCGGCGTTCCGTCGACAAAATTTCCCGCACCATGGTTTAAGTAAAGTGGGAAGGTCTCGTGCTCGATGGCTGTGTGCCAGATGTCGGGGCGTCCATCATTATTAATGTCGCGGAAGTCAGATCCCATCCCAGAGAGTGCCATGCCCGATGCCGCATATCCTACGCCAGCTTCCGTTCCAATCTCTTGAAACTTCTTGCCGCCGAGATTGTGAAACAGAAAATTTTGCGTCGTGTCGTTTGCGACAAAGACATCCATAAAACCATCGCCATCGAAATCGGCAAACGAAACACTCATGCCTTTGCCCATCTTCGAGGCAATTCCCGTCTCAGCGGAAACATCGGTAAATGTGCCGTCGCCATTATTCCGATACAACGTATTGTGCAAGGGCGCATAAAATCTCGGATGGCAATATCCGCGCACTTGGCCATTGAGAAGGCAGTCGGGGTCATTATGAATGTCCCAATCGCAATAATTGACAACAAATAAGTCCAGCAGGCCATCATTGTTATAGTCGAACCAGCCAGCGCCAGCCGACCACATCTTTCTCCCATTGAGTGCGGCGCCGGCTACTCCAGCCTTTTCGGTTACGTCAGTGAAGGTCCCATCGCCATTGTTATGAAAAAGCTGATTGGAGTTGACATTGGCCACGAACAGGTCCGGGTAGCCGTTATTATCGTAGTCTCCCACCGTAACGCCGATCCCATATCCTTTACCGGCGACTCCGGCTTTCTCGGTTACATCCGTGAAGGTTCCATCGTGATTGTTATGAAATAGCCGGTTCCAGTATTTAGGAGAGTCCTTCTCCAATGTCGGAAAGGCAGCGCCATTCACCAGGTAAATGTCAAGGTAGCCGTCACCGTCGTAATCTAGCAACGCCACTCCGCCGGCCATCGTCTCAGGCTGATATTTGTTCGACGTCGGGCAGTTGGCAGTCACAAAGTTTAATCCACTCTTCGCTGCGATCTCCTCAAAACGGATTCCGCTAGAGAATGAGTCTGGCTCCGCCCACAGGGCATTGCCAGTCATAAGCAAACCCGCGGATGCTCCGAGCCTGCTGAGAAAACCTCTTCGATTCACGCTTTCGCCGCCGGTAAGAACAATTGGTTGATGTGGCTACGCCGAGTCGTGATTTTAGTCCTTGGTGAGCGAAAGCATGCTTCAAAAAAAAGCAGAGCGAAAGCATGCAAAAATGCTCTCGCTCCGCTGCTCTTAGAAGGTGTAACGCAACGCGAATTGAATTTCGCGCTGGTTGTCAGGCAGAGTGCCAGTGATCTGCGCTCCGTTCGATCCCTGGTCTGGATTGCGACCGGAAATGCCGAACTGCGGATGGTTGAAAATGTTGAAGAGATCGGCGCGGAACTGCAGTTGCGATCCCTCGGTAATTTTAAAGCTCTTGAACGCGGAGAAATCGAAATTCACCTGGTGTGGTCCCACCAGGTCGCCATCTCCGGCATCACCGAACTGATGAGCGACGCTTTGCCCGGGTGCCAGCGCAGGCTGAACGAATGCCGCGGGGTTATACCAGCAGGTTAAAGACTGATGGCCTCCCGGGCAACCATCCGCAACCTGCTGAGAAACATTGTATGAAAAATCGTAAGGATTATGGATCAGGTCCGGCATGGCAGCGGTACCGGTGTTCGTATCATCCCCTGAGAGAAAAGCGGTGTAATGTTCGCCGCTTCGCACAGTGGTGATTCCACTTACTTGCCAGCCGCCGGCGATCGCATTTTCAACCGCGTTAAAGTCCGCGCCAAAGGGCTTGCCGCGGCCGAAGGGGAATTCATACGTGTAGCTGACTGTCAGACGGTGACGATAATCGGGATCGACGTCCCCCCTTTGCGCGTTCGGGTCATCCGCAATTTGAGTATTCCCGGTATGCGCGCCCTGCCAGTCGCCGATATCGTGCGACCAGGTGTAAGAAGTCAGCAGTGTTGATCCGCTCGAAAACCGTTTTTCCAGTTTCGTCTCCAAGCCATTAAAAAAAACATTAAAGTTTGGATAGTCGATTGGATTGATGACCGATAGGAACGGGAGAACGTTAAAATATGGGCGTCCATAATTCCCAGTGCCTAACGGATCGAGTGCGGGATTCGAAGTGAAATTGGTGTCGAGTGGCTGCTGCGGCTGGTCCAGGTTGCTGTCTTCGTTGTTCCAAATGCCGGTCGCGCGTGTGCCAACATAGGCGATATTAAACATCCAGTTTTGCGCGAGCTGCCGCTGGATTGTGAAATTCCATTCCAGAATGGTGGGCGGCTTGCGCACCAGACCGGTCGTCTTCACCTGTCCGGATGGATTCAGCGGATCTTCAGTTGGAAGTTGCGCGGGGAAGCCGGAGTCGATCATCGTGGCGGCGGAGGGAAGCGTCAGCGGTGAAGTATTCACCTGGTAATACTGAAGGAACGGTGGGTTCTCTCCGATATCGTTGAACTGGTTTCCTTCAGGCGCGTAGAACATCCCAAATGCGCTGCTGATCACGGTTTTTCGATCGTTGAACGGCGAATACGCAAACCCTACGCGCGGTCCGAAATCCTTTTTGTAATAATCCACACCTGCGTTCGAAATTGCATTCGGCCCAAAGTTAAGGTCAACAACGTGGGTCGTGAGGTTGAAATTGCCTACTTCGCCACCCACCGGAGAAGTGATGTCATATCGCAGACCAAGGTTGAGCGTCAGGTTCGAAGTCACGCGGTAATCATCTTGAACAAATTCTCCCAACTCAAAGGAGCGGGTGTGGTCCTTTTGCGATAGTCCGTCCTGCTCACGATAGTTCGGCAATCCGAGCAATAGATCAGCAAGACCGTCTTGTGGCGAGCCGTTTGTGGTGAGATCCTGCGTGAACTGTCCGTTAAACGAGAATTGCCCAAATGCGTTTGCGGATTGATAGAAGTTGCGCTGATAACGGCGGAGGTCAGCTCCAAACTTGATCGTATGTTTGCCACGAATCCAACTGACAGAATCCGCCACTTGATAGACGTTGTCGTCCGCTAACTCAGGAATCCAGGATGAATTTCCGAGATTGTTGTAGCCATTGATGTTGATGTCCGCAAGGCCTGACGTCTCGGGATTTCCATGATTGGCATTTGGAATACCAACCTGGTCCGAAATATTTTGACCATAGTCGACCGGAACAGAAGTAACGGCGTAACGGATGTAAGCAAAACGGAGATCATTGAGCAGCGTGCTGCCGAAAGTGTGTGTGTATCCGACCGCGTGGTTCTGCTCACGCATATTCATGTCGCCACCACAACATCCTTCGGCGAGACCGGGCAAGGGCGTGGGTTGCACTTGCGGATGGTCTTCGAGCGAAACGTGCCCGAATAGCTGGTCGTGATCCGTGAGTTTGTGGTCAATGCGAACATCAAACTGGTTTCCGTTAAGAATCTCGACGGGTTTGAGAATAAAGTTGGCGCTCGTGGCAGTTAGGTAACCGGGCCGGTTCGGAAGCGGGAACAGGTTGACGATGTTCTGCCCGATTTTATCGATGCGGTTCGCGGGTATGACGGTAGGGTCAGAGGGATTTAGAAGTTGCCGGGCGCCCGTGTTCGGGTCGGTGGTATTCGGGTCGTAAAGCACGTAACCCCGATCAGTGAAATCTCCACCGCGCTCACTTACCGTCGGCACAGTGCTGATATCAACTTGCCCTTCACGCAGCCGTGAGCCCTGATAATCGCCAAAAAAGAAAGTGCGGTCTTTAATGATTGGCCCGCCGATGTAAGCGCCGAACTGATTGCGCTCCAGGCGCGCCTTTGGCCCGTCTGCCGGGGTGTCGAAATAGTTCCTGGCATCGAGTACGTCATTGCGAATGTACTCAAATGCCCCACCGTGAAATGCGTTTGTTCCGGACTTCAGAGCCGCATTGACGGCGGCGCCCCCACGGCCGAATTCCGCCTTCATTGAATTTTCTTCTACTCGAAATTCGCCGATCGCGTCCGGCGATGGATTGACCGCGATCGTACCGTCGCCAATGGCGTTGTTATCGACACCGTCAAGCAGGAAGTTGTTGTCGAATCCCCAAAGGCCGTTCACCGAGAGCTGAATGCCGGGACGATTGTCGTCAGTCGAACCACTCAGTCCGATTCCAGAACTGGATCCAGGCGACACTCCGGGACCGAGCCAGGCCAGCTGTGTGAACAAACGTCCATTTAATGGTAGGTCCGCAATTCGCTGTTGAGTCTCAATCGTTCCCAGGGATGAGGTTTCTGTAGCAATTAGCGGAGCCGATGTGGTCACTTCCGTTACCTCGTTGGCCGTACCCACCTTCAATCGCAAATCCACGCGGGCCACTTGGTTAACGTCCAATACGATCCCCGATTGCAAACTCTTTTGAAAACCGCTAGCGCTTGCTTCGACTGAATATCGGCCAATATGGAGAAGGCTCACCGTGTAGATGCCGTCGCTACCAGTTGTCACAGTCACGGATTGCCCAGTATCCAAATCCGTCACGGTTATGCGCGCGCCGGCAACTATTGCGCCTGATGGATCGGTGATGGTGCCCGAAATGTTTGCGCGATCAATCTGCGCTAATAGCATCCCGGAGCCGACTATTAAGGCTAAGAAACAGGCGACGAAGCGGAGTACGTTCTTGTGTGCGGTCATAGCCCCCTCTCGAGTGACAGCACTCAGACCACGCGCACGAATAGATTGTTGGCTGTCAAAAACGGAGGCCATGCTACAGAAGAGCGCAGACCAGCGTCAAGCAAAAAAGGAACTATATCCGTATTACGGAACAGCCAGTCGCGCCGGTTTGGCAGTAGTGTCACCTGAACCGGGCGTGCTTGCCCGCTTGTACGGCGACAGCACATTTGCGGCCAGCGCGCTGGGGGACAACATGCGGGATATCGCTGATGCGGAGTTGCGGATTTCTTCTTGCACCTGCGCCAGCTTGGGCATCATGCGAGCGGCCGGACCGGACACACTGAGACCTGCGATCACTTTGCCACTCTGATCGAAAATCGGAGAGGCAACGCAGACCACTCCGATGAGATTTTCTTCCATATCGAGAGCTACAGCGCGCTCTCGAATCGATGCTAAGTGCTCCAACAAGTGTTTCCTTTGAGTGATAGTTCTTGGAGTGCGCCTGACCAGTGGCCACTGTTCGAGAGTGGCTCCCACCTCATTTTCAGGCAGAAAGGCAAGCATAGCTTTGCCTAACGCTGTGCAATGCATGGGATTCCTTTCGCCGGGCGTGGCCGCAATGCGCAGCGCACTGGGACTTTGCAGAACCTCGATATAAGTAATCTGATGGTCCTCCACGATCCCGAGGTTCACCGTCTCTCCAAATCGAAGAAGTAGTTGTTGCATACTGCTCCGGGAAATCGATTGCAGGCGGCGAAAATTGGTGGCAGGTCCCGTGAGCTCAAAAAATTTGGCCGCGAGATGATAACGCGATGTCATTTCATCTCTCTCCACATAACCGAGTTTCTCGAGTGAGTAGAGAATTCGGTGCACGGTAGTGCGGGCAAATGGCAACGTGCGGGCCAAATCAGCAAACGCCATCGATTTTTTCGTGCTCCCGGCGTCGACGAAATACTCCAACACCGCGAAAATCTTTCCCGCTACCTCAATGTAGTTTTTGTCGGCTTGAATGCGACGTGGCCCATTGGAATGTTTCTTTGGCACCGTGACTCCTTTTCAGCACTAAATACGCTTTCGGGATTGTATCCCGTATTACGGACAAGTGTCGCATATTTGACTTAAGACGCGCAACGCCAGTATCATCGCCTCGAGTCGGTGAATGTAGTGGTGACTTTAACGGGTGATAATTGGTGAAAAGCAGGCTGCGAACAAAACTGCAAGCCGGAGATTTCGTAAAAGTTATCGGGATCAATCGCGTGACCGAACCGTGGCTGGCGGAACTTGTCGGTGAGTTAGGCTTCGATGTGGTGTGGTTCGACATGGAGCACCGGGCGCATGGTTTTGAGGTGATCGACAGATTGTCCTTGGCATGCCGGGCAACCGGGATCGACCTGATGGTTCGTATTTGCAAGGACGGATACGCAAGTGTCATGCGGACACTTGAGTTCGGAGCGAACGGGATCATGGTTCCCCATTGCTGCAGCCCTGAAGAAGCTCGGCAATGGTCGGAGTGGAGTCGATTTCCACCTCAGGGAAAACGCGGATTCGACCATGCCGGTGCGGATGCGAAGTACGGTCTTTCTGATCCGTCCGAGTATCTGGCTGAACAGAATCGAGAGATATTTCTAGTGGTGCAGATCGAGGATCGTGAAGCCGTGGATTGTGTGGACGCGATTGCCTCTGTTGACGGAGTCGATCTGCTGTTCGTGGGTCCGGCGGATTTGACTATGAGTTACGGGGTTCCGCTGCAACGCCAGCATCCCCTGATCCAGCAGGCATTTGATAAAGTGGCGAACGCGGCGGCCAAAGCCGGCAAATCGTGGGGGACGGTTACAGAAACTCCTGAAATGGCGCAATTGGAACTCGACCGCGGCGCCCGAATGGTGACCTGTGCAAACGACCATTGGTTGCTGGTCCGCGGCCTACAGAATGCGTCGCGCGAATTTCAGAACATTGCCATTAGAAACGACGATTTCAGAGTGCGGGCAAAGGCCGATCATGCAGATTTATCCCGGAGCTGAACTGATCGAATGCGAAATCGTCGGGCGGCCTTTATACCTGCCTTTGTTAAAGGATAACGGCGGCGCCATGCTGATTGATTGCGGAACACGTAAGCATGCAACCGAAGATGTGCCGCGTTATTTAATGCAGTCCGGTATAGATGCGGACGAGTTGGCGTGGCTGGTCGTGACTCATCCTGATGGTGACCACTGCGGTGGCACGGCCGAGATTAAGAAACGCTATCCGCGAGTTCAGATCGCCTGTGGCGATGCCGATTGCAAGCTGGTTGAGTCTCCCCATGATCTGTTTGAGTTTCGTTATGACGGTTTTCGGCAGGACCACGGAATTTTTTTCGATGAGGAAACGGCACAACAGATCAAAAATTGCTCGTCGACAGCCCAAGCTGTAAGTGTCACATTCATCGGCGGCGAAACCATTCGCCTGGGCGAAAATCGGATACTCGAGATCTGGCATTTACCAGGGCACAGTTATGGCCACCTGGGAGTGTATGACCGCAACAATAGCACGCTTTTCTACGGCGACGCGATTCAAGGTGCAGGTTACCGATCGCTGAACGGCGGCTGGGCGCTTTGTCCGACGTACTTGTACGTCGATGCATATCTGCAGACCATCCGCATAATAGAGAATTCTCCCGCGGAGATAATTGTCGGTTGTCACTGGCCAGTATTGCGCGGCAAGGAGTCGATTCGGCAGTTTTGCGCTCAATCGAGGGACTTTGTCATGTACGCAGATCTCCTGATCGCTGAATATCTGCGGCGAAGAAGGTCGGGAGTAACCATGCGGGAGCTTTGCGAGAGACTTTCCGAAAAGCTCGGCGAATGGCCCTATGGCGTGCACCTCGAATTGGCAAATGCAATTTCAGGCCATTTGCATCGGGGCGTCGAAACCGGGCGTTTAGAGGTCGACCGCTCAACGCGGCCATTTCAATACCGCATCCGCGAAAGTTAGTGATACAGGTTGCGAGGAGCAGTTCTTGGGGCCGAAAGAAATTAAAGGGGACATAAAGACCGGGCTTGAACCTCGTCGCGCCGTCATTACCGGTGCGGCAAACGGATTGGGGCTTGTAATCGCACGCCGACTCACCGCGGACGGTGCTCAAGTTTTGCTCGTGGATTGCGATGCCACGGTTCTCTCGCGAATTAACGAAGAGGATTTCGTCTCCGGAAAAGCTTTTGCCCTGGTAAAAGATTTAGCCGAGCCCGACGCGGCCACAGTCATCATTGACGAAATATCCCGCACGGTTGGCACCGCCGATACTCTCATCAACAACGCGGCTTGGAGTTTTCATAAACCTATGCTGGAAGTTACGAGAGAGGAGTTCGACCGCGTCGTGGCCATCAACCAGCGGACGCCCTATTTTCTCGCGCAGGAATTTCTCCGCCACATCTCTCAGGCCGCGTCCCGGCCGCGAGACCCCGTGATTGTAAACATCGGGTCTGTGAACGCGTTGGCGGGCAATCCAAACCTTGTGGCGTACGCCGGAACTAAGGGAGCGTTGACTGCCATGACTCGCGCGATGGCGGTGGAGATGAAGGAATTCGGCATCAGAGTAAATACAATCAGTCCGGGGGCTGTCGAGACGTATGTAACTAAAAACCTGATCGCAACAGGCGTGATCGATCCGCCGAGACTGTTTGAAAAGTACTTGATTCAGCGTTTCGCCAGTTGCGAAGAGATCGCCGAGTTAGTCGCATATCTGTGTAGCGACGCGGCCCGGTACGTGAATGGCGCGAACTGGACGATAGATGGCGGATACCTGGCGCAATAGTCTCGATCGCGTTGCGAAACATTTAAAGGACTCTCAAGGGCAGGCATGAAAGTCAGCAAAGTTGACTGTTTCCTGATTGGCGCGGGCTGGCGCAATTTTACTTTCGTCAAAATCCAAACAGATTCGGGTCTAGTCGGCTGGGGCGAAGCGACGCTGGGATGGAAGGAGACTGCGGTTCGCGAGCTGGTGCTCGATTTCGGCCGCCGCTATGTTGTCGGACAGAATCCCTTCGATATTGAAGACCTCTGGTTTCGTCTTTACCAGATTGAGCACAACACCGGTCCGGTCATGTTCTCCGCGATGGCGGGAATCGAAATGGCGCTGTGGGACATTGTTGGGAAGGCTTGCGGGCAACCGGTTTACAACTTGGTTGGCGGCAAAGTTCGAAGCCGCGTAAAAGCCTATGCCAATGGATGGTACAGCAGTATCGGCGATCTTTCGGAAGTGGCGGATAAGGCGAGTGCAGTTGTCGCGCGCGGATACAAAGCGTTGAAATTCGATCCGTTTGGTCCGGGTGGCCGCGAGATTTCGCGCGCCGAGTTGTGCGGCGCGGTACAGACAGTCGAAGCGGTTCGGAAAGCCGTCGGAGAAGAAACCGATATTCTTCTTGAGTTTCACGGGCGGTTCAGCCCAATTATGGCGCTCGAAGCGATTCGGGCGATGGTTCCGTTGAATCCCGCGTGGTGCGAAGAACCGATTCCTGCACACAACAACGAGTCCATGGCGCAGGTGGTCGCCGGCTCACCATTGCGCGTTGCGACCGGCGAACACATTTACAGCCGGTTTGGATTTCTTGATCTTCTCAATCACAAAGCCGCGCATGTGATTCAACCGGACATTACCTATTCCGGCGGCTTTCTCGAGACCAAAAAAATCGCAGCACTCGCTGAAACGCATTATGTCAGCGTTGCTCCGCATAACTGCGATGGGCCGTTAAAGACAATAGCCGGAATCCATTTGGCCGCGAACATACCGAATTTCCTGATTCTCGAAACATTTCAGGATTACGACGTGGCGTGGCGCGAGGAACTTACGTCGAGAACGCCACGTGTGAAAGACGGGTATTACGAAGTGCCAACTGTTCCCGGCTGGGGAATTGAAGTAAACGAGTCAGCTTTTTCGGCCCATCCCGAAGATTCCGACGCCAAGTTGAATATGTTCGCCGACGATTGGGAGCAGC
>DATIYR010000064.1:0-3574 GCA_035517535.1 Terriglobales bacterium
GCGTCATAAGCCGCGAGAATTTTTTCTTCCGCAAGTTCGGGCCTGCTGTGCAGGTGCACGCCGATTTCTAGGTAGCCATATTCCGCGATGACGGCGGAAACTAATTGATTGATCTGTTCGGAGGAAGCCAGGCCGACGGTATCGGCCAGCGAGATCATGTTGACTCCGCTCGATTCCAGTATGTCCACCGCGGCGACTACCTCTTCTGCATTCCAGGGATCGCCGTATGGATTGCCAAAGGCCATCGAAATGTAGACGACCACGGGCAGGCCGGCCTCATCCGCCTTGTTTTGAATTTTTTCCAGTTCGTCGAGCGATTCTTCGGGTGTTTGCCGCTGATTGTTACGCAGGAAGGTCGGAGATACAGAGTAGGGAAATCCCAGCGTGCTTACCGCGTTTGTGTTGATCGCCCGCTGAGCGCCTTTTTCGTTCACGACAATGCCGATGATTTCGACATCGTCTGGCGGATCGAGTTCTTTCAAAACGGCTTCGGAGTCGGCCATCTGCGGGACTGCATTGGGAGAAACAAAGGAAACTGCGTCAATGTGCTTGAATCCCGCACTGATCAGCGCGTTCAGATAATTCGCTTTCAGGTCGGCAGGAATGTGACCCTGCAGGCCCTGCCAGGCATCGCGGGGACACTCGATGAGTTTGATTGGGCTGGGCATTTATCAACCAATATCTTAGTCTCGCAAGTGCATCGAAGGCGAAAATTCAAAAGCTTAACCGCAGAGAGCGCAGAGGGTACAGGAGAACGCTGAGGGAGATTCTGCGGATCATTCTCTGCGAACCCGGCTCGGTCTCTGCGACCTTTGCGGTTAAGAGCTTTGTTACACTCTTTGAGCGCCGCCGAGCTCAGTCAAAGCCTTCACGATCTGTGCCGACCATTCGTTCACTTCCTCTTCGCGAAGGGTCTGCTCGAACGACTGGAACTTCGCTCGCAACAGAATGGAATAGCTGCCGGCCGCGACAGCGCCTCCGCGGAAGATTTCGACGGGGTCGAAGCTGCGCAAGTTCTCCAGACCAATTCCGCGAATGGCGGCCTCGATCTTCGCGAAGGTAACTTCATCGGAGAAGATGAACGAGAAATCTCGCTCGACGGCTGGAAATTTTGGCAGGGGCTGATAGCGAATTTCACGCAGCGGCCGCGCGTACAGCCGGTCGGCGAAGATTTCCGCAACGAAAACTTCCTGCCGCAGCTTGCGGCCGAGAGCGGCCTGAGGATGCAGCGCGCCGAACTGCGCGATCGGCGCGCCATCCATGAGTGCTCGTGCGGATCGCATCGGCTGATAGTACTCGGGTGTTTGTGCGTCGAACTGCAGCGACCTGTGCGCGAATGCGGAAAGAACGGTTTCAATATCACCTTTGAAGGCGCGGAAAACGTCGATGTCGTCGTCTCCCCTGCTCTTGTCCAAGACCTCGCCTTGCGGCAGATCGTGGCGCAGAGCCGCCGCAGTCGCGCCCACACAGATGCGTCGACGTTCGGCGGTACCTTCGCTGACTGCTTCGTAAACATCACCAATCTCGAAGAGCCGAACATTGTCGGTTCCGCGATTCAGGTTGTAGGCAAGCATGTTCAGCATGCCGGGGATGAGCGAGCTGCGCATGAGCGACGCTTCTTCACTGAGCGGATTTGCAAGTTCGACCACAGGAGTTGAGGAAAATGCCTCGGCATCTTCGTGCGAAATGAAGGTCAGTGACACCGCTTCGTTGTAACCAAGCGAAAGCAGCGAAGAGCGTACCTTGGCCTGTTTGGCCGCTTCAGGGCTCTCAATTACCGCGCCGGAGAATGCAGGCAGCGTGTTGGGAAATTCGTCGTAACCGTGCAGGCGCGCGATTTCTTCGATGACGTCGATCTCTCGCTCCACGTCGAGGCGCCAGGTCGGAATGAGAACAGAAAACTGCGGTTCGGAACCAGGCTCGGGAACCAATTCGAATCCAAGCCGCTTAAGGATCGCGACCACCTCATCCGTTTCTAGCTTCGCGCCAAGAATGCGCTGAACTTGCGAGATGCGAAGGACGACAGGCGCTTGTACCAACTCGCGGGCGACCGCGTCGATTTGGGCGCCGTCGAGTTCGCCGCCGCCGGATTCGATGATGCGCTGAGCGACGAGAGAACATGCGATCGTCGTGGCTCCATAATCCGCGCCGCGTTCAAAGCGATGGGAAGCATCGGTGTGCATGCCGAGACGCCTGGCGGTCTTGCGAACCGCTACCGGATCGAACCATGCGGACTCGATCAGAATATTTTTCGTCTTCTCGGTGATCATGGTGTCGAAGCCGCCCATGACTCCGGCGAGCGCGACAGGCTTCTTTCCGTCCGCGATGATGAGATCTTCTGGCGAGAGTTTGCGTTCAACACCATCAAGCGTCTTCAGCATTTCGCCCGCACGGGCTTTGCGCACGATGATCTTTCCGCCTTCTAACAAATCTAGATCGAATGCGTGTGTTGGATGGCCCATCTCCCACAGCGTGTAGTTCGAGGCATCAGCCGCGTTGTTGATCGCCCGCTGATCGACTAGCGCAAGGCGACTGGCGATCTTTTCGGGCGAAGATTTGATCTTTACTCCGCGAATGATCTGCGCGGTGTAACGGGCGCAACCTGAGGCATCGTCGATGTTAATGTCGAAATCGCTGCCGGGTTTGCTCTCAGCAGTACCTTGCGACGGAACAGCAATGGGCTTCAACTCTGTGCGATAAAGCGCCGCTGCCTCGCGCGCCACTCCGTAATGATTCATCGCGTCCGGACGATTTGTCCCGATCTCCATTTCGAAAACAATATTCGGGCCGTCGCCAGAAATGCCCTCGACCGCGATGCCAATCGAAGTTAGATCTTCGGAGAACCGACGCTCGTTGACAGTGGCGTTGACGAAGTCGCGAATCCATTTTGCAGAAAGTTTCATTGTTCTTGAAAAAAGGAAACCTCGTACTGCAACGGGTCCTCGAATGGCCCTTCGGGAAAGCTGACGGTTATTCTCCTGGCAGGAAAATCACGTTTGAGCTTGGCGTCCCATATATCTTTCAACAGTCTTCCAACATACAAGACCATACTTTGTGAGGGCTTTATTGAGGCGTTAGAAAAAATGTCGAGAATGTGCTCGTGATTCATGACGGCTTCAACAGCGGCTTTGTCACCGTTAGTTTGCTCCATGAATCCGCGATAATTCTCTTCTGTGAAACGAAGGGTTCGGAACACGCAATCATCGTATTCCATAAATTCTGGCCACAATACACGACTGTAACCCACTAAATGCTCGAAATCGCCCTCAATAGAAATCCACTGGTCGATATCATTCGTCGCCCAGTGTTCCCTCAGGCTTGGAATTAGATCCGTGAAGGGAACATTCTTATCCATATCCGAAATTGACTAACCTCTCCAGAAAACTGCAGATTCCTCACCGCTGAAGCGGTTCGGAATGACATGTGCTCTGAGCTTTTGCTTCTGGCCCAGCCGACGACCGAGAGCCGACGACGCTTATGTACGGCGTGCACCAACGACCGCTTCAACCAAACTGCTGCAAAAATCTCACATCTCCTTGAAAGAACAGCTGCAAATCATCCAGGCCATATTTCA
>DATIYR010000065.1:0-3686 GCA_035517535.1 Terriglobales bacterium
CCGGGGATTTGGATGGACGACGCCCTCGAACACGAGATCACCCAACTGCTTCAGGCCTGGCGCCAGGGCGACGAACGTGCTCTCGACAAGCTGACTCCCCAGGTTTACCGCGAGCTGCATCGGGCCGCCCGGCGTTGCATGTCAGGGGAACGCGACGGCCATACTCTACAGACGACGGCGCTGATCAATGAGCTTTATCTGCGTCTCTCCGATCTGAAGCCGATTGACTGGCAGAACCGGGCGCACTTTTTCGCGCTGTGCGCGCGACAAATGCGGCGCATTCTCACCGACCAGGCCCGTGCCCGGCAGTCGCACAAACGTCGCGATGGAGCAAGAGCGCTCTCGTTGGACGATGCTCTGGTAATCTCCCCGGAACCTTCCGCGGATTTGGTCGCTGTGGATGACGCGCTCAATCAGCTGGCGAAAGTGGACGACCGCAAGAGCCAAGTGGTAACCATGCGCTTTTTTGGCGGCCTTAGTGTCGAGGAAACTGCGGAAGTATTGAAGGTTTCACCCGAAACCGTGGCGCGCGATTGGCGGTTGGCCAAGGCCTGGCTGATGCGCGAACTGAGCGGAAATCAATCCGATGAAGCCTGAGCGATGGGGAAAAGTCGAAAGCATTTTTCACAAGGTGCTCGAAGCGGACGAAAGCCAGCGCAGCGCGGTGATTGAAGAATCCTGCGCGGGCGATGAAGAACTGCGCCGCGAGGTGGAATCGCTGTTGGCTCATCATAGCGACTCTGCGAGCTTCATCGAGAAACCAGCATTTGCGGACCAGTTGAACACCAATAGGGCTCCGTCCGCCACAACCGCAGCAGCGCCGCGGCCTGACTTGAAGGGCGTTGCGGTCGGACACTACCGCATTCTTGAAGAAATCGGTTTCGGGGGCATGGGCGTGGTATACAAGGCCGAGGACACTAGACTTGGCCGCCTGGTCGCGCTGAAATTCCTCCCTGAGCACATGGCAGCGGATTCCGTCGCGTTAGAGCGCTTTCGCCGCGAAGCCCGTGCCGCTTCGTCGCTCAACCATCCCAATATTTGCACGATTCACGATATCGACGTGTACCAGGGCCGCGAATTTATCGTGATGGAATATCTCGATGGGCGGACGCTCGCTACATATATCTCGGGCCGGCGGGCGGTGGACACCGGGTTCGTCGCGAAATTGGGAATGCCCATTGCCGAGGCGCTTGCCGCGGCACACTCCAAGGGAGTGATTCATCGCGACATCAAACCCAGCAATATCTTCGTTACTCAATCGGGTCTGGTAAAAGTCCTCGATTTCGGTGTGGCTAAGCTGATAGCCGAGTCCAACCAATCCGACGCTGCCACATTGACCGAAACCAACACAATCACGGGCACTCTGCCTTATATGTCGCCGGAACAACTGCGCGGCGAGAACCTCGATGCGCGTTCCGACATTTATGCATTGGGGGTCGTGCTTTATGAGATTGCGACGGGGCAGCGCCTGTATAGTTCATCGCTGCATGCACGGCTGGTTGATGAAATTCTGAATCGCCCGGCTTCTCCGCCGAGCAACGTCAATCGGAAGCTGTCGGCAAAAGCTGACGACATTATTCTCAAGTGTCTCGCCAAGGACCCGGAGGACCGGTACCAAACTGCCAAAGAAATTGCAGTTGACTTGCGCCACTTAAGCACACAAGCGACAAGCGGAACCGTCTCGGCCAGGACAAGCAATGTACAAACAGGAAGAAGGATCCGGCTGTGGCTTCTTGCGGCGGCGGCATTTATCGCAACACTTCTTGTCTTACTCCTCGTCGGCTTGAGTGTATCTCGCGGCCCAACAACCCCACTGGAAATGCAGCAGGTTACTTTTACAAGCGACAAAAAAGATGGGGGAATGGTTACCGATGGCGCGAGGCTGTATTTTCAGAGCGACGGGCACCCTGTCGAGATGTCCGCGACCGGGGGCACCATGGAGCCGCTGCAGGCGTCTGTTTCAGGAATGAAGATTTTAGACATCTCTCCTGATGCTTCCCAGTTGATGATGTTCAAGCCGGATCTGAACGACGAGACAGCACGCGGCTCCATGTGGACCATTCCGGTGCTGGGTGGTTCGCCAAGAAGATTAGGGAACCAGATGGCGCGTGGCGCAAGTTGGTCACCGGATGGGCGTTTGATTGCGTATGCGGATTTGAACTCTGTTTTTGTCAGCGATGCGAATGGTGCGAATTCCAGAGAAATCTGGAATGCGAATCGTATGGTTGACGGTTCGCCCCGATTTTCGCCTGATTCGAAGCGAATTCGAGCGACGGTGTACGGACAAAAATCAGGCGAGCCAGCGCGAATTTTCGAAATGAACACAGATGGCAGCAATGTTCACCCACTCTTGCTCAATTGGCCGTCTGACGCCGACCAATGGGTTGGCCAGTGGACTCTCGACGGCCGGCATTTTCTATTTACCTCGAGCCGTGGCGGTTTCAATAGCACATACGAACTAATCTCTCCGCCATGGTTCGAATTTTGGAAGAAAGCGTCGGCCGTACGTCTTACGCCCGAGCAAATGGATGTATTGGCAATGACCCCGACCCGCGATAGCACCGGCCTACTTGTTATCGGTAGGGTCGCGCAGGGAGCTATGCAGGTTTATGACTCGAAAGAGCAACGTTTCATTCCCTATCTGGGAGGCCTGGCCGCCTCTTGTTTCGTGATTTCTCCTGACCGCCAATGGATGGTTTACGCCGACTACCCCCGTCGTTTCTTATGGCGCAGCAGGCTCGACGGCAGCGAAAGGCTCCAGTTGACAAGCATTCCGGCATTTATGCCGGAATGGTCTCCCGATAGCAAGTGGGTGGTCTTCTCTAATTTCGACGAAATCTACCGCGTGCCGATCGATGGCGGTGTCCCCGAGCAGCTCACTTCGCAGGGTAAGGTCGAGATAGCTCCTACTTGGTCTCCGGACGGAGCATCCATCGAGTTCAATGATTGGCCGTTTCCGGGACACTTCCCTGGTATCCAGGTTCTGGATCTCACGAGCAAAAAAGTGTCCGTGTGGCCCGGCTCGAAGGGTTTTTATGTCCCTTCCTGGTCGCCTGACGGAAAATACATGGTAGCAATCGCAAACCCACCAAAACGCATGGTCGTCTACTCACAAGAAACGAAAACCTGGAAAGTCTTGAAACAATTTGGGAGTGACTGGGGCTTCTGGAGGTGGTCAGGCGATTCCAAGTCCGTATTGCTGGCAAAAACAAACGCAGAACCGGGAGAGCAGCCGGGAGTCTACCGGCTGAATATTGCCGATGGGAAATGGGCTCTCATTGCCAAGTTTAATGGTTTGAGCGTCAGTTCAAATGGGTTCGACCAACTTCTCTCGATTACCCCCGATGGACGACCCGCCATGATGAGCGATACCAGCGTCGTGCAAATCTATTCTCTCCGGTGGAATCCGCAGTGACCTCTCCGGTGAGCAGTTGGTAATCGCAATATCCAGAGAGTTTCCTCTGCGGTCGAGCAGTGCTTCGCAAGCACTGGAACGAACCGGTGTCACTGGCCGTATCGTCGCAATTCGGAAGTTGACTCGCGGGACCAACGTCCCTGGGAATCGGGGCAAGCACTGGCACTTCAGTGTGCTTGAGAGCATGCTCTTGCGTCCGCTAGGCGGGTGGCCCAGCCTTTTAGTCTTCCCACTGCGCGTAACGACATCTAACGTTGGGTGCCCCTTCCTT
>DATIYR010000066.1:0-6326 GCA_035517535.1 Terriglobales bacterium
GGCCGTCGAGCCGGAAGATCCGCGAAGCTATTATTCGGTGGCGAAAAAACTCGCGCGCGAAATTCCAAATTCTTACTTCGCAAATCAGTACGACAATCCGGCGAACGCCGAGGCGCACTATCGCACCACCGGTCCCGAAATTTGGAAAGACACCGAAGGAAAAATCACGCACTTCGTTTGCGGCCTCGGAACGGGCGGCACGGCCAGCGGCGCGGGACGCTTTCTAAAAGAGCGGAATCCGCAAGTCAGAGTGATTGGAGTTGACCCGTACGGCTCGCTTTTCTACGAGTACTGGAAGACGGGCAACATCGGGAAGGCTCGGACGTATGTGGTCGAGGGAATTGGCGAAGACATTCTGCCCGGAGCGATGGATTTTGCGATACTCGACGACATCGTGCAGGTAAATGACGAGGAATGCTTTCTATGGGCGCGGCGTCTGGCAAAGCGCGAGGGTATTTTTGCGGGAGGATCCAGCGGAGGATGCGTTTCGGCAGCGTTACGAGTGGCCAAGAATTGCAAGAAAGGCGACGTAATAGTCGGGCTTCTGCCCGACGCGGGAGGCCGCTATCTGAGCAAGTTGTATAACGACAGCTGGATGCGCGATCTGGGATTTGCGGACGCGGAAGTGACGCTCACAGCCGCGGACGTGATTCGCGTAAAGCGCCAGAAAGGCAAGAAGCGCGATCTGATCGTCGTTGGGCCGAATCGCACCGTTTTTCAAGCGCTTCAGACGATGCAGCAGCAGGATATCTCGCAGCTTCCCGTTTTCGAGGACGGGCGATCCGTCGGGACTGTTTTCGAGGACAAGATCCTGAACCTCGCGTTGCAGGGCAAAGATCTTCGCAAGCTAATTGTGCGCGAAGTGATGGGAGCGCCGATACCGCAGGTTCCATCCAACGCGCCGGTCGAGCGTGTGACTCACCTGTTGAGCCACGAGAGCCCCGCCGTTTTTGTGGAGATGGAATCGGGCGAGTTCGAAGTCCTCACCAAATTCGATTTGATGGATACGATCGCAGGGCTCGTCGGTCAAAAGCGCTGAAGGCGCATCTGCGGCATCAAGTCGTTCCTCAGTTATCGTGCCACTTCTCGTTAATAGACGAGATCGATACAAACGAATGCTTGACACATCTTCGTCGACTGTGATATTTCCCGCGACAACTAACTTGGAGCAGCCCCGATTTCGCAATGCGTTCCGGGGCTTGTCGATGTTGCGTTCTTTTTGGCTGCGGTGGGTCGGTGATTGATAGTTGACCGACCGTTGCTGCGGCCGGGTGGCGTGAATTAGTCGTTCGGTTTGAGAAGTGCATGGGTGGCAGCTGAACTTAACTTCACGTGGGGGTGGGTAATGCGTAAGCTATTTGTACGTCCGCAGTTTGTCCGTTCGTTTGTCGTTTCCCTAGCAATTCTCATCGCGTGTACCACGCCGGTGTGGGCGCAATCTGGCACGACTGGTGCCTTGACCGGGACGGTGACTGATCCGTCCAATGCGGTGATTTCTGGTGCCACTGTCGCCGCGGATAACAAGGCGACCGGCCAGGAACGCACAACTGTCACAGACGTTTCCGGCGTGTATAAGTTCTCTCAACTGCCACCCGGCGATTACTCGGTGAAGTTCAGCGCCAGCGGTTTCAAGACCGCTCAGGTCGGATCCGTCACCATCAACATCACGGAAACTGCCGTGCTGAATGCGAAGCTAGAGCTCGGCGCGCAGGCGACGGAAGTGACCGTCGAATCCACCGTCGAAACGGTGCAGACGCAAAACGCGACGGTAGGAACGCTGGTGGGATCGCAGACGGTGACCCAACTCCCGCTGAGCTCCCGCAATTACACGAACATCATCGATCTTTCGCCGGGCGTCGTGGCCAACGTCGCCAGCGCTGCTGCGGTTGGCAATGGCACGCAGGACATCAACGTAAACGGCATGGGCTCCGACCAGAACAACTACATGATGGACGGCGCTACGCTCACCAACTATGGCAGCGGAGGCGCAGCGCAGTCTGGCAACTTCCCCGGGATTGCTATTCCGAATCCAGACTCGATTCAAGAGTTCAAGATTCAGACATCGCAGTACGACGCAGAATACGGTCGGAACCCGGGCGCGAGCGTCAACGTCGTCACCAAGAGCGGCACGAACCAGCTTCACGGCGCGGCCTGGGAGTTCTTCCGGAATAGCTTCATGGACGCTAACGACTTCTTCAACAAGATCAGCGAAGCGAAGCTCGACGCGCCCAACAAGCCTGAAACTTTGAATGAAAATATGTTCGGTGGCACGCTGGGCGGCCCGATCAAGAAAGACAAGTTGTTCTTCTTTGGTTCCTACCAGGGTTTCCGGCAGCTCAACGCAGTTGGCACGAATGGGTTCGCTACAGGTCTGAGCACGGGTCTTAGCCTCTATCCATTCAGCCTGCCCGATGGGACTCGTGGGGATGAGTCGGGCAGCATTCCCCTGAATTACGTCGCAGGGAATCCTGCTTGTAACTACACGACCTATCAGTCGTACTTGGGCTGCGTGTTTGGAGGCCTGAAAACGTCAGTTCCAATCTTTGGCACGCAGGTTCCAGTCGCCAACAACGGGTCAAACATCAGCTCCACGGCCATAAAGATTCTCCAGCAACCAGGGCCCAAGGGTGGTCTGAATCAGGGCTTTTATGTCCCGAGCGTTCCCTTCAGCAACGGTGCACCAATAACGATCAGCCCCGCGCTCGCATTCGCCCAACCGACGCGCGCGAACGAGGACCAATATCTGGGGAACCTGGATTACATCATCGACTCCAAGAACACGTTTTCGCAGAAATTCTTCTACTCCAAGGATCCGCAGGACCAGTCGTTCGTGTGCCTCAACGGCATAGGCAACCTCTTGAATAGCTGCGCCCCGGGGTCTCCTGAAGACGTGAATTACACGTCGACCAACGAGACTCTCAAGCTGACGACGGTCGCAACGAGCAACCTCGTCAATGAGGCTCTGTTCTCATTCGTTCGAACGACGACGGTTGCGGTCCCGGGCAATTACATCGCTGCCTGCGACGTCGGGATAACTCCTCCTCTTGCAGTCTCAGTCGGCGGTTGTGGCGACGTCCCCAAGAGCGGCATCAATCCAATTCCACTTGAGATTCCGACGATATCTTTCGCCGGTATCGCAGTCTCAACCAGCACGTGCTCTCCGGCTCCGGGTACCTTGTGTCCGCTGGGCTATGCGCAAGGGCCATTCAACACCGGTGGGAACTTTTTTGCTTCGGCCACCAACTATTTCAACACTTTCCAGTACAAGGACAACGTCTCCTGGAACCACGGGAAGCACGCAATCCGCGCTGGCGCAGAGGTGGACCGCATTCAGTACAATTGGACGCTGCCGGGACGAGGCGGAATGATTTTTGCGTCCCCGGCTGACTTCCTGACTAGCTCAAGCGGTCCCCCGTTCACGCCCGCTCCGGCTGGGAACGGCATTTTCGTCAACTTCTACGGCCTCGGAGAGGCGAACGGCAATCCGCACGACCAGCGAGCGAACCAATTTGCCGCTTACCTTGAAGACGACATCAAGGTGACGCCCAAGCTCACCTTGGACTTGGGTCTTCGTTGGGAATATGACGGATACCCGTCTGACGAGACAGGCCTATTCACCAACGGATGGGCCACCGAGGCCGGCCTCGTAAATACGGGCTCCTTTTTCCTAGCTAACCAAGTTACAAGTGGACCGCCCTGTACTACGTCCATCAGCGAGTTCTGTTTCGTGCCGGTAGCCAACAACAACTTGGTCGGCACGCTCGCCGGCTACGTCGTGCAGTCCAACTACAACCCCAGTATCGCCCGATGCGGTGCGCCATTGGCACTGTCTGCATGCGGATTAGTGGCCCCTGCGGGGATCTACCCCGGGTATCCGGGTGGGGCGACGGGCGTTTACGTCAATACGAACAAGACACTAGTGCATGGCGCGCCCATCACGGACTTCGGGCCGCGGATCGGTCTCGCATGGCAACCGTTCAGCGAGAAGTTCGTGGTTCGTGCCGGCTACGGCATCTTCTACGATGCTGTCTACGCAAATTTGCTGGCAAATAACAACGCGGGCAACGCACCGTACAACGGTTACGTCAACGGCGCCTTTACTGGAAATGCTCTGGATACGCCCATCGCCGCGTCAGCAACTGGCGGAATTTTGGGATGGGCACCGCGCACCCTTCAGGTGCAGGTTGGTAATCCCACAACAGGGGCCACACTGATTAGGGGCAACAACGGCGGCAGTGGCATCGGCACAACGTCGATCTTTGAGGGAATTAGCGTTCCCTTGATTCAGCAATACAACCTCGACCTGCAGTACGAGGTGGCTCACGATTGGGTCGTGGATATCGGCTATGTGGGCACGCACGGCACGCATCTTTACGACTGGGCGCATACGATCAATTACGCCTTCTTGGCGCCGAACGCTCCCAATGGGCCCGTAGTTGCGCCCGACAACATGCAAAACGTCCGGATGGTTCTCGGCTCTGGCGCACAGGGCACGCCCAATTCCTTCGCGTTTAACGATGCTGCCAACACGAACCCCGCGACCCAGATTCTGTACAACACCGGGAGCGGGGCGGTATACCCCGGAAATACACTCGGTCGCGCGTCCTATCTCGGATATGCGACGACAGGTCTTTCAAACACAACCACGCAGGGTGATTCGATCTACAACAGCCTGCAGGCTCAAATCCGGCACCAGTTCTCTCACGGGCTTTTGGTCCAGGCGTCCTATACGTGGAGCAAGCTCATCACGAACATCAATTCGCCTGAGGCCGGCGGCGGCATCGCAGCTCCGGGTAACGTCCTTTCCGGTGGCGCGTCGAGCAACGATTCGCTCGATTTCGGCCAGCAGTACGGTCTTGCGGCATTCAACCGACCGCAGCGCCTCATCATCGCTTATAGCTACGATCTGCCGTACAAGAACCAGCAGGGTCTTTCTGGCCACGTTTTCGGTGGATGGACCGTTTCCGGAATTACCACGATCCAAGACGGCGAACCCTTTACGGTGACCGATGGCAATGCTGGCATGATTTACGGAGCCGGTGGATTCGGCGGCGGTGGAGTCCGGGCAGAGTTGACCTCCGCAACGGACTGCAACCATTTCGGCGTCTGTCAGTCAACGGTGCCGCTTGCGACTTCGGGAAGCACTACCGCACGTGTGCTCAGTGGTCTCGCGGGCGGCAAGGGATGGATCAATTCGTCGGCATTCACCAACGCGCCCTGCATCGGAGGGATTCCGAATCCCACCGGCAATGCGGCGGCTTCGTGCGGGGCGTTTCCCAGCCCCTTCTTCCCGCCTGGTCCGCCGTTCTTCGGCGAGGGTTCTTTGTTCCCGGGCGCGGGTACCGGATTCGGAAACTCCGCTGTGGGATCGATCATGGGTCCCGGGCAGCACAACTGGGACATCTCGATTATCAAGAACACGAAGGTCACCGAAGGATTGACCGCGCAGTTCCGGGCTGAATTCTACAACGTCTGGAATCACCCGCAGTTCAATCCCCCGGTTAACAACCGTGCCGATGCCACGTTTGGACAGATTCAGAACAGCTCCGTGCCTCCGCGCATCGTGCAACTCGCCTTGAAGTTCATCTTCTAGGCGGTGCGCAAAACTCTAACGGGCCCCGTTCTTCGCAAGAGGGACGGGGCCTTTTTTTGCGGCTGATACGTCGAAAGCGCGAGAGGGTGGAAGGGCCTACGCGAACTCTCAGCGCAAATTCTCGGTGTGGACGAGCTTTAGCGCCCGGCGCTACGTGTGAGTGGAAACAAACGAGGCGTGTGTACAGACTCCGAGGATACTAGAACATTATCTCGCAGGATCATGTCCGTGTGTCAAGTGCTTGCCTGTGTAGACTAAAGTCGTCCAAGGAAAAAGTGCGCGGTGGGGCATTTTGCGTCCCTGCGAGAAGGCGGAGCCGATGGGACGGAACAGCGGGATCGCGGCGCGTTGGCGCAGCGCATTCGGGCCAAATTGCTTTTCGGGCGCGGCAATCTCTGGTAGCATGAAATTTCGCTGATTCGCACGCAAAAATCCCTTTCATTCTGGAGCAAGACAAAGATGGCACTGGCATGTGAGATTTGCGGCAAGAAGCCGCGATACGGAAACACGATCAGCCACGCGCACAATGTCACGCGGCGCCGCTGGAATCCCAATCTGCGGCGCGTGCGAGCGGTTATTGGCGGCGTGCGCCAACAGGTCCGCGCCTGCACCGCCTGCATTCGCTCCGGCCGCGTCAAGAAGGCCGCCTGACGTCTTCCCTTCGGAAGGAGTTCCTTTTGAAACGGAGAACTCTGGCTCTCGCGGCGCTGGCCGCGTGCATGCTGCCGGTCGC
>DATIYR010000067.1:0-3038 GCA_035517535.1 Terriglobales bacterium
GTAATCCTATTTGCAGCCTCATCCGTCGCGTTGCTTTCGCAACCATCGCCGACTCGCTGGAGTGAGGCGAAGGCGAATGAATGGTATCAGCATCAGCCATATCTGGTGGGCAGCAATTTTCTTCCGCAGGATGCGATCAACCAACTCGAGATGTGGCAGGCGAAGACGTTCGACCCCGCGGAAATCGATAAAGAATTTGGCTGGGCGGAATCGCTGGGCATGAAAACCATGCGCGTGTTTCTGCACGATCTGCTGTGGGAGCAGGACGCGGCGGGATTCAAGAAGAGAATCGATCAATTTTTGACGATTGCCTCGCGGCACCACATACGGCCGATTTTTGTTTTGTTTGATTCCTGCTGGGATCCGTATCCCAAACTTGGGCCGCAACATCCGCCGATTCCCGGTGTGCACAATTCCGGATGGGTGCAAAGCCCGGGCGCGCTGGCGCTGAAAGATCCATCGCAGGAAGCGAGGCTGCGCGCTTATGTTGAAGGCGTGGTAGGCGCGTTTGCGAACGATCCGCGCATTCTGGCGTGGGATGTGTGGAATGAGCCTTCGAACACCAATGGCGGCGCGTATCACCGGGTTGAGCTACCGAACAAGAAGGAACGCGTGCTCGAGTTGCTGCCGAAGGTGTTTGAGTGGGCGCGGGCGGCGAATCCCTCACAGCCGCTGACCAGCGGTTTGTGGGAAGGGGATTGGTCGTCGCCGGAGAAGCTCGATCCGATTGCGCGGGTGCAGTTTGAGCAATCGGATGTGCTCTCATTTCACAACTACAGCTGGCCGGAAGATTTTGAAGAGCACGTGAAGTGGCTCGAGCAATACCACCGGCCGATTATTTGCACGGAATACATGGCTCGTTCCGTAGGCAGCACGTTCGACACAATTCTGCCGATCGCGAAGGCGCACCACGTGGCCGCGATCAATTGGGGATTCGTCGCGGGGAAATCGCAAACCTATTTGCCATGGGATTCATGGGAGAAGCCGTATGTGCTCGAACCGCCGCCGGTATGGTTCCACGACATTTTTTATCCGGATGGGAAGCCGTATCGCGAGCGCGAAGCGGAGATCATTCGCGAGGCGACGGGGGTTGCGGGAGGGAGGTGATCAAACTTGCTGTCAATGAATGCTATCGGGATGTGTCAGTAAATACGGGTCGTCCTCGGCACGTGCTCATGTGAAAATGTCTGTTGTTAGTTTACTTCACGCGGCGGATTTGTGATTGTCCTTGCCTGCGCTTCTCGATACGAATGAGCGCCTCAAGCAGGGCTGGTGGCCGGTCCACATCCAGAACTGTTTCGTCATGCTCAAAACCTTCCCCGTTCCATCGTTTTTGCGTAATTGCCACGACAGGGCAGTCTTTGTCCAGTTGCTTAATCATGCCAACGAATTCTTTGGCGGTCTCTTCTGGAAGGGTGTAGCTAATGATCGCGGCATCAAAGCCGCCCGCCTGTATCGCGGCAAGCGCCGCGCTTTTGTTTTCAGGAAATATAACGTGAAAGCCGTGCGACTGCAGAAAGGCCGCGCGATAATAACCAAGTTCCAATTGCTGGCCTAGCATCAGAATGGTCATAAAGCGAACTACCCCGCCTCGTGCGACATCCTTTCGTTTTCTTGCCTGAGCAGGCGTTGTTCCTTTTCCTCCAGCATCTTGTTTATCTGGCTGATTAACTCCATGAGCCGAGCTGGGTCTTGTTCAACTGCCGCCTGTTCACAAAGGGCCCGCCAGCGTTCTGCGTTTTCGTCTTTCACGGGCGGTTACTCACGCTTAATGTCCAAAAATATACTTTAATCTGCCGGTGATATCAAGGATATCTAGTGATATCATCCGTAGCATGGCGAACACAAAGAGGACCGCATTGCTGATTCGTTGCTCTGTTGAAGAAGCAGAACTGATACGTGGCGCAGCTCGGCTTGAACACCGGACTGTCAGCGGTTTCGTACTCAATTGCATTGAGGGGAAGATAAGAATCCGCGCCGCCGCGCAGGAAAGATTGAAAGCAGCGAGATCAGCACAGCGCGGCGAACTCCCTCAAGCCAATGGTCCTTATTGGCCATAGTTCATGAACTCACCCAACCTGCCCGCGAACGGATTCGGGATGACATCGGGTTTTGGGTTCTGCTTTTAGCTGAGTTACTGCGACGTTGTGCGTGGGCTTGTACTGCGCGTATTCGTTTTCGTCGCACCTCATCGTGGAAGGCGCGAAGATCGAACTTCGCTCCGAGTCTCTGCCGGGCTTCGCCGCGTTTTTTGGACCACCAGCAGTTCGGTGATTCCCCCAAAAAAAAGACGGGAGTCGATGACAGAAAATCCCCTTGCACGGAAAGCGCTCCGCAAGTGATGGCGGTCGGGAAAGCGCTGCAGGCTTTCGGCGATGTAGCTGTAGACTTCATGATTGCGGTGCAGAAGCACACCCCACGATCCTGTCCACATCTTCAGGCCCCAGTATTCCATCTTCTGCGGGATGTTTGCGCCGGGCTTGGAAAAATCGAGAAAGGCTGCCACGCTACCCGGCTTCAGAACGCGGCTGATTTCATCAATCGTTGTTCCGAGGTCCGGTGCATTCCGCAGGGCGTATCCGCCGGTGACAATGTCCACGGATTCGGAAACGATTTCAAGCGATCCCATGTCCTGGTTGGCGAAACTGACATTCGCGCGAGTATTGCGCTGACGGGCGATCTGCAGCATCGGTTCAGTGATGTCCAGTCCGGTGACGCGGCCACGTGGGTACCTGTCGGCAAGCAAAAACGTAATGTCGCCGGTGCCGCAGGCGAGATCAAGGCAAACAGGAGACTCGTGAGAGGGAAGCAAAGAAACCAGCGTGCGCTTCCATGCCGCGTCGCGTCCGAAAGAAAGTACTCTGGTGATGAAATGGTATCGGGGCGCAATCTCGGAAAAAACCCCTTGGTTATAGTGTTTCTTCTTGGCGGGACACTCGAGATGATCGGCGATTTTCAGGGCAAAGCGCCGACTCATGCTGGGACTCCATCCGCAGTTTGACCTTCTCTCAATTTCAATCCCTGGTAGAGACAAGCAG
>DATIYR010000068.1:0-16391 GCA_035517535.1 Terriglobales bacterium
CCCTTTCACGGCGGTAACACGGGTTCAAATCCCGTCGGGGACGCCAACTAAATCAATAATTTCCGTGCGGGAGATCAACACTAACTTCCACTTTCCACATTACCAATCATCCTTATTATCGCCTCAAACTGACTCCCGCAAATTCCCGTCGCTTCGCTGCACTTCCCGTAGCTTTTAATGCGTTCCTTGAGACCTTCGCCGTTGGAAGGTAGTTGCATTCGTTATGAACAACGAGAGGCTTCATCGCCTTAATCGTTGTGAACTGTTCGGGGCCTTAAGAAGTCTAAGTGCTGCGACTAATCATGCGAGAAATGCGATGGGCCGAGTGCGACTCAATTAACCGGCTGTGCGTGACTTCCATTTAGATTGAACAAGCTGATCTTGAATCAGAACATGCGACGCGCGTTCAGAGAACGAGCGTAGCACTTCGTTCTTGGCTGATCGACCTCTCAAGCACACAAATGTGCTCTACCACAAAGTGCGCGATTGCGGTGCACACACGCCGAACATGAGATGGTACCGTCGGCATCGCGGCTAGGCGGCTCTACCTAGCCCCGTCCCGCTCCTGCTTCCGCTGCCGGGTTTCCGCGTGATCAGTCGATAAAGAAAAGTGAGCAACACGGCGCCGCCTGTAGCAACCAGAATTGTGTAGATTGTGCCTGCCTGGCCTGCGAAACCAAGCGCGCGCATGAGCAAACCGCCCATGACCGCACCCGCAATTCCGATAAGAATGTCCATAAAAAAACCGTGATCTGGACCTCGCATCACCTTACCTGTTATCCAGCCCGCGACCAGGCCCACAACGATCCACCAAATCAAGTGAAACATAATACCCCCAGCATGATCGCCTCAAGTTGCGCGATGCTCTTGAAATAGCCAAGAATGAACGTCGCGAGTTCGACCACGAATTCCGAGTGAACTGCGGCGATGGAACCGTGTCTTGGCTGCGTTCACGAGGCAAATATGTTTATTCACTCGGTGGGCAGCCGGAACGCCTGGTGGGAATCAGCGTTGATGTCACCGAACGGAAGCTCGCTCAAGAGGCGTTGCGAGAAAGCGAAGAGCGGTTGCGCCTGGCCGTGCAGGCGGGAAGAATGTTCGCGTACCAATGCTAGACTCCACAGCAGATACAAGCATTCAACATAAGAATGATCACTATCTCAAAAGAGGATTACCTCAAGGCGATAGCCGAAGCGGAAGCAGAAGGCGAAACGGTCATTCCGGCCACGCTTGCTCATTGGCTCAAGGTCACCAGGCCTGCCGTAACATTTGCCCTTAAACGGCTAACCAAGGATGGATTGGTCTCACTGAAAGCCGACGGCCATATCCGACTCACATCTGAAGGGCGGGCGATCGCCGAGCGCACAATTGTGCGCCATCACCTGATCGAACGGATGCTGTCCGAGATTTTCGGCATGGCTTGGTACGAGATCCATGACGAGGCCGAACGGCTGGAGCACGCGGTGTCACCTGCCTTTGAGAAGAAGTTGGCGGAGCGATTGGGACACAAGGATACTTGTCCACATGGAAATGGACTCGGCCACCGTAGTCCTGCCGAACGCCACAAGAAGGGTCTGCGCTTGCTGACAGAGGTTCAAGCAGGTTCGAAATGGATCGTGGCCAGTGTTTACGAGCGCGACCGCAATTTGCTCGAGTTTTTCGATCAGGAAGGCATTCGTCCGGGCGCCCACATCGCCGTCGAAGCCCGGAACTACGATGGAACGATTTCATTGTCCGTGAACAAGCGCAAAATTCGGCTTGGCATCCCCGCCGCCGAGAAGATCTGGGTATTAAAATCGTAATTCCCAAATAGTTGTTTATTATGATTAACATCCAATAGTGTATCCTGATTACGCAGGGCACTCTCCCGACGCTCCAGGCAAAAAGAAAGGTAGATCACAATGGCTGGTTGGAAGCACGTTTTTTCTGGCGCAGCCGGCCACACGATTCTTTTCACCGTCATCGTTCTCATCCCAACGGGCGCCTGGTCGCAGGGCGAGACCACGAGCGCCATTCAAGGGCAAGCGAGGGACGCAACCGGAGCAGTTGTTCCCGGCGCGACCGTCACAATTACCAGCCAGGAAACCGGATTGAAACGCAGCGCGAAGACGAACCAATCCGGGTGGTTCAATTTCCCTCAATTGAAGCCGGGAACTTACAGCGTCACCGTCGAGGCGGCGGGATTCGAATCGCAGCGAATAACGAACGTATTCTCAGGTCTTGGCCAAAAGCAGACGGTGAACTTCGTTTTGAAAGTGGCGCATTCGAGTCAGACAGTCGAAGTTAGTTCTGAGGCTCCGATCATCAATGCGAGCAACTCCAACACGTCTACTACGCTGGCCGCGCCCGCTCTCGAAAACCTACCGAACCCCGGCGGTGACCTGACGTACCCTCTGCAGTTTGCTCCCGGCGCGCTGATTAACACAGCCGGAAGCGGCAACGACTTTGTCGGGGGAACAAATGGATACGGCAATGTGGAATTCAATGGTCTGCCAGCGCTTTCAAATGGATACATCGTGGATGGTCTTGAGACCAACGATCCGCTCACCAATCTCAACAGCGGCCTCTCAACCAATCTGGTGCTGGGGCTGAATTCGATTTCAGAAGTTACCGTCAATACGCTTTCTTATTCTGTCGATCAAGGCCGGTATGGCGCGTCACAAGTCAACTACGTAACCAAGTCCGGCACGAACAAGTTTCACGGAAATTTGTACGAACTGTGGAATGGATCGTTGTTGAACGCCGCGGACTACTTTACCAATGCCACGCCCGGTAACCACAAGCCGCAGTCTAATCTGAATCATTTCGGAGGCAGCCTGGGCGGGCCTATTGTTCACGACAAGCTGTTCTTCTTTTTTGACAGCGAGTGGGTGCGGATCGCCTTACCCATCGTGACGCCGGCGACGGTTCCGACGCCAGCGTTTCAACAATACGTTTTGGGCCAACTCCCGCTTGGAGGCGTCGACTCGCTGACCGGATCAACCTATGCTCCGGCCCCGCAACTGGTGCCCTTTTACCAGAAGATGTTTTCGCTTTACCAAAGCACGAGCGGTGTGCCCCTTGCCGTGCTCGGATGCCCTTTCAACTCAAATGGCTCTCCAGCTTCCGGCAGCATTCCGAACGGTGACGGCTGCGCAAATCGGCAAAGCGTCTCGCATTCCAGCGACGATCATGAGCAGGTGCAGACCGCACGAATCGATTACAACATCGGCAGCAACAACACCGCCTGGTTTCGCTTTCAGGCTGATACCGGACTGCAAGCCGCTTACACTGACCCGATCAATCCGCTTTTTAATTCCATCTCGCCGCAGCCGCTGTATTCGTTCGCAGCCGGATACACGCATGTGTTTTCGCAGAACCTGGTCAACTATTTCAACCCGGCATTCTCGTGGTATTCGAGCCTGTTCGCTCCGGCTGATTTTCAGAAGACTCTGGCTGCCTTTCCTATCGTGCTGCAGGGAGCCGGAGCGAACGCCCCGTTCACGACTATCGGTGGTTTGGATAATACCTGGCTGCAGGGCCGTCGGGCTTCCCGGTTTTTCATCAATGACAATCTCGCCTGGAGCAAGCGTAACCACGAGATCAGGCTGGGCACAAACATTCGGCTCTTCCGCTTGAATGATTTCGATTTCAACGAAGGCACGGTTCCGCTCGTCACCTATACGGATTTGCCGCAGTTCATCTACGGCGTGGCATCTACCGCAAGCAAGGCTTTTCCAACTTATTCCAATGAACCATTCAGTTTCCTTAATGTCGATCTCTACGCGCAAGACACCTGGAAGCTCACGCCAAAGCTGACCTGGAGCATCGGCGTTCGCGACACATTCAATTCGAATCCGCTCAATCCTCACGACGAAGTTGCACGTTTACGAAATTCGTTTGCTTCGATTTCACACGATGTGAATGAGCCGCTCAGCGAAGCAATTCGGACGCGGCTTGGAAATTTGTTCTCATCTACTCCGGTCGCCATTCTGCAGCCCAGGACAGCCCTGGCATGGCAACTTGATCCGAAAACCGTGCTGCGGACTGGTTTTGGATTGTTCAGTGACATACTTCCCGGCGATGTTGCCGATATGATCGGGATGAACCCGCCGTACGTGCAAACGTTCCAGGGTGGTCTTCTCGGTACAGTCGGAGGAACGGCGATCGCGCCGGGAGTTCCAAACAGCGCAGTTGATTCGACGATTGCAGCCAATCAGAGATTCGCATCCGGATTTGCGCAAGGGCAGCTATCATGCGCTTCAGTCCTGTCAAATGCCACGACCTGCCTGCCGCCGGTAGAGATTACGGCTGTGCCCAATGGCGAACTCCATGCCCCTTACTTCATGCAGTGGAGCTTAGGGATCGAACATCAATTGGGAAGGAGTGCCAGCGCCCAAGCACAATACGTCGGCACTCGCGCGGTGAATCAGCCATACCTCACACAAGTCAACGGGTACCAGAGGGTGTGCCCCGGATGTTTCGCGCCATTTCCTTATGGACAGCCAACCGATCCTCGTTTCGGCGCGGTCACTCAGTTCTCGACCGGAGCGAACAGTCATTATCACGGTCTGCAGCTGACCGGGATGAAGCGCCTGAGTCACGGACTGCAAGGGCAAGTAAATTACACATGGAGTCACTGCTTGGATACGGTCTCAAACGGAGGTTTTTTGCAGTTTTCGGCGGGCGGAATTCTCTCGCCCTTGCCGGGGGACCTTGCTCGCGACTACGGTAATTGCGATTACGACATTCGACATAATCTGACGGCGCAGTATGTCTACGATCTCCCGCTGAGACTGCGCAATCATTCTTTGGGGTACATTACCAACGGTTGGCAGATTTCCGGAACGATGTTTTGGCACAGTGGCGTTCCGTTTTCGGTTCTGAGCACGCCGTATTCGGCGGGTGGGAACGGAATCGTTCAAGGCAGTGGGCCACAATTCGCAAGCGTTGTTCCGGGGGTTGATCCTTATTGTCGGCACTGCGATATTTCCGGCGTAACCCAACCCGGGACAATTCAATGGCTGAATCCTGACGCGTTTACTTCGGCAGTGGACCCGAGCACAGGCGCTTGTAACGGCGGCGACACTTCGGCGAATTGCCAGTTCGGAGATAGCCGAAGGAATCAGTTTCGCGGTCCAAACTTCTTTTGGAATGACTTCTATCTCACTAAATGGTTTCCCGTCAGCGAACATGTGAAATTGCGCTTTGACGCGCAATTCTTCAATCTGTTCAATCATCCCAACTTCGGACTGCCGAGCATGACCTTGGCAGGAATCCCCGGCAAACCCGCGACGCAGACCGGCTTTGGAGCGCTCCCCTACACTACTTCTCCTCCGACCGGCCTGCTCGGAGTTGGACTCGGTGGCGACAGCAGTCCGCGGATGATCGCGTTCCAAGCCCGTCTCGAGTTTTGAACCAACAGAGACATCCCTCACGCGGACGACGGACAATCCCGGAGGTTACCACGGACCCCAGGTCGGCTTGTGGGAATGCCCCGAGCTTTATGTTGCGGGAGGATGACGAGCCATTCGGAAGGAGCTGCATTAAAAGCAGCGATGAACCTAAGATCAGTCGATACCGCTACGACTTTTGAATCGGCAAGACTGCGTTCCACAATCCCAAGAAGGTCCTTGATTTCGCCGCGGCTAGTCGGTTCTCGCTTTCACCAACATTCTGAAAAAATTGAGTCTCACGATTCGCGTGATACCCGTCGGGGACGTCAATTAGATCAATCACCTCCGTACGGGAGATCAACCCCAACTTCCACTTTCCACATTACCGACCGTCCTTATTATTGTCTGTTCAGCGCACTCTGGTTGCACCATATTCAGAGTGACAAAATTGTATGCGCCCTACTCGATCCGATCGATAAACAAAATATTTTGGTTGCTTGAACGAAATTCTCCGGCCATTTCGGGAGAATCGGATCGATACGTTTTCCTCCGCGGAATTCGCGGCCAAGAAATCGGTTTGCGAGATGCTACAATGAGCGGCCAATTACCCCATGCGAACGCACGTGAATCCGGGCGAGCAGTTGGATCACTATCGAATCGGCGAAGTTCTGACGCATACGCCGGTCGCGTCCATTTTCCGTGCAACCGACGCGAGCACCGAGCAACCTGTTCTAATCAAAGTTCCGCAGCCGGAGCTGGAGACCGATCCCGTTTTTGCTGATCGCTTTCAACGGGAACAAGAGATTGCCAAATCGTTCAATCATCGGGGGCTCCTTAAGGCGCTAAACGACGGTTTGCAGAGTCGCCCATACATCGTCATGGAGTCTTTTGACGGTCAACCACTGCGGCAACTACTGCTCACGCAAAAGAAGCTTCCATCAGTACGCGCGCAAAAAATAACGATCGGTCTTTGCGATGTACTGGAATACGTTGAAAATCATGGCGTGGCACATCGCGACATTCGACCCGAAAATATCCTGGTCGGTGCCGACGACCGAATCAAGCTGATCAACTTCGGAACCGCTGCCATGATGGGCGCGCGACGAATTACGTTCGCCAATCTTGCGCAATCGGTGGGAGTTTCTGATTACATCTCACCCGAGGAGTTGGGCGGCAAGCGCGGTGATGCGCGCAGTGACATCTTTGCTGTGGGCGTTGTTCTTTACGAGATGTTGACCGGAAAAACGCCGTTTCAAGGTGTAGATCCGTTCGATCGCCTTGAAAAGCACCCAATGCCACCGAGCGAGCTTGAGTCCGGCATTTCACCTCAATTGCAGGAAGTCATCTTCCGAGCGCTGGAGCCCAAACCAAGAGATCGCTACGCTAACGCTAATCAAATGGCAACTGACCTTCGACAGCTGGATCGGGTCGTTCTCAAGAACAGGCCTAAGTCGCAGGACGTGAAGCGTCCAGCGAACAAAGCGCTGATGTATAGCGCAATAGCACTGGTTCCGATCGTTATTTTTGTGCTTCTGCTCTACTTCGCCCACCGCTAGAGATTTTGCAGCTATCCAGTATCATTGTGCACAGGCTGAATCCATGCCTGCTTTGCATACAAGTTCAATCGCCGGGGCAGCCCCTGTACCCGAGAAAGAGGGTCAGAACAATAGCGTGAGAGTCCGTCCGCTCGGAGGGGCAGGCTCGTACTCAATCGCGATTCGCTACGGAACCGCGACGCTGTTCTCGATCGCAGCGCTGTTTGCATCGCTTGGAATTCAGCATCTCTTCGCTTTTCCTTATCCTTTCCTGTTTCTTTTTTTTGGGGCTGTGATGGTAAGCGCCTGGATTGGGGGCATGGGCGCTGGACTTTTATGCGTGGTGCTATCGACAGTCTTTGTGGATTACTTCTTCGTGCCTCCATTCTATTCGTGGCAGGTCAGTGCCACCGCTGAAACCTACTTTGTGTCATTTGTGATTTGCGCGCTGGTTGCGAGTTGGATCAGCTCGGCCAAAAAGAGAAGTGAGCAAGCGCTTCAACAAACGCGCGATGAACTCGAGATTAAAGTGTCGGAACGCACTACCGCCCTCATGCAAACACAAGCAGAACTGTCTCGTCTTTCGCGAGCTCTCAGCATGGATGAGCTTACTGCCTCGATTGCTCATGAGATTAACCAACCACTCACGGCCATGGTGGCCAACGGGCATGCATGCCTGGAATGGCTCTCTGCAAAACCGGCGAATTTAGAAAAAGCGCGCCAGAGCACTCAGAGCATCATTCAGAACGGCACTCGTGCGGCTGACGTGCTCGCTCGCATTCGTGCTCTATTCAGAAAAGAACCGCCGGCAAAGCAGTTACTCGACTTGAACCATTTAATTGAAGAGCTGGTTGACTTTCTTCGCCACGAAGCCGCCACTCGCCGTATTTCGATTCGTACCGATCTGGCTCGGTCCCTGCCATGGATTAAGGTTGACCTGGTCCAACTCCAGCAGGTCCTCCTCAACTTAATCATTAATGCCATGGACTCGATGTCTGACCCAAAGGTACCGAGCAAAGAGATCGTGATCAGGTCACGTAAGAACGGGCCGGATCAAGTTCTCGTTGCAGTCGAAGACTGCGGAGTGGGAATCAAGCCAGAAATCGCTGGAAAAATTTTCGATCCTTTCTTTACCACGAAGTCGCAGGGTATCGGCATGGGCTTGTCCATCAGCCGCTCGATCATTGAATCTCACAAAGGACGTTTGTGGGCGAGTGCGAATCCTTGCGGGGGAGCCATTTTTGAATTCACCCTCCCAATTGGTTCTCAGGATTCCGATGAATGATGTCCGCCCAACGATCTGTGTTGTGGATGACGACGCATCGGTGCGTGAAGCACTCGGTAATTTGTTGGAATCGGTTGGGTTCGACGCTCAACTGTTCAGCTCTACTGAACAGTTCCGCCGCGCTTCGAATCTTGACGGGCCCAGTTGTCTTCTGCTCGACATTCGCCTCCCCGGCGCGAACGGGTTGGATTTCCAGGAGAGTCTGCAGAAGGCAGGAATTTCCATTCCGATAATTTTCATTACTGCTCACGGTAATGTCCCGATGGCGTCGCGGGCGCTAAGGGCGGGGGCGGTTGAGTTCTTGATGAAACCTTTTCAGAAAAATGAACTGCTCGGCGCGATTCGTCAAGCACTCGAACGCGATCGTGTTCAGCGTACCGAAAATGCGGAACTGATAGCCATCCAGTCCCGATTTAATCAGCTGACCTCCAGGGAGAGCGAGGTCTTGGAGCTTGTAGTAAGTGGCTTGACCAACAAAGAAATCGCGAGCCATCTAGCCATTAGTGAAGTCACTACGAAGATGCATCGCGGCCAAGTTATGCGAAAGATGAACGCCGCTTCACTGGCAGATTTGGTACGGATGTCAGACAAGGTGAAGGCGTATTCTAGAAAAGAAAAAGCCCAATAGCATCTCAGACTACCCTATTCGCGATCACGAGAAATTCCGCTTCGTGAACTCTTCGGCTGGTTTTCCTGAGTATTCACAGAACGCGAGAACAACAACAAGATTACGAGGACTGCCAACGAAGCCAGCCCCATGACGATGAGCTTGGCGTCCGTTGAGAAACGAGCCGAAAAAAATCCTACCGCCGTCAACGCGAAGACGGAGACATTCATTAGCACGGATTGTACTACTCACGATAGCGACTCTCTCGCGACCAAATTACTTTTAGGTGCGTGCACGAACGCATTTCTTACATGCGCCGCGATAGGTATTTTCGTTTATTCCCTCGATAAGCTCTTTCTATCAAAACCCATACCTTAGGATGATTGTCGGGCCGCATCCAGCCACATAACTTGACGTATGGGCGCATCTGCCGACATACCTCTGCCTGCGAAACGGCCACCATTGGCGGATTTTCGCGAGTTCCGCCAAAACGGTAACATTTCGGCAGTCTCCTTCCTGCGTCGGATTGCCGCCCGAGTTCCCGCCCCGTTGGAGAGCGTGCTGGGCGAGGTGGTTGAGTTCGTTAGCGCCGTGGTTGCCTGTGATTCGTGCTTTGTTTACGTGCTTGAAGGCGACGAGTTGGTAATGCGAGGCTCGAAAAATCCGCACCCTGAGGCTGTCGACCGCCTAAAACTCAAAGTCGGACAAGGTATCACAGGCTGGGTTGCCGAACATCGTGAGCCAGTGGTCATATCGCAACGGGCTGGCTCAGATCCACGTTTCAAATTCTTCAATGAACTCCCGGAAGACCATTTTGACGCATTCCTCTCTGTTCCCCTCGTCAGCCGCGCCCGCTTGGTCGGAGTAATCAATGTGCAGAATAGGGAGCGTTACCAATACAGCGACCGCGAGATTGAGCTGGTTTCAATGATCGGGTTCCTGGTTGGCGCAGAGATCGAAATGGCCCGGCTGGAAGAGCAGAACGCAGAGTTATCGCAACGTCTGGAATCACGCACTCTCATTGAACGCGCCAAGGGTATCCTGCAAAGCGATCTCGGGATAACGGAGGCTGAGGCCTATCAAAGGCTGCAGCGCCAGAGTCAACAAATGCGCAAATCCATGAAGGAGATCGCAGAAGCCATCGTGTTGAGCCATGCGGTTAAAGATTGAGAGCGCCCGCCCGCCAAGCTGTACTTTCCGCGTCCATGGCGGAGTTCGTAAGATCGCTTTTACAAACCAGTAATGCAGATCATAAAAAGTTTGAATTTGACTTCATTGGTACATGGCAACATAATCCGCTTACGTTCGTGAGTTGTTCCTCCTTTCGACGCTGAAAAGAGGCAAGTCTTCAGGCACGACGCGGTGCCGATTCCGTAAAACACAACCTAAAGCTGCACAGCGCGGAAGTTATTTGGAGCGCCATGTTTCGGTCGCGCTCGTGTATGCCCGCGACAAGGTAATCGTGTACGTGAAATCGGAATTCAATTAGGAGCGCAAGGAATGGATAAGACGGCTTGGCTGGAACTATTACTGGCAGGTTTCTTCGCTATCGGTTGCATTCGCGCGCATGGTCGCTTTGAGCCGGGCCGGAAAATGCGTTTTCTGGATTTCTTCCGCATGACCGGTCGCCTGGAAAGACTCCGCCGATCACGGTGGCAGTGGTTTTCGATCGTTGCAATCATGCTTGTCCTGCGCCTCCAGCATCAATTGCCGCCGGCAGTCGAGATCATGGCCGGGATGATGTTCCTGATCTTTCTTGTCATTCCCGTCGAAGAGCTAGTGAGAGTGAGGAGATGAAGTGGATTTGGGCCGCCTCGGAATTCTTGCGGAAGGTTCGGTACCGGTTACGTTTCGGGCAGAACTCGAGGGCTCCGCTGACGTTCTTGCGCCTGGAACTACGCGAAGATTTCGCGGAATGCGAATGGCTGGCACGCTCAAACGATCCCTGGGATGTGGATCTTCCGGCCGAGGTCAAAGAAGAGAACGAAGCGCTGGAAGCACTGCACGACGCACTCGCTGTACGCGAATTTCTGTTCTCTTCTCTGCCCGAGATCCGCAGCGCGACGGTGAAGGTATACCGCTCCAGGCAGTGGGGAGCGCGTCAGCTGATTATCACCGGCTCGCTGCGTCGCGAGGACGAACCACCGTCGAGAGTAGCTTCGTTAGCAATGCGGGCGAAGCTGTGCGGTTTTCGTTTCAATTTGTTCGAGGGAAGGTTTGAAAGCCTCAGTTCGGAAGCAAGCGAGTTGCAGTTAATCCACCAGTAAGTGCTCTCTCGGGAGCAGGAAGGAGTATTCATGGCGGCAAACACCGGACAGGGACGTGGCTTCACAACGTTTCTTGTCGGATTCACAGTTCTCTGCGTCGGGATTGCATATCTCTCGACCGGGTTCGGGAAGTTTTTGATCGCAGTAGGCGCGGTTATCTTCGTTGCGAGCTTATTCAGCTTCCTGAAACTCAAACCGCTGGAAGGTCGGCCCGCGCGAACAGCTACACCCGCAGTCATGAAGGCAACAGGCGCGGGTCTCTCCCTGTTCGGATGGATTCTCACCTTGTTCGGCATGCACCTGGTCCCCAGCGTAGGAGGCCGCATTGTTCTCTCGCTGGTCGGAATCGGCGTGAGTCTGATTGGAATTGTTTTTGTATTACCGGCCGCGTTCAACAAAAACGCCATTTGGAAGGCATAGGTCGACGCTACAGAAAACTTCATGGAGCTAATCACGATGAAATTGACCCGACGTTATTGTTCGATTCTCAGTGTGCTCGCGTTCGGACTGCTCCTGAGCGTCCTCGCTCAAGCCCAGGCGTCCGCGCCCGCTGCGGCCCCTGCCGCAACTCCACCTTCGGCCGCCGAACTGAAAGATGCCGCGGCCAAAGCCCCCACCACACAACAACTCCAAGCCGGCGATCCGGGCGGTACGATCACGGGAACCGTCAATGATGTTCCTGTATCCGATACCAAGACCGGCTTGACGCTTGGGGATACTGCCAATCAGGTTGGTCAAAACAAGATCGCAATCAACTTCGTTTGGACATTGATCACGGGCTTTCTGGTCATGTTCATGCAAGCCGGGTTCGCTCTGGTTGAGGCCGGTTTGACTCGGGTCAAGAATGCAAATCACACCTACATGATGAACTTCTTTGTGTATGGTTGCGGTCTGCTTGCGTACTGGCTGATCGGGTTCGCAATACAAATGGGCGGCGCTGCCGGCAACGCGAACCTCGGCGGGTTGAATTCTCTCTCGGTCGAGCATCCGCTCACTCTATTCGGCAAAACGTGGGGTATTTTCGGCGGAGCGGGAATGTTCCTCGCCGGGCACACCTATGACGTCGGCGTGATGGTCATCTTCCTTTTCGAAATGGTGTTCATGGATACCGCGCTGACGATCGTCACCGGCGCCTGTGCAGAACGCTGGAAGTTCCTGACCTTTGCAGTTTCGTCGGTTCTGATGGGCGCGTTCACGTACCCACTGTATGGCAACTGGGCCTGGGGCGCAGGCTGGCTCTCGCAGCTTGGAACCAATCTTGGCCTCGGCAAAGGATATTGCGATTTCGCCGGTTCTGGCGTGGTGCATGCAGTTGGCGGAATCACGGCGTTAGCGGTTTGTTTTCTCGTCGGCCCGCGGATCGGCAAATATAACCGCGACGGATCAAGCAACGCGATCATCGGACATGACGTTTCCGCAGTGCTGATCGGCTGCTTCATACTGGCCTTCGGCTGGTTCGGTTTCAATCCCGGAAGCACGCTCGGCGCATCGGCGAACGGAAATCTGCGAATCGGTTCGATTGCGGTGAACACGATGCTGGCGGGCTGCACCGGAACTTTCGGCGCCATCCTTTATATGTGGTCGCTGAAAGGCAAACCGGACATGTCGATGAGCGGCAATGGCCTGCTGGCTGGCCTGGTTGCCATCACGGCGCCCAGCGGATTCGTGAACACGACCGGTGCTGCAATCATCGGTCTGGTTGCGGGCGTGCTGGTCTGCATAAGCTGCTGGTTCGTCGAGAATGTGATGAAAGTTGACGATCCCGTCGGCGCAATCTCAGTCCACGGCACCAATGGCCTGTGGGGCGTTCTGTCGGTTGGATTGTTAGCAGACGGAACAAGCAATTACGGCGGCAGTTGGAATGGCGTGACAGGCTCGGTAACCGGTCTGTTCTATGGGGACGCCAGCCAGCTTGCAGCCCAGCTTGTCGGCATTTCGACCTTGTTGGGCTTCGTCTTCACTTTCAGTTTCGTGGTGAACTGGGCGCTTGAGGTCATCATCGGGCACCGAGTGTCAGCCGAAACTGAGGTCGCGGGTCTGGACATTCCAGAGATGGGACAACTCGGATATCCCGAGTTTGTCTTCCGCGAGGAACCCGAAGTCCTGAGGCATGCTGAACGAGCATACGCTGTCGCGTAGCGTCGGCCAAAACGAAACGACGACCACTTGGCGGGATGCATACAACGCTGCATCCCGCCGATTGTGTAACTATCAAACGCGCAACCCCAAAATCTGGCAGGAGTGGTGCTTATGAGCGACAGCGGCACAGATCTTATATTGGCTGATGCGCAAACTACAACCGCGTTAAGCGCGCGTGTTTCCTCGCTTGCGCTCTCTTCGATTGCTCCACAAACTCAACACTTGCTTTTGCGAATGTTTGCAGACCCGAGCGTTTTGGAAAAGGACGAAAAATCGCTGCTGGTGACCCAGCTTAAGGAATGTGTCGCAAAATTCCCTGAAGTTTCGGAACTTCGCGTACTCCTCGGAATGGCTTTGTGTGTCAACCTCGACGTGCATCCCGCGATCGAAGAACTGAAGGAATCAGTCAGGCTGGCACCTAACAGTTTCATCGCGCAGTTGAAGCTTGGAGAGCTATGGATGAGGTTGCGCGTAGTTGATAAAGCAGAAGAGCATACGCACATGGCGGCGCTCCTGGCTCAGAATCTCGCGCAATCCGACCTGGCACGAAAGCAATCTGCAACCATCAGAGCCATGAAGCGCGAAGGCATTGAACGCGGTGGATACACTTCGCCATTTGCATTTGTGACTTCGCTCGTCCAGCGTCTTTGGGCGCGCAACAGCGGTGAAACAGCTTTAAGTGTTGGCGACGCGCAATAACATAACAAATGTCGCCCGGACTGCAGCTCGCCCTCTTAGTCGCGATCTTGCTTCCCGCGGGAAAGCTGTGCGCTTCTCTTTTCTCTCGCGTCGGAATACCTCCGATACTCGGTGAACTCGTCGTCGGCGTCCTGCTCGGGCCAGGGGCAGTGAATATCCTGCACATCGGATTGTTCTCCGGAGGCGAAGCCTCGAATGCGCTGTTGCTGATGGCGCAAATCGGCGGGCTGGTCTTGATGTTCATCGCCGGCCTCGAAACCGATATCGACCGGATGCGCGAGGCGAGCTTTGCGGCTTTTCTTGTCGCGCTCTCTGGAGTAATTTGGCCGTTCTTTCTTGGCGCCGGAGTCGGCCACCTCTTCGGACTCTCATGGACGACCGCCTGTTTCCTCGGCGGCGCCTTGACCGCCACCAGTGTTTCGATCTCGGCGCGAACTCTAATGGACGCGGGCAAGATGGCTTCGCCTGAGGCGACCGTGATCTTAGGCGCAGCCGTAATCGATGACGTCATGGGCCTGTTTGTGCTTGCCTTTCTCGCTGCCGCTGCCAGCAGTGGAATCAAGGTTTCGGCGTTCGGCCTCGCTCCCATGACCAGCGCCTGGCTCGAACAGCACATGGGCCCTGCCGCTCGTCATCCCTTGATCGTGCAAATGGGAGTTATTGCTGGATGCGTTTCGCTGTTTTTCTGGATTGGATACGGCGCGGCGCACAAGTTCCTTGACCCGCTGATCCTGCAACTTCGCAAACTCTCGGCGAACGAAGCTGTTCCCAGCTGCGTGTTCGCCCTCATCATGTTGTATGCGATTTCCGCCGAGTGGCTCGGCAGCGTGGCTGGTATCACCGGCGCCTATTTACTCGGATATGTATTCGCCGGGTCGGAATACAAGGCTGACGTCGAACGCAGCTTTCACGCGATCGGCCACGGTCTCCTGATCCCACTGTTCTTCATCGCGATCGGCCTCTCCAGCGACTACCGCGCACTCGCCGGACACTGGACACTGCTTACGGTCATATTTGTCGTCGCTGTAATTGGGAAACTCGTGGGCTGCGGGCTGGCGGCGCTTGCATCAGGAATGGGATGGGTACGCAGCATTCGCATCGGCTGCGGCATGATTTCCCGAGGTGAAGTTGGGCTGATCGTGACAGCAATGGGCGCAACCACTGGAATCTTCGGCAAGTCTGAGGTCGCGGTCATGGTAGCGGTTGTGCTGCTAACAACACTGATTACACCAATCGCGCTCCGTTCGGCCTTCAACATGCACTCCGAAGAGGACGCCGAACAGAGCCTAGTGGCAGTGCCGAGTGTGTCCGTTTCCACTCCTGAAGAACCTGCGCCGGCAGAAGAGGATGAGGCCCACGCTGCCGAGGACCTTTCCAAAGGAGCCAGTTTCCGGACCGCGCTTTATCAACCCGGAAAGCTGTTGGACTTTCCTCAGACAGAACCCGCATCGGACTAATCCCTCAGCGCAGCCGGCGAGAATGGCTCATAATATTTTGAAGTTAACGACATCCTTGTGGAGTTCTCCGAAATCGGAAAGGAGTCACCTCTAGTGCCACGAGCGATGGAGTTTACAGTTGCGATTCCGGACAAGCCAGGCGAGTTGGGCAAGTGCTTCATGGCTCTCGCCTCGCGCGGAGTTAACATCCTGGCGTTTCAATCGTACGTCGAAGAGCGCGAAAGCCTAGTCCGATTCGTTGCAGATGATATGACAACCGCGCAGCATATATTGGGCGAAGCCCGCATGATCTTTGAGGAGACTGAAGTCGCCGTAGTTCGATTGACTAATTCTCCAGGATCTTTAGGGCGCGCAGCTGCACGTTTAGGCGAAGGGCAGATCAACATCGATTACAGCTATTCCGGTTCAGAACCAACCTCGGAGCTGGCGTTGTTAGTATTCGGAGTTGATAATCTGACGAGGGCTGTCGGATTACTAGACGCCCTAGCTGCCGACGCAAACCAAGAACCGGCGCAATTGTTCAAACCTTAAGCGGGGGACAATTCGCCCGCTTCCGTTGACCGGGCTTAGGGGAAGCCATTGGCGCTTTTATCCTGACGATAAAATACTTTTTGTTTTTCTAAGCTCATCCTCGTCTCCCAGCAGGAATACCTTCTGCCCTTTGAAGCCAATCGAGAAGCTTCGCTACATGCACCGGAATCCAGTGACGCGCGGATTAGCCGCCTCCCCCGAGCAGTGGCGCTGGAGCAGCTATCGATTCTATTGGCTGGGGGAACCCGCGCTGGTGCGGGTCAATGAAGGCTGGGGAAGATTTCCTTTGCACCTCGCGGCGTGAAAGTCTGCTGGGTGCAAATTGCATCGGTTCCCGCCCTTCGCAAAACCAGCGAAGGAAGGGGCACCCAACGTTAGATGTCGTTACGCGCAGTGGGAAGACTAAAAGGCTGGGCCACCCGCCTAGCGGACGCAAGAGCATGCTCTCAAGCACACTGAAGTGCCAGTGCTTGCCCCGATTCCCAGGGACGTTGGT